>CALFCG010000293.1 GCA_937951315.1 uncultured cyanobacterium
TGGTCTTCATCAGATCCTCGCTGAATTCGATAACGGCATTGTCTGCGGGAAGTCTTGCCTAGACAATTACCTCAGAGGTAAGTGACGCCCATCCTTCGCTCCGATAGGCTAAACCCATGAACACATTCGGAACCCTGCTACGCGACTGGCGTGGCCAACGTCGCTATAGTCAGCTCGATTTAGCCTTAGCCGCTGAAACCTCAGCACGGCACATCAGCTTTCTGGAAAGCGGACGCGCCAATCCCAGTCGTGAAATGGTACTGCGCCTCGCCAGTACGCTGGCGATCTCACGAGCGGAAGTGAATACAGGACTGGTGTGTGCAGGCTTTGCTCCCGTCTATCCCAAACTTGATCGGGATGCTGCCAGCCTCAGCGCGATTCGCCGTGCCATTGATACGATGCTGGCGAACCATTCTCCTTGGCCGGCCTTGGCCTGCGATTCGCAGTGGAATCTACTCCAAGTCAACCCCGCTGCGGTTCGATTGATCGACGCATTACAGGCCAAGGATTCGACCAATATCATGCAGCTGATGCTGACGTCTGATGCGCCCGATGGTCCGTTATTGAACTGGCCGGAAGTGGCGCGTTTGGTGCTGGCTCGTTTGCAAGCTGAACGGATTCAAAGACCCAATGATCCACTGATCTATGACTTAAAACAAAGGTTGCTGCAACATCCCCGGATTAATGAAGGCCGGGTGGATGGGCGGCAAGAACTAGGGGTTGTTGTCCCGATGCGAGTCCGGACGGCTGAGACAACGCTCTCTCTGTTCTCAATGATCGCCCAGTTTGGCTCCGTTCAAGAAGTAACGATGGCGGATGTGCAGATCGAGCTTTTCTTTCCTGAAGATGATGTCACAGCCGCTTACTTTTCATCGCCATCCATACAATGAGTGGCTTCAGATTCTAGATTGAGTGCTGTACCTTGTTAACCCCAGAGAATCGTAGTCTGCGCTCTGTTCTTGAACCCAGACCCGTGGAACCATCAAATAACGACAAATTCCCAGGTTTGCTGTAAGGTTGACACTAATCTATATCAGACTCAAAGCAGATGGAGCAAAATCCCATGATTTTGTCTCATACTCTCAAGATTATTACTCCCCCTGAAAATTTAACTGGGCGGACCAAAGATTCTTTTTTCCAAGCTGTTTGCCAGCTCGCCATGACCGATGTTGAAGTGATATTGGTCAACCTCGAATCGGTCAATAGCATTGATAGTAATGGCCTGGGTGTGCTGTATGGTGCCTATCGTTTAGCCACGCAACAAGGCCGGAAACTTGTCTTGTATTGTCCTCAACAGCAATTGAACCAGAGAATTCAACAGACCGGCTTAGATCAGGTGATCACGATTTACTCAACCCTGCGCTCCTGCTTGCAAAACTTGATGCCGATTACACCGCGCTCCGTTCCCCTCATGCTTCCCAATGAGAATGTCTAAGCGTTAAACGCCAGTTTTTCTCCCTTGCCTTGTGGTAGCGCAAGTTGCTTGGAGTGGCGGGCCGGATAGGTAATGATCGCCCAGAGAGCGACTGCGATGATGAAGAGAACTTTGGCACCTTTCATCACAACTGTCTTTGCCCAGCTCCAGCCAGCATTGTTGCTGAAGTTGTGGGTCGCCCGTGCTTGGATTGTTCGGAAATGGTTGATGACTCTAGCGATCTGACTGGCGAAGAAAGACCGGCTCAACATCAGACCTGAACTCAAGACCAAAACGCCCACTAACAGGTAACATAAGCTCCAATCAAAATAGTTACCCTTGTGTAGCGAGGGGATGAGGGCAACCAGTGTAGACAACGCTCCCGCAATCACAACTTGCGAGAACCAACCTTTATTGAGCACTTGGTCTTCTAAAATTCCCAGTAGTAAGGCAACAACCAGACAGGTAGAAATTAGGCCACCAAGATTGAACTCAATCATTGCTATTCTCGACAAATTAGCGTTGAAGTCATAATACTTAAAATGGAATATTTGTCAATATCGAGTAAAGGTACTATATTGATCGCCAAGCGTCTATTTTTAACTCTCCTTCCTACCTCTAACGCTTAGAGGTTCCCCAGCTTAGAGCGTCTAGGTTGGGGGTTTTTCTGTGAAGATGAGCGGTAGGTCATGCTTTTGCGCCTAGAAACAGCTCTCTCTTCTGTCATAAAAGTGGAGCCGTACAGCGCCGAAAAACTATCCTTGCATTTTGTCGCCATCGCAAAATATTGTGACACCCACCTGTTCCAGGGCGACGCACTCCCCGCAACGGTCAGCTATGAGGATTTTAGGCAACTTAGCTCAGTTTTCTAAGCCGTAAACTCAGACAGAATAGAGTCAAATTCCAAGCGAGTTCTAGGCACTTGATGCTAGTTGCATGGCAGCTGAACCATGTCTCTAACGTTTCCTCTGACTCCATTTAAACCTGCCGTAAACTGTCGGTCTTGCGGGAAAACATGCATGGGCATTCCTTTGGCCGGGGACATGACAATAACCCCTTTCCGATCGACTGTTAAATCAGCAATACACTGTAGACGGTATCGCTGCAGGAGCATCGCGAGTACAATTTTGATTTCTAATTTTGCAAAGCCCGAGCCAATACAAACTCGGGGGCCAGCGCTAAATGGATTGTATTCGTATATGCTTCTGGTGATGTTTTCCCAACGTTGGGGTTTGAAGACCTCAGGTTGTGGATAGAGTTCGGGCATATGGTGGGTGTGATAAATACTGACAAATACCTCTGTGCCCATGGGTAAACGATACCCACCGAGTTCGGTCGCTTGGGAGGTGACCCGACCATTCCAAGGGACTGGCGGCAGGATCCGCATACTTTCTTGGATCACTCGTTCTAGTAAAGGCAAGCGCTCTAACTGTTGAACAGACGGAGGCTTACCTTTTAATTCCTGTTGGAGTTCATCGAGGAGATCGGCGGCAACATTGGGATGTTGGGACAGCAAAAACAAGGTCCATGTCAGTGCATTGGCACTGGTTTCATGGCCAGCGCCAAATATGACGTGGGTATGCCCCAAGATTTCGTCTTCAGATAACGGTAGGCCACTTTCTTCGTCTCGGGCATCGATGAGCATGGACAGAACATCATGGGTGCCGTTATCTCTGTTCTTCCTCTTTTGCTGAATCAGAGTCCTCATGGCGATATCAAGCTGGGCCATCTGATTGAGCAATGTATGAAAAGGCAGGCCCGGAATATCAAAGGGAATGATCGTGGTTCTCGGCGCACCTAAGAGAGTTAGTGTTTTTTGTAAAAGCTTGCCAACTTTAAGACCATTGCTGCCAATATCTTCACCAAATAGGGTCTTTGTTGCCACGCGTAACGTCAGCACTTTCATCACCAGCGCAATGTCATGCACTTGATGCGGGGCTAAGTCTGATAAGACTGTTTCGGTAATACGGACAATATCGTCTCGATAGGAATCGATCCGTTTTTTATGAAAGGCGGGCATCAACAGTTTGCGCTCTTGAAGGTGTTGCTCACTGTTGACCCCAAATAGACCGACTGCAAAGTGTTTAAGCGGCTCAGTTCGTTCTGACTCGTGACGCCGCCGATAGAGCCGACCGGAGAGTGGATGTTTGTAGTAAATATCATGTTGACTGGTCACCTGTTTTACATACTCAGGGCCGTAAACAAAGACAGTGCCAGGACAGTTCGATAAAGAGGAGTAAAGGTTCGTTCCACCTCCATTGGCCAGGGAGACAATCTGACCATAGGTCTGAAAAAGGTGACGAGTGTATCCTATGGAGTCGCGAGAAAACTTTAGACTATTGATTTTAGTGCCCAAAAATTTCGAGGGCGTGGGGCCAGGAACGTTGAGAGCTGAATTCGAGGGGATTTCTTGTACCGCTACCTTCATAATTTAAGCTCGGATGATTGACGACAAGATGTTCGGTATGAGGCTGACCTACTGGAGACTTCTGGATGTAGCGAGTCCTGTCCGGCATGAAGATAGGGTAATGCTTTCAGGCTGGAAGCGTAACAGTTTCCAACCTAATGTTGTTCTGTCAAAATTCTGCGGAGTTGGATAGGACGTTGATCATTCTCCAGGACAGGTTGAGAATCGGCTACGACTCCTTCCAGGTTATGGTGCTTTTCCTTGGTGTAGGACGCTTCGCCTTAGACTTTGACCGCACGGCAGCGTCTTGGGAGGCTTCAACCCAGGCTACAAGCTGTTCGAGGTTCTCAAAGACATCATCCGGTAACCGATAGTAAGACATTTGGATGGGCTTACCCTTGCCTTCGTAAATAAAAGGCTCTGACCCGGCTTGAATGTAGTCTTCTCGGTTTTGATTATCCACTTTGAAATAGAGCACATCCTCTGCAATGAGGCCGATCATTACGCCCTCAACAAAAAGACCATAGCCGCCAAACATAAATTTCGCTGTCACAGGTGCAACCTGATTGAGTCGCTCAACGACGTGATTCACAAAGGGCGGACGACTGGACATGCTGACTTTGTCTCCTCAAATAATAGGTATGGTTTACCGGACCACAGGCACATCTTTCCATTGCGTTGTATAGGCAGGAGTGCATCGTTGTCGCTTCATGGCCCACTGTTTTTTGCAGCCCTCGCTGGCAAAAAAGATCGCTTTGCGCCCATAGAGATGATTGAGCTGATCCACTGTCTTCATGAGCATGACGGCCTTCTCACTATCCCGTTTTTGAAAGAGATGCCCCTGCATCACAGTATCCTCTGAGATCTCGAGCAGCATCACCCCTGCCTTCGCATATCGTGGTCCTTTTCGATAGATCCGTCTCAGGACTTGACCCGCTGCATTGATCAACTTGCGGGTGTCTGCGGTGGGCACCGCAAACTTCGCTAATGCTGACTGTCCATAATAGTCTTCGTTGGGGTTGTGCCGACCGGTGCGGATCGAAACCTGGATGGCGCTGCAGACCGAATGTTGCGATCGCAACTTCTCTCCCGCTTTGCTTGCATGCATGGCCACAGACTGCAGTAACGGCTCTAGCTCTTCCACCCGCTCACCAAAGGAGCGCGATGAAATAATCTGTTTTTTGGGTTGAATATCCTCTAGGCCAATACAGGGAATGCCCCGCAGCTCTAGAATTAAGCGCTGCATCACGACGCTATATTGCCGCCGCATCAGATCGGGGTTGGCATCCCGCAACTGCTTCGCCGTAAAGATACCTGTTGCTCTGAGCTTTTTGGATAAGCGTCGTCCGATTCCCCAGATATCCTGAACCTCGATCGTCTCCAGCACTGCATCGAGTGCATCCGCACTGCCCAGGTTAAACACCTGGCCT
>CALFCG010000294.1 GCA_937951315.1 uncultured cyanobacterium
TCAATTGATGCTGGCGAAGGCAACAATGGGGCAGCTATTTCACTTTCTCTGGGTGATACGCCTGTCGAAGCCACTATTGAAAACTCCGGAATTATCCAAGGCCGTGCCGAAAATGGTGAGATCCTACCTCCCACTAGCCCAGAGGCTGGCGACGGAATCCGGCTTGAAGGGGTTCGTGGGACTGATGACGAAGGTGGTGTCACCTTTGCTCCTTCGACTTTCTCCGGTGATATCGTTAACTCTGGCACCATTGCTTCGGGTGAGAACGTTGCCGGGGCAACTGCCGGGTTCCGAGCCGTTAACGGGGTTTCATTCAAGGGAACGCTCACGAACACTGAAGAGGGTGTTATCTCTGGTGCTCTAAATGGCGTGTACTTCGGTAACCCGGTTAATGGAGAAGGGGCTGACCACACGGGTGGTGTCTTCCGCAATGAAGGACTCGTTACCTCTGATAGTCGCGCTGTCAACATTGACGGAACGGGTCTAACCGTTGAGAACTCCGGTTCTATCTTGGGAACTGGAGACCAGCGAAACGGGACTGTTTATAGCGATGCAACTGCTGATAACTACTCCATCGACAATCAGTTCGGCGGTGTGGTTGATGCAGGCGAAGGCAACAATGGCGCGGGCATCTCGTTGCAAACAGGCGATATTGCGGGCGATGTTGTGACGGCCTCGGTTAATAATGACGGTACGATTCAAGGCCGTGGTGATGCTCCTAGTGATAGCAATTTAGCTGGGGATGGCATCCGTCTCTTTGCTGGTACCAGCGGTGGCGTGACGTTCCAGGGGGATCTCAACAACCAAGGGGATATCACTGCATCACAACGCGGAATTGCCATTTTAGAAGGTGTCTCTCTAGATGGAGAAATAAACAACTCTGGGACTATTTCGGGCGAAACTGCTTCCATTGATGTTATCGACGCAGATGACAGTGTGACGGTGAACAATGAAGGCATTCTCGATGGCGATGTCTTGCTCAGTAACTCCGACGATGTCTTCAACGGGGTTGAGGGTACGGTCAATGGGAGTATTTCTGGCTTCGGTGGGAATGACCTCATCGCGGCGGGTCTTGGTGACGATGTTATTTCAGGGGGTGCAGGTAATGACACACTCACGGGTGGCGGGGGTGCTGACACCTTCGTCTTTGCACCAGCCGATCAAGGAATCGATGTCATTACTGACTTCCAGCTTGGAGTGGATAACCTTGATTTCAGTGCCTTTAGCTTAGGAACATCTGCGCTACAAAGTGCTCTTGATAGTGCAGTCCAGATTGGCGGTGATGCACAATTCTCAATTGGGGAGAGTACTACGATTCTTGAAAATATTCAGGCCAATGCTCTCGAGAAAACGGACTTTACAATCTAAACCTTGACTGAAAACGGGCAGAATCGCTCTTCTCTCTAGTCTCCGTGAGATGACCACTGCGTCTTATCGAAATGCGATAGGACGCAGTCTTTTTGTTAACTCCGCTCAGGCTATATTTGAGTCAATAGCCTGGGAACAGTTCCTAAGGTGCTAGCTGCCTTGATGTGCAAACAGTTGGTCCACAATTGCAATAGCCTGCTTGACCTCGGCTTCACGAACAACGAGGGGCGGCACAAATCGAACCACTTGGGGTCCTGCAGGGACCAGCAAAAGTCCTGCAGACATGGCATCCTTCACGAGATCGATAGCTTTGAGTGCGGGGTCAATCACCACACCGTTAATCAAGCCCCAGCCTCTCACCTCTCGGATGTAGTCGGGATACTGGGCGGCTATTTCCCTGAGACCGGCTCTCAGTTGGTTACCTCGTGCCTGAACATTCGCCACAATCCCATCAGCTTCTAGGGTTTGGCAGACACAAAGCGCAGCAGCAGAGGCAAAAGGATTCCCCCCAAAGGTACTGGCATGGTCGCCGGGTTCGAAGGCATTGCAGGACTCTTTGCACAGCATGGCCCCAATGGGGATGCCACCCGCTAAGCCTTTGGCAAGGGTAAAGATATCGGGTTCAATACCCAAATTTTCATAGCCCCAAAGCTTGCCGGTCCGTCCCATGCCGACCTGAACTTCATCGAGAATGAGTAAAATGCCGTGCTGATCACAAAGTTGACGAACTTGCTGGAAATACGCAACATCTCCTGGATTGACACCCCCTTCTCCCTGTAGAGGTTCAAGCAGGATCGCCGCGACTTGTGGTTGGGTCTGGTTGAGGGTTGCGATCGCATCTTCTAAAGCCCCAAAGTCATTGAACGGCACGTAATGAAATCCGGGCACCAGTGGATTGAAATTCTTCTGATATTTGGGCTGTCCTGTTGCCGTAATCGTCGCCAATGTGCGGCCATGAAAACTGGCATTGGCCGTCAAAATCACGGGATTTTCAATATTCAAAACCGTATGCCCGTATTTCCGAGCTAATTTAATCGCCGCTTCATTGGCCTCTGCACCTGAATTACAGAAAAAAGCACGATCCGCGCAGGAATTAGCCGTCAGCCACTGCGCTAATTCTCCCTGCTCAGGAATGTAATAGAGATTAGAAACGTGATGCAGCTTCTGGATTTGAGCCGTAACCGCTTCCACTAAGGCTGGATGGGCATGCCCCAAGGTGCAAGTGGCAATCCCCGCAACAAAATCTAGATACTCACGACCTTCGGTGTCCCAAACGCGACAGCCTTCACCTCGTTCTAACGCAATCGGAAAGCGGCCATAGGTTCCCATAACATGACGGTCGAACTCTGTGGCATTGAAGGGGGCGATTGCAGTCGTCGGTGTTGGGACCAAATCGGTTGGACTCACGAGTTTATCCTTTTGTACTGGATCAGGTAATAGTTTTGCCTAGGTTTGACTCCAGCAAAGCGCTTCGGAATATTACGGAACTAGAGAAAAATCTGTTTAGCAAAACTAATGTCTAAGTTAACATGAGCAAATTTTCTGATGGCAAGGTCAAGGCAGATAAACCTAGCCCTCTGCAGCATTATCTGAGTCAATCGATCTTAACCCCGTAACCAACTGCTCAATCTGCTTTGGCTGGTGTGTCGCCATCACTGAAATCCGAATGCGGCTCGTGGGCACAGTGGGCGGTCGAATCGCAGGGGCGTATATGCCCTGAGTGGCTAGCTGCTGACTAACATCAAGGACCACCGCCGGACTCTGCATTTGCAAACAGACAATCGGAGATTCAGTGGGTAAAAGCTTCCAGGTTCCTTGCTGAACTTGCGAAATCTGGCTGATTTTTTCTTTAAGCTGACTCACTCGCTGCCAAAGCCATTCCCGCCGCTCGGGTTCTGCCTGAATCACTTGAATTGCCGCCAGTGCCGCAGCCGTATCAGCAGGCGATAATCCTGTTGTATAAATCCAGGTGGAT
>CALFCG010000295.1 GCA_937951315.1 uncultured cyanobacterium
CTCGAATTCGATGAGCCACAATATTGATGTGGCTTAAATGAATGCCTTGATAAACGGCTTGCTGTGCTGTGAGGCTGACTTTGGGGATATTGCCTGCCAGCAGGTTGCGATCGCATCCCTCTATCTCAATCTGTAGATCAGCGACGGAGGAGAGTTGAGATCGCAACCACACCTTGAGCGCAGACCTGAGTGCCCGATTAATAAATCGACTCGAACGTTTAGACTTTGTATCGGTCACAAGCACTAGTAAATCAACATTCGACCAATTCGACCAGAATCAGCTCTCTTAGATCGCAACCTGCACATTGGGAAACTGCGCCACAATGTCTTCGCGTTAGATGGCATCATCGCCAGCTTCAGGAGGTCCCTTGACATTATGGAGCATTCTGTCAAGGAAATAGATTGCAAATCAGCACCACCAGCAGAGAGTGGCCGATCCATTCGTCAGATGATCAGATGCTGACTTTTGAAAGAGATTTGCAATTTTTATCATTGAAAATTGATTTCCCCAAGGTTTCCACAGAGCAGAGGTATTTTTCCACAACTGTTCAACAGGTTTTCCACAGATGACACGAGGTTTTCCACAGGCAAGAACGAGTTTACTGGGACAGGCCGTAGTTCTGTGGATTTTGGCGTATTTGAGCGATTTCCCCAGGAGAAATTGAAATTGTGTAAACAAAAACGCCAGGAAGCCCTTATTTGTCGTGAAGCTCCACAAAGCATCCTGTCTGACCGAACCGCATGCCCCATTGACAATCCCACCCCTAGATCGCAAATAATGGTGCGACTGGTGCAGTAAAAAAGCCAGTACTCTCCATCTATCATCTTGCTGAGATCTATCACCAAGGCAAGTTTCGGTAGTTAAGGGGCTAACTTTCCATGCAATTCTCAGATGCAGAGGTCAGTTACATCAAATCTCGACAACACAGAGGGGACTGTTCATGAACGCAACAACAATTAGCATTTTGGCTGAAATTCCTGAAGAGCTTCATGAAACCTTGAAAGGCTACCTAGAAGCACATCCTGACTGGGATCAAGATCGTGTATTTTCAGCAGCTCTGTCACTTTTCCTGCTCCAGCATGGGGAGAGCGATCGACGCGCTGCCCGTGTTTACCTGGATACGCTTTTTCATCATGCTGCCAGTTAAGGCAAAAGTTCGAACTTGAATTGCCCTACAGATGCATTTGTATCTAGCGCAACTTTGCTGAAATAATAGGGCTGGGTGTCAGAGGCAAAAACCGGGGACTGTATTAGCCTCGTTAAGCATCCTGCCATCACTCGAATGAGTCAGCCACATCAGGGTCTCTCTGTTCATGATGACGCGACGTTTCCCTTGGATTCAACTGTTAGCCATCGTCCTTTGCTTCTTCCTTAGCGGTGGCATGGCCTTTGCCGATTCGCCTCCAGTCACTGCTGAGCCAAATGAAGGGCCGATCACCGCCCGATTTGCCCCCCAACAAACGCCCATATTATTTTCGGTCAATCCCAAGCAAATGCCGATGGCGGGGAATCAATCATCCCCCCTCCAGTGGCCCCAGGCTTTACTAGCGAATGCTGGCGTTAGGTATGCTCGCGACCTGCAACCCTGGATAAATGATGAGTTAACGTTTGCCCTTGCGGGCCCTGTCAAACAGCATCACTATGTCTTTGCTCTGACAACGCGGGGCGCAAAAGAAAGCCAAGCTTGTATTGAACAACTCTGGCAGCAGCAAATAGCAGCAGGACAGACCCTCAGTTTTCAGCAAGATAGTGGTATCAGCTTAATTTCAACTGAGTTTGATAACCCTCAACCTCTTGCACCAGAGATCTCGGGCCTGCAGCCCTTCGAAGGACTGTCAACGGCGATCGTCGACGAGCGCTATCTACTGTTGGCAAATTCACCATCGGTCCTCCAAGACGTCATTGCTGACAGCCAGTCACAGAACCTAACCGATACACCTGAATATCAGCAAGCCGTGGCCAATCTGCAACAAAAACAGCAGGACGGCTTTGTCTATGTCGATCTCTCTGCCTTCTCCCGTTCGAGTGCGCCCCCCTATCACAGTCTCGCGATGCAGGTTGGAAAAACTCGCCAGGGTTTATTGGCTGAAACGCTATTGGTCGCTGACTCAGACCATCTCAAAAATATGGTGAAGCCAGCCGTGAGTCGTCCAATTCAGGCCCTTGACTATATTCCAGGCAGCAGTCCACTCATCGCTTCTGGTATAAACTTGCAACGGCTCTGGACACAGATGAACCAAGATCTCAAAGGTTACGATCAATTGGATAAGTGGGTTCGGACTGTTTTGAAGCAGGGGGGGGAACAATGGTCCGTAAATCTGACTCGGGATGTATTCCCAAGTGTGGAGGGTGAATATGCGGTGGCGATGCTGCCCAGTCACGATCAACCTTTAACAGCCCCAAGTTCTTTCTTTGAGTCAGACTGGCTATTTGTTCATGATGATGGCAGTCAAAAGCTCACGCAGGTGCTAGATAAAGCTGCCAAGAAGCAAAACATTGGAGTCATTCCCTACGCCTTGGACGATCATCCAGTATCGGCTTGGGCTCATCTCGTCTCTTCGGAAGCAGACTCAACGCCTCAAGACTCAAACTCGATGGTTCTCAACGCCGAGATTACCGGTGCATTTGCCACAGAGGCAGACCACCAAATTTTAGCAACATCGTTAGATGCTCTGAAGCAGGGGCTAACGGAGGATGCAATTTCTAAACAGAAAGATTTTCAATCGTCCCTGGCAACATTTTCGGAACCAAACCAGGGTTACGTTTATCTAGACTGGCCAGTGATGAAGTCGTTGCTAGAACGTCAGCTCCCGAAGCTTCGCCAGCTTGAGACCCTGTTCAATCCCTGGAGTCAGAAGCTAACCTCTGTGACGTTCACAAACTACGGCGAAACGCCCAATGTGCAGCGCAGTCAGGTTCTGTTACGCTTCTCTGATTCTTAAACAGCAGCCCGTCTCTAGACATACGGTGAAATTAATCGCCAAAAATCCAGGCGAAAATTCCCAGCAGCAGTGCTCCTCCCAGCCAAGGGGATAGATCAAAGACATGCAGCAGCTTCAGGGGAACGATGATCAACACCTGGTTTAACAGGATACTCACCCAGATCATGAAAGAGAGAACGAAAAAAATCACGTTATCTCCTGGTATGGCAGTGGTTTTGCTTCAGCATCAGTTCAGATTCAGAAAATATTGAGAAACATCTGAGTTCCATTATTATGCCAGCGGTCTTTGCAAAAAATTGATAATGGGATGAGGTTAATCTTGAGATTCTAGTTCTTGCTGATCTTTGAGATTCTCTACTTCTTGATCCAGGGTTTGCTCTTCTTCTGCCAGGGTATCGAGAATAATCTGGACCCGTTCTTGAATTTTGATATGGTCAGCAACTCCCTCGTAGGTGTAGCGATTGTAGCCATTTTTCTCAATCAATTCCTCAAGATATTTGACCCGCTTCTGATTACCAGGGTGACTTGAAAGCCATTCCGGCAGTTTGGAGCGGTTTGTGTCTTCTTTCCCGAGGGTTACCATTAGATTTCGGAAACCGTCTGCAGCATAACCAGACGAGGTGAGGAGGCGGGTGCCGAGTAAGTCAGCCTGTTCTTCCATATCGCGGCTGTAATCAGAGATCACTAAGCTTGAGAACAAACCGCCTAAGGGCACAAGATTTGTCAGCCCGGCAGTGGCGTTGCCTTCCGAGACCAATTGGAATCCATGGGACAGGACAGAATGAGAGAGTTCATGGGCGATTAAGCCCGCCAATTCTGCTTCGGAACGGCTCTTAGTGATGGCTCCCCCGTTAATAAAGATCTTACCTCCAGGCAGTGCAAAGGCATTCAACGCTTCATCTTTGATGACGTTGAATTCGTACTCCATGTCGCGGCCTGCAACAGCGACTAGCCGCTGGCCAATACGGTCAACATAGGCCTGGACTTCAGGATCATCAATCATCTCAAAACGCTTCTTAGCTCGCTCGGAAGCAGATCGCCCTACAGAGTCCTCTCCCCTCAACAAAAAGACTGAGGACTGAACGGTTGCAACGGCACTGAAGGGATTGCCGGTTAACGCTAGATTTAAGGCACCGGTGAGGACGCCTCCAATGGCGTTTGATCTTACTTGCGATCTCAACACTTTCCGGAACTTCGTTTGATACTTCTCCGCTGCTACCTTAAATTCTTCGGCACGCGGATGTTCGGGATTGAGGAGTGCAAATTGACGCGCCGTAATCGAAGCTTCTAACCAGCGCTTTGACTCCACTTGAAAATCAATCAACTTTTGCTGCAATTCCGGTTCGTTCGCATGGCGAGCGGCACCGCGTTCAAGCACCGCAAGCCCTTCTTCCAACTGCTGATAAGTCCGGAGCGCTTCTGCATAGCGCAGGTGTCCTGGAATAAACTCAGGATGCCGTTCCACCAAAAGACTGGCAGGAACTAAGGCCCTTGTCTTGAGATTTTTCTCTAGGCCCGCAGCAGACTCCCGCCAATAGACCTTACCACCCGGTGAAAGTTGGTCCGGCTCAGAGAATGCTTCTGGGCGGGGTTGTGCCTCAGCTGCTGTAAAAAACGGATCCTTGGCCTGCCGATACAGCGCTTCAGCCGCCTCCTTCTGACCACTGAGAAAGAGATTATCGGCCTCGATCAGCATCTGTTGCTGTGCCAGTTCCTCTGGCGATAGAACACTAGCAGCCTCTTCCTCCTCTGCTTCAACTTCCGTGTTTTGTTCGGCCTCTCGAGTCAAATCTTGATTGTTAGAATTTTCTCCCGTGACATCTTCCGAAACAGGTACTTCATCAGCGGCAACGTCAGGTATGGGAGCTGCATCTTCAGTCTTGGCACTCTCATCAAGAGTTGTAGAGGAAGGCGTTGATGCCTCAGATGTTTCTGCCACTAGCAACTCAGGTTCTGTTGGCAAAGGGGTGGGTATCATTTGTAGCCCCAGCTCCTCTGCTGCCAGTTGAGAGCTTTGCATCTGCGTGGGTAAACCCGTTGCCCCACGGTCTGCGGTTCGCCCTTCCTCTTCGGTCCCCACAGAAATCTCTAACCCAGCCTGTAAATCAGGGAGAAGCGTGACCGAAACAGCTTCGGTTGGCAACACTTTGACCGCCCCATTACTCTCGGTAGCAGCCAAAGCAGGTGCAGCACAGGCAACGGAGAGCACAAGCAGCACAGACTGGGACAGATGTCGAAGAAGAGCGTTTGGAAGCGTCATAGCGAAGACCTTCAGGGAATAGGCTGGACATGAGACCTCAACTAAGGCACATATGGGTCAGGTTTCCCTGTCTTAATCAGGGTTCAACAGGGGCCACCTAACTGCGGCAACAAGACTGAGGCGTATTGAGCAGAGAAAGCACAAGAGTTCAATAATTCTAGCTTGCTCTCATGTTGAGAGAAAAGCGCCATCCAAGGAGAGAGGCTATCTTGGAAATAGCCTTTTTCTGATGACTTTCCATGTTACGTCAAGTTCTATTTGCTGGGTTAATACTATTTCAGGTTGTTCTGCCTGTTCGGGGACAAACTGTCATTGCTCAAACCGCAGAATCCTTCCCAGAGGTAGGACTCAGCATCCAGCCACCAGAAGGCTTTGAGAAAGCGACAACCTTCCACGGCGTTCAGCAGCTTCAGACGGAGGCCTCAATTATGATCAGTGAGATTCCTGGACCGTTTTCTGAGGTCATTCAGGGGTTTACCTCTGAACAATTAGAGGCTCGTGGTATTCGTCTGCTGACAAAGCAATGGCTGATAGAGGATCAAAAAGTATTGATGCAGGTCTCGCAAAAGACAAGCAGTCGAGGGCATTTTCGGAAATGGCTATTGGCATTTTCAGATCAGCAAAACAAGACAAAACTCGTTGTTGCAACCTTTCCGGAGGATGCATCAGAAAAACTAAGTGAGTCACTGAAGAAAGCTGTTCTATCAGCCTCTTTAATTCCACAGTCCTTTGCGATATCGACACTACCCTTTAGCATTACACCCTCTTCTGAGCTAGTAGAAGTTCAGGAAGTTCAAGCTGCAGGTAAGGTCAGGCTTTTTTCTAAAGATGGTGTGCTTAAAACACCGGCACCGGAAGATCCATTGTTTATTGTGGCTCCTTCTTTGGGAGATGTCCCGATCTATGATCCAGAAGCTTTTGCTCTTCATCGCTTGGGGCAGGTTTCACAGCTTCAAACCATCGAAGTAGAGAAAATACAAGCAATCTCAATTAACAACCAAGACGGTTTTGAAATCATCGCCACGGCAAAGGATCGTCAATCCCAAGCTCCCTTAAGGATTTATCAAGCAATGTTGTTCCCAGAAAAGGGAGGCTACGTCGTCATGATCGGCATGGTAGGACAAGATGATCCAGCACAGTATATGTCTGAGTTTCAAAAAATGGCTCAAACCTACCAACACACCCCCCAGCCAAGTCCAGCGGAATAGCACCAGAGGTTGATAGGGGCTATCAAAACAGAGGGCCTCTGGTCGGTCACCAAAAATGCCAGTTCAGTTTGAACTCAACACAATCGGAGAGAGCAGCACTTGATTCTGATAATTAATCAGCAGATACTCGACTCGCGGATATAACGGTCCACATATGGATTTATAAAGACGAATGGTTGAGCAATATATCAGCAGATGAAGGGTCCTCCAAACTCAACCGAGTACTGCTATAAATTCCCAAATCACTGCGCGCTGGAAAACAGGTATGAAAATTGCGGTCATCAGTTCTGGATTTTTGCCTGTCGTTGATGGTGTGTCGGTTGCAATCTTCAATCGATTGCAACAGCTCAGCCGCCATGGCCATTCTGTTCTCCTCCTCACACCGGACTACTCGGCACTGGAGGAAATTTACCCTGCCTGGGAAAGCTATATCGGTCTGATTTTTCCCGGAGTAAAAGTGGTGCCCCTAGAGAGCAGTCCGGCACTGGGGCTAGACTTTGAGCGAGATGTTAAACCTAAAGCCCATAGCACAGTTCTGGCAGAGTTGATGTCTTTTGAGCCAGATATTATTCATGTTGATGAACCAGAACGGCTCTCTTTTTGCTTATTAAAAAAGCCGGGAATTGCCTATGCCCGGAAACAGGGGATTCCCTGTGTGGGATTTTTTCATACCCACTATATTGATTATCTTTCTGACTATGTCACTTGGCCCCAGTTCTTGATCTCAGGTCTTGCGGCATTCCTGAAAGTTCTGTTTGCTTGGATCTATAACAGCTACACTGCCACTTTAGTTGCGAGCCCAACAACCGCCCAAAAAGCCAGTCGCATGGGCATTCGCAACATTGTGCAAGATAATTTTTTGGGGTTCGATGCCGCTAGCTTCGGGGCAGCCCAACGTCACCCTCATTTCTTCGAGCAAACCTATGACTTCAAAGATATTGAAAAGACGGTCAAACTCATTTTCGTGGGTCGGCTCACCCCAGATAAAGGCTGGGGCTTTACCTATCATGCTGCTCAAAAGCTAATTGAGACAGTCAATCCGGCAAAGATTTCTCTGATTATTGTGGGTGATGGCCCGTTGCAAAACTCTTTAGAAAAAGACTTGGGCACATTATTTCCCCATGTCTATTTTTTGGGACGCATCTCTCCCCAGCAAATGCCAGCCATACTAGCAAATAGCGATGTACATATCACCACATCTGAGAAAGAGACCACTGGTCTGACAATTATGGAAGCTAGTGCCGCTGGAATTCCGGTGTTAGCACCCCGTGCTGGTGGGGTTGTTGATTTTATTGATGAGGGTAAAACAGGGTTCCTATTTCACCCCCAAGACCACGATGACTTTGTCCAAAAGCTCAGTTGTCTAATCGAGGATTCAGCGCTTCGCACTGAGATGGGAGCAAATGGCAGAGCGTTTATTGCCCAATACAGTTGGGAGAATGCTGTAGACAGAATATTGAAATTTTGGCAGATGCAGATTGAGAACAGCACGCTAGAGGAATCGTAATTGACTCTGCATTCATCCCCTTCTCTAGAACCTCTGAGACAGATAAAGGTAGAAGGGAGTGTTAGCGCGCAGCTGCATTTAAGAAGGGAGGAATGGGGCAGCCTAAAGCAATCACTGTTCCCCGCAATAACTCTGCTTCTGCAGATGTAACAGTTCCATCCAACATCACGGTATAGGAGCAGGCATCAACCAGGGCTTTTTTGAGTTGGGGGGTGGCACGCGCCAGTCGTTCAAGACTCTCACTGAATTGCCTAAAATTATTGGGTTTCAATTCATCAGGAATCGTGTGTTTGTTTGCACCCGGCAGCCGATAGAGACCCGAACGCAATGCATAGATGCAGGTATCTGGACTATCGTGACCGGCACTGGCTAGGTGAGAGAGTAGCGTCACGCTGTCGGCCCAAATTTGGTCTAAATTTTTGTACAACACTGATGAGTCACGCGCTTTTCCAAAATGAGGCTCTAGACGTCGTTCAAGGACCAATTGCAGGACACATTCAAACAATGAGACGTGACCATCTGCCTGAGTCAACTGCTGAACCTGCTGGCAAAATTGAATCCATTCAGTGTTCGTGCTTCGGCGAAGGGCAGGGATCGTCAGTTCAATCAGTGGAAGACGGGTTCTCGAATCTAGGGTTGCGATCGCATCTTTAAAGCGCTCCACCGCTTTCACAACATCAGAGGGTTCTGTTTTTCGCAATCCTTGCAGCTGCTGTTCGCGAATCACAAGATCATCATCGATCAGTAGAGCATAGACAATAGCAGCTGCAAGATGCTGATATTTCAACGCTTTTTTTAAATCAGTAGGCAACTTATCCAAGAGTGCCTGAGCATAGGCTAAATGCTCAGGGGCCGTTGTCCCCACCTGCTCCACAACCTGCTCTGGCGCCATCTTCGTCGGTGTCTTTGGAAGTCCTGGCTGAAAACCCATCACCGCCTCAGTACCAGATTCTGACTCCACCATAGACAAGGAAGGGGAGACAGGTTTGCTACGGGGTAGAGCCTCAAGCGCCACCCCTAACCTTTTTATTCGAACATCTAGGGGGGGATGAGTTGCCAACATGTCAGACAGCGAGACCTTACCCACAGAATTGCTGAAAAACATATGGCTAGCGGCTTCAGCCTGAGGGGAATCTAGACATGAGGTTGCCCCACTAATCTTGAGCAAAGCATTACCAAGCCCATAAGGATCGCGAGTGAACTGCACAGCAGAGGCATCAGCTAAAAACTCACGCTGACGAGACACGCTACTCTTAATCAGTCGTCCCATCAATAAGCCAATGTAACCCACAGCCATCAGCGCCAAGCCCAGCATCGCAGTGGAATTATCAGAATCGCTAGAACGTCTGGAGCGCCGCGAGGAACCCGAGCGACTATCAACGCCAACTCGCGTAATGATGCGCCCCCCCAAGTATATGATCAAGATACCGTGAAGAATACCCATGAGCTTGATATTCAGCCGCATATCTCCATTGAGAATATGACTAAATTCGTGGGCAATAACCCCCTGCAACTCATCACGAGTCAGTTGCTCTAAACACCCCTGAGTCACACCGATAGCAGCATCATTGACGGTATTACCGGCTGCAAATGCATTAATCCCCCGCTCTCTTTGCAAGAGATAAACAGAGGGGACCGGAATACCTGAGGCGATAGCCATTTCTTCAACAACATGCAGAAGCTTTCGCTCTTCAGACTCAGTTGTACCCGGCAGAACAAGAACTCCTCCTAAACTCTCCGCAACAACCTGCCCGCCCTTTCGGAGTGCCACTATTTTCTTAATGCTACCCAAACCAATCGTCCCGACGACCCCTACCGTAACGATCGCGAGGACGAAGGGCGACCAAAATGCTAATTCAAAGATCAGAATGACAGCTAGATAGAGGCAACCAATCATTGCCAAAATAGCAATGATATACAGCACTAATAGCCGCTGAGTAATGCGACGGGCTTGGTCTTGATTCTCGAAAAAATTCATGGGGCCTTAGAACGAGATTTTAGGTGCGTCCTTCATTTCTGGTGTCGCGATGTCTAGGAGTTGAGCTGCCTGAAAATTGAAGGTGCTGGCAATCAAACTACTCGGGAAGACCTCACGTTGTGTGTTGTAAAGAGTCACACCATCATTGAAAGCCTGCCTCGCGAAGGAAATACGATTCTCCGTCGATTTCAATTCTTCTGACAAATCTGACATAGACTTCTCAGCCTTCAGATCAGGATAGGCTTCTGAGAGCGCAAACAGTTTTCCCAGTGTTCCACCTAGTGCCGCTTCTGCAGCCCCCAATTGTGCCATCGCCTGTGGATCACCCGGTGCTTGTGCGGCTTGTCGACTCGCACTCATGGCAGAGTTCCGAGCCTGAATCACAGCTTCTAGGGTTTCGCGCTCATGCTTCATATATCCTTTGACTGTTTCCACAAGATTAGGAATTAAGTCATAGCGACGTCTCAACTGGACATCAATCTGAGCGTATGCATTTTGATAACGATTTCGTAGCGTTACTAAACGGTTATAGGCATTAATCGCAATCATGACCAATACGGCCACAAAGACAACAAAAATAATCAGAATACCCATGGCAAGGATTATAGATCAAGTAAATTTAGAACTTATAATGGTAGAGTTCCCGCATGCATCTATGAACCCATCAACACATATTTGCGATATAAGTATTTCAAGAATCTAGCCCCCCCGTTTACCCAGACAGAATAGGTCAAAGGCCGAGAGAAAGGGATAGAGAGGAGAACAAAGCAATAATCTTGCTAAAAATCCTTATCAAAATAGTTGTACTTTCCCCCAATACATGGTGGGAAGGAATTAGACATCATATAGAAACGTCTGAATACTCTGTTCAACATAGAATGCGAGCACTCTCCAGGGGAGAAAGAAGCTAGAGAGTAAATGGGGATAGCACATATTTTTAATAAGCAAAAATGAAATATATTGATGTTTAATTTACCTTATCAATACATGCAAAAAATGAAGAAAAGACATGCATTGGGAGAAGCCTTTTTCAAAACACACAGCTATTATCAAATAGATATATTGCTTGAAATTTTCGATTCAATGAAGTTCAAAAATCTTTCAAAGCACCAACAAGTAAAAATACACCCAATCAATTGAAAGAAAGTTTTCTCACAGAAAAGATGGACTTCAAACTATAAACGAGGAATTACTCAATACAATAGAAATGATTCAGAACAGATACAGATAGAAGAATTTAGAATAGATAATTGGAAGGCATGCCCAATCATTCGCGTTGAAATCTTTGTAACACCCCACAGGTGCTGGTTCTAAATTGAGCAAGATCGATGAGATATTCGAAACTCTACATATCAAATGAGACTCAAACAAGCAAGACATACCCAGCGAAAATCAATCTCAGTTCTTTCTACTAATTTCTATTAATCTCCATTATTCAGATACTCTCCGATCCTCCATTTGCCCCTACTTTCAGTAGTTTATTGGACTGACATGCTGAAGAAGCCTCATTAAGGTTATGGATGAGACATGTCAAAGCTCTGGGGGGCATGCAAAGTGTTCAAGTCACCTGCAGGTCTAGCTTCGGTATCAAGTCTCTAGCCTCACTGTTGGAGAAAACGTCTATGAAAACCAACCTCTTACGAGCAACAGCCTTAATTATTGGCTTTGGCATCCTTAGTTCAACCACTCAAGCTACTGCAAGCATTGCAAATCAAACCATTGAACAACGAGAAGAAGAATCTTCACTCGTTGTTGCACAAGCACCCAAAAAACTGACACCAGAACAGAAAAAACAAAAAGCAGAAAAGCTCCGACGTCAAAGGCAGAAGAAGGCTGGTGCAAGAAGGCCGATACGGAAACAGCAGCGGTCAAAGAAAACAGCAGAGCGGAAGCCTAATCGTCAAGCAAGTCAGAAACGTCAGCGACAAGAAAGTGCGGTCCAACGGCAACACAAGTTAAAAGCAATCCAAAGGAAGCGTCAGCAAAATGCTATCGAAAGCCAGCGGAAGTTAAAGGCAGCTCAAGAACAAAAGGCTGAAGCGCGAAAGCAACAACAGCAGAGAGCAATTGAACGACAAAAGAAGCTACAAGCGGCAAAAAAACGCCAACTACAGCAAAATGCTGTTGAACGCCAGCGGAAGCTAAAAGCCATTCAGAGACAAAGGCAACAGGAAAATGCGCTCAAGCTCAAAAAGGCCCAAGAGAAGAAGGCATTAGAACGCCAGAAACAACAAAGAGCCCTGAAGCGTCAGCCCCAGATCCAAAAGGTTCAAACCAAAAAGGTTATAAAGGTCGTCGACAGAAAACCTAAGCGTAAGAATTTCCAGACTCTGAAGGCGAAGGAACGGGCGCGGAAACTACAAGCCATTAAGGCTCGAGAACGAAAACAGAAGCTCCTGCACAGTCAGCAGAAAAGTACCCCTCAGCGGAAAGCTGTTTTCAAACATCAGCGGCATGCAATCTACAAAAACAAGCATCACCAAGATGCTCTTTGGAAGCAAAAGAGAAAGCATAGAGCCCATGAGCATCACAAACGCATCCAAGCCCAACGGAAAAAGCAACTCGCTTATCGCAGATATAAAAAAGACCGCTATGAATCTCAACTCGCTCAGCAAAGATTAGCTTGGCGTCAACAGCGACAGCGATATCACCAAAGATGGCTAAAACACCAGAGGCTAATTGAGCAAGAACGACGTCTCGATCGACTTGAGGCACGACAGCGATCTCTTTATCGAGATTATGCGAGTAACTATAATCGCGACTACTGGACTGATGTAAACTGGCGCAATCGTGATTACTGGAACAATCGAGATTACTGGCGACAGTCAGGCTATTGGAATGATCGCAACTACTATAGACAACGTGGATATGTCTGGGACGATACTTTGGCAAGAATTTTACCAAAGCTGATTATTGGGTTAGTCCAACGATCATCTAGCTCCACAAGCTCTCCCTTTCAGTCTGCAAGTACCCTTTACAATCAGGGGCCGGATATTCTCGCCTACAACGATTTAAGTCAAGCAACTTGTGAACCAGGTAATGTTGTCATCTTGCTTCCAAATAAACAAGTCATGTGCGCCATTCCCACAGAGTCCTATGTACCTGGAACATATCAAACCGCAGATTCTAGTTTAGGTTTGATTCCCTCTGAGGTTGACTACTAGTTAGTGCCGGTACAAGCGAGGAATGGCATCTCCCATTCTTCGCTTAAATTCACTAGAAAAGTATCTAAAGGATATGTTGAACCTTGTTTTGCATGACTTGGTTCTTTCGAAAATATTTAGTCCGATCAGCAGTGACTTTAATCTGGGGATTCTATCTCAACTCCGTTTAAGGACATCAATAAGTCGGAGCAATGACCTCTCTGAAGTAAAAAACCTCACAGTGATTCTCTTACAAAGACACACTGTGAGGTTACTTTCTGACTGCAAGAGCAGGTTATTCCTGAGTCAGATGTATCGATTAACCTCTTATTGAGCCCTGCCTACTCATCGCCGAGGTATTGAAGTGATCTGTTGTTATAGGTTGAACAGCAGACCAAAGTACGATACCTAGATCTGCTGTAATAGCTCCTAGGCTATGAAATCAGTAGTATCAACAACCCCTGTCTGAACACCTTGCAATAGCACAGAATTATCTGGCGAGAAGGTCAACAGTGCATCACTGCCAATTTGCTGAGCCCCATCAATAACAGACTGCAAGGCAGACACTCCAAAGCTAAAGGCACTGACATCCAAAAGATCAGTGCCATCCTCAAAATCGGTGATCACATCTGCACCCAGCTCTGCAGGAGAAAAGACAAAGGAATCAGCCCCTTGACCACCGGTAAGAGTATCACTCCCAAAACCACCAGCAAGAACATCTTCTTCACGTCCTCCTATTAAGAGGTCATCACCACCTAGGCCAGAAACGATTCCATTAACCAGGCCATTGGCCGAATTGAAGACATCTCCATCGCTTCCGAGGACAACATCACCGTCAAGCGTACCAGTATTGCCAACATAAATACCTCCTGAGGCCCCTTCTGCATTAATGGCCAAACCATTTCCTCCTTGAATCAAACCAGCATTGACGATTTGACCGTCAAAAATAATGCCAGATTCAATGAGAATGCCTGCATCTGAGTCAGAGGCAATAACACCATTGCTTTGGTTGGTGATGGTACCAGTGAAGGTAGATTCTTCAAGGCCAGACCCCACAAACAGACGAACACCAGCTGGAACGTTAGCATCTCCACGTCCCTGAATCAGACCACTATTGACGACATCAGCAGAGGTCTCAACATCATCTGCACCATCGCTCAAACCACCTGCGGCACCGACTTGAATAGAAACACCACTGCCAGAGTTCCCCACACCTGCATCAATTACGCCAGTGCTGGTATTGTTGACAGTGATTTCATCAGCCGTTCCATCGAGGTAGAAGGTGCCATTACGCTGGTCGCCGATGCCTTCAATGGTTCCGGCATTCTCGAATAAGACATTATCGCCATCGATATTAACCGCACGGCTGCCGGATTCAATCCGTCCCCGGTTGGTAATCGCAAGGTCGTGCTCAGCATTGCCGATATAAAGTCCATTACGAGGTCCTGATATCAAGCCATTCTGTTCGTTAACGATGGTGCCATCAAAGGCCACTCCATCCTCGACGACAACACCTCCCAAGAAGCCAACATTAACCTCTGCAGTGATCGTACCGCTGTTGGTAATGCTGCCAGAGACTGTTGCTTCTGGTAAACCAGAGCCATTGAAGAAACGCAGACCGCTAGAACCATTCGCAGCAACACGGGCTCCATCAGCAAAAACGTCTGGTCCATCACCCCGACCTTGCAGAAGCCCTGCATTGGTGATGTTGATGTCATCATTGCTAGCATCGCCTTCAGCGCCGACCTGAACTGAGACAGCATCACCAAGATTACCTTCTCCAGCATCAATGACACCAGTTTGAAAGTTCTGCAAACTCAGATCGTCAACAGTACCATCAACATAAAATGTGCCGTTGCGTTGATCACCCGTTCCTAAGATAGTGCCAAAGTTTTGGGCGCGGATGCCGTCGCCATCACTATTGTCAACAGCACGGCTATCAGATGAGATGAGGCCGAAGTTGGTTAGGTTCAATCCATCACCTGTCGAACTGATGCCATTGAATGCACCAGAGATAGAGCCAAAGTTACTAATCTGTACCCCGTCACCACTCGAAAGAATGGCAGTGTTACCGTCATCAGGTGCAGCAATGGAACCCGCATCAGTGGTGCTCAGATTTACGTTGTCACCTGGAATATCAATAGCTGGTGTTCCAATAGGTGCGATGACAGATTCTTGAATAGAAAGGGTTTCGTTATCGTTGAGTTCGATCGACTCGCTCAAGGGACCGGAAGGAATAACAGACATGATTGAAGCTCCTATTTTAGGAATGAGTTGATAAGCAAAAGCAAGCATCTCTTTAGTCCTTACAAATTAAATATCGAACTAAAAAAGCTACTATCGAAGGCTAATACCCTTGGGTGTATCTTCGATAAGTTTTAAAGTAGTTCATCTATCTGAATTTACACTGATATTTTATGAGTATTTAATTAGAAATTACCATCAAATAATCCGAAATATTTTCACACAAAATATTTACAGTTATGCATCAATCAAATGAGAAGATTTGGTCACGAATACGCAAGAGTATAATCAAAAACAGAAATCGTCGATTCATAGAATATTGGCTGTGTCTAGCATTAATTTATTTCAATAATATGAATCAAAATAATTAGCAGAGATAAGAGATTAATATAGACTGAGAGTAGCTTCATACGTATCATCAAAAGTATTATTGCTATTTTTAGCCTCAATAGAGCAATATATAGCTTAGATTATGTCTCTAGCGCTTTTTCTCTTATATACTCCTGACAGCTGCAATTTAAATATACAGTCAGAGTCGCAGGCATAATTTTTCCCCTATTTTACTAATTGCATTGTATAGATGGGAAAACCGAATCAAATCAACGAAATGACACGATTGTCATCTCTCCATACTTCATGACTTTATACTCCATACAAGTATTTGATATTCATCGATAGCGATACTGATGAAGCATCTAGGGTTACTTCATAGATACAAAAAAATAGTGCATCAGATGAAAGTAGAAATCCGACTTTCATCTGATGCACTCAACAGGAGATATTATCACAATGAGTCGAGCGACTTTATGCTTTGCAATTAGTTTGTATAACCAAGATTTATTGGAACACTAGAATTAGTGATGCTGATTAAAATTCTGCGAGAAAGAATTTAAAGGCATTTTTTTCCAGAAGATTGATCGCAGGTGCACCAGCGACGGATGAAGGCCCGTTCATGGTCATTGAGAAGAATACTGCCATTTAGCTGTTCTTCAGAAAATGAGTTGAGCCGATTACCTCTACGAAATATGATTGGCCATCGTTTGGCTTACTCCTTAAGCTGAAGTTAGACTGAAAGTCTCACTAACGTGAAGAACAAGGTCCTTCATCGCCAAAGCACTCGAGCTGATTGCCTTGCCCATGGCCCGAATACAACGATTTACGAAACTCTCCGTCTACCACAAAAAATATCATGGAACAAAGAGCATCAAATTAACTAAGCTCTTGCCTTTACAGACAAAGGTATATTCGCTGCTTACCTTTCTCACAAATCTATCCCTCGGGAAGACCAAGCAAAGTTTTTCAAGTTGAAACAGAGGACTAATTAGAACCACATATAAGAGTGAAGGAAGCCTTTAAATAATAATACCAAATAAAACAAAGATTTTTAATGATTTAATCAATAATTCAGAGATATATAATCAATTAAGCGTAAATATTTACTGTGATGACTCTCACAAGAGTTCTATCGCAGGAGCAAGATCAATTAATTCAAGGAATCGGTCTGTCCATTCATGACTCGCCATCATGGCTCTAATCTGGAGAATATTGTGTACCCCCTCTTGAGTCCACTGCATTTTCTTCTGCTTGCGGTGCCGCTCACGAAGACAATCCTCAAGATGGAAATCTGCGACATCACTCATGTAGGGCATGTTCGTTTGGTCTTTTACTGCATAATTGGCAAGATAATTAAGGTTCATCTGTAGATACTCTCGCAATTCTCTGATTTGAAGAAGTTTAGTTTCATCTATGATTTCGCTTTGGATTGAGGCAAGCACATATAAAGCATCATTTGCATATCCTTGCCATAAGATTGATTGCGCCCGCTTTAATCCGTTCGTTAGCACAAGGTTTAAGCCTTGTCGGACCCTAACAAATTTCTTGCATATGTGAAACCAGTCCAAAATCAGTTCTAGTTTTTGACAGTGGGACTGGAGCGCTGAGACTACCTCCCAACTATTTCTAGTGCCATCTGTGATCGCAAAGACATGCGTGCCTATATCTAAACCTTGCCTGAAAGCGGCATTGAGTAGATAGGTCTTCATTGTTAGCTGCTGGTCATTTATCGCCGACATCACATAGCTAGCATCATTTTTATGGTCAGACTCTGTTGCAAGATCATCACCTTTTGAAATTCTTCCTAACATCACTTCAGCTCTTTGTTTACCTTTCAACAGAATCGATTCACCTTCAACTCGAACAATCAACTGATGAGTAACACCAATTTCTGAAGGACTTGGGGGAATCTTATTCCAATCAGATAGACGTTCTCCTATCTGATTGGTAATCATGCGAATTTGGACATGGTTATTGACGCTGCGACGTTGGCAGTTGAGTTTTGCTAGGTAGGTCTCTGCCATGCGATAGCTATTTAATACCCCTTGCTCGCACTGCAGCTTCACTAGGTCAGGATGCGTATCCGTGCCAAAGAAGGTATGAGTGGTCGGCGTGCTTTGCCAATTACAGTCAGGATTTTTACAGCGATGCTTTTGGAGGCGCAGCTTATGATCACTGAAGACAGCATGAAAGATAGATTTGAGGAAGCCATTTTTGGAGATTTTTTCGCCACACTTGGGACATTCAGTAAACCCAGGATCAATAAGAATAGACTGCTCAGCCAACAGAAAGTTTTGAAGCTGAGTTAGTAAAGAGATCTGTTCTGTATGTCTCAAGCCCAAATCGAGAATAGATTTTGGTTTCTTAATGCCAAATGCTCCAATATTTTCTCGATGGATGGTGGCTTGATTGGCTATAGATACCTTCTCAATAATTACCCGTAATTCATAATCCATGACTGAAATGATCTCCTATATAGACGTCTGTCTCAGCCAGCGCTCATAAATAAAGCTGCTAGCCTCTGAGGCATACCCTCTAACTGCAGATATTAAAATTTCAAAATAGAGTTTTGACAGATTGAAGGATAGATGAAATTGCACGAATAGAATCGCGCTGCATTAACGACGAAAGTGTACCGAGGCCAACTTAGATTGATCAGCTAGATAACAGCAGAATGCAATGCATTCCAGGAACGTCAGTCCTTGACGGCTCAATCATGAGGTTGCATCTACGCTGACAATAGCTAAGGCAGATGCAGCAGTGGGGACGATATTTAATCAATCCTCTCTACTTACCATTTAGAATATTATTCTCACATAGAAATTCAGCCAGACTCAAACCTCCTATAAATCTATTTTTCAGTTAGTATTGTGGACATAGCT
>CALFCG010000296.1 GCA_937951315.1 uncultured cyanobacterium
GCAGACTTTACCTAAAGAGCGCCGTTACGAGAATCTATCCTATCTGCCTCCTTTGACGGATCAGCAGATTGCTCGTCAATTGCAGTACATCATTGATAATGGTTTCTTCCCTGCGATTGAGTTCAACGAAGATTCTGAGCCTACCCAGTTTTACTGGACAATGTGGAAGCTTCCTCTTTTCAGCGCTAGAAATGCTGATGAGGTACTTCGTGAAGTTCAAGAATGTCGTTCTGCTTACCCTGATTGCTACATCCGAGTGGTTGGCTTTGACAACATTAAGCAGTGCCAGGTGCAGAGCTTCATCGTGCACAAGCCAGGCAGCGGCAGCAGCTACCGTTATTAAATTTTGATAACTCATAATTGACCTGTTATTGGTCTTCTATCGTTATCACTAAAATAATGCACCTATCGTCTTGAACTGTTAGGTGCATTTTTCTATCTGAATATAGGAGGAATTTTGACGTTTATACTCTTGTTGCATGTGCCAAGGTCATTGGGGGCTGGCTAAGTGTTAATTTAGCTCATACTCTAATCGTTTCAACTTTGCGATTCTGTTTTTAAGAATGAAACTTGGAATGCAAACCAATGCGTCGTTTCTAAGGTATCAGTCTCTAGCTTTCCTGCTAATGCTTTTCCTAAATCTTTGAGTAAATGTGTGCGTCTTTTTGCACCTAGTTTGATATAGCCAGAAAGCGTGCTGAGAAGCGCTAGATATTTCTCAATTTTGTACTTGGATTTGTGAGTCTTAATCTCAACAGTCGAGGGTTGAAAGAGGCCCGACCTACTGATTGTTTTCGCAAATGTCTCAAAGTTGTCTTGATAGTAAGCTTGGGGGCGACTCTGACTTGTGCTGAGTTCTGAAAGATCGAAATGCTCATATAACGGCTGTAAAAATTGGCAAATCTCTTCGCTTGGCTGTGGTGGCGTGGACCATAATAGAATCAATACGCCACCGGATTTGAGGGCTGAAGCTGATTTACGGCAGGCAATTTCTGGATCTAC
The DNA here is from genome assembly GCA_937951315.1 of uncultured cyanobacterium. GTDB lineage: Bacteria > Cyanobacteriota > Cyanobacteriia > Thermosynechococcales > Thermosynechococcaceae > RCC1774. The sequence continues at coordinate 1,003 of CALFCG010000296.1, forward strand.
CCAATGAAAAGAAGTGGCAGCCAAGACAGCATCATACTGTTTTTGATCAGTTCCTTCACACAAATTAAATTCTTCAAATCTGCTGTTAACGATAGTGATCTGATCGTAATCCTGGCAGCTTTTACGAGCTATTTCACAAGCTTCCAGACTAGGGTCTATTGCAGTAATATTTAAACCTTTATCGGCAAAGGCTACGGTTGCAATGCCAGGACCGCAGCCAATTTCCAAAACTGAGTTTGGTAACGAATTTTCTTGAGCCAGATTTGCTTTGTTTAGTACCTGATTAATCAATGTTGCTGGATATCTTGGTCTAGCCCATTGATAAGCTCTAGCTACATTGCTGTACCATGCCTTTCGTTGCTCTAAATTGTAGCTTCCATTGACGGTGTCATACCATGTGGGCGGGTTAGTCTTTTCGTTATTCACTCTGTAGTCAACCTCTTTGGGACATGGCCACAAATCTGTCGCTAGAATTATGCTGCTCTGCCACTTATTTTGCTAATTGTCCTCTCTTGCCCCCTAGCCCCCTAGTTGTACAAACGTAGCTAAAGAGTCTTGTTTTGATTAAAAGGAATTAAGGTTGTGACCCTTCGTGTATTTATTCGGCGACCAGCGGCAGAGGATTATCTGGGCTTGTTGTCTTTACACCGAAGAAGTCGAGATTTCTATGCTCCGTGGATTGCACCGCTGTTGACTGAGGCTGATTGCATGGGATATATCAACCGTTGTCAGCGTGAAGATGTTGAGGGTTCACTCATCTTTTGCGCGACGACTCAAAAAATCGTTGGCGTTGCCAACCTGAGTCAAATTTTCTATGGTCCCTTTCAGAATGCTTATCTTGGTTACTATGCTGATGTCGACTTTGCTGGTAAAGGCTTGATGACCGAGGGCATAGGGCTCGTCATCGATCATGCTTTTAATCGGCTTAGGCTACACCGAGTCGAGGCGAATATCCAGACCGGCAATACAGCTTCAATTAATTTGGTTAAACGTCTCAATTTTACGAAAGAAGGATTTTCTGAAAAATATCTGAAGGTCAATGGCAAATGGCGCGATCATGAACGCTGGGCCTTGACCGTGGAAAATTGGGACAAGAGTAAATGAAGAATGTTGACTTGATCATTTTTGACTGTGATGGTGTGCTCGTGGATAGTGAACGCCTCACGAATACGGTCTTTGCCGAAATGCTTAACGAGCTGGGTCTAGCTGTGACTCTGGAAGATATGTTTGAGCGGTTTGTGGGACATTCAATGACCTACTGTCTTGATCTCTCGGAAAAGCTGCTTCAGCGTCCTATCCCCGATCACTTTGAACAGGAGTTTCACGAGAGAACTGCGATCGCATATCAAAAGCACCTTCAGCCCGTTTCTGGAATTGTGGATCTTTTGCAGACGCTAGAACTTCCCTATTGCGTGGCCTCTAACTCAACCCATCAAGAGATGCAGACTACCCTCGGTATCACGCATTTACTAGATTACTTCGAGGGCAAACGCTTTAGTGTTTCAGATGTTGCCCGAGGCAAGCCATACCCCGATGTCTATTTATACGCCGCTGAACAGATGGGCGTTGTACCTAATAGATGCGTGGTTGTTGAAGATACGCCCACGGGGACGAAAGCCGCTGTGAGCGCCGGGATGAAGGTCTATGGCTATGCCAAGCTTACCCCTGCTCACCAGTTAGAAAAAGAAGGTGCGATCGCATTTACCCACATGCAGCAGCTGCCGACCCTCATCCGCCAAACGAGTTTAGGGTTACGGAGAAGCTAACTGGAGCGGAATATCTGCAAGCTGGACAAACTCAGAGTTGGCGAGCAACTGCCATTCGCGTTCTAGTCGCTGGTTCTTCGGATAGCTTCGGTGGAGGGTTGTGAGCTGTGTGAGGGCGTCGTACCATAGCCCCGCCTCTGCAAAGACATCAATCTGAGCAATCGGCTTGGCCTTCGCAAGCTTTTTCCTTAGCTCTGGATCGGGCTGGATCCGCGTAATCCAACCTTCGGCATATTGATTCGTCACGTATTCATCATCTTCATCGAGACAGAGGAGTCTCACTTGCCAGTGATAGTCTGTGTCGACATCAAGCGCAGCTGCCATTGCCCCTGCGGGGAGCTTCAAGCTGGCAATTCCTTCCTCCGTGCGAATCTTGAACTGCGTGCTGAAGACTTCGACCTCTTCAATGACAGGTTCTACATTACTGACTTTATGCAGCACAAACTGAGCTGCGGGATGGGGATTGTTACTAGGCATATACCAATGAAAGGTCGGATATGCGGCGGTTGTAAATTCCCGAGACAGGTGATGATCGCTCTGCGGCACTAAAGCTTTCAGGGGTGGACCCTCCGGTGCTCTTGTCGTATTGGGAGGACTATCCTCATTACGACAGATGGGACGGGTGGCGGCTGCCTGTCGGTTACCCGGACGACGTAATCTCTTCCCTCGAGGGTTGAAGCCCGCCCAGCTGGGCATAGCCTGCAACAGAATACCGGCGGCAATCATCAGCGCTGTGATGTTTTTAACCTGGCGACCGTGAGTTTTTATACGTCTATACATAGTGATATCTAACCTTGTCTATCAAGCATTGATGGGCGCGAAGATGATGGATGATGGCCTTAACTTCGCGGTCTCAGCTATGCTTCTAATTTCTTGACCCCTAACCAATCTATTCTGCTGTGTGGTCTTTGGCTGTGATCGAAGCCGGTCTACTCTGTGCTTTGGATCGCAATGGGGAAGATGACTCGCTGTTCTTCAGGACGTTATCCAGGAAATTAAGGTGCTTCTCAGAGGAAGCTGGAACAATGTTGCCAAGAATAATTCTGTGACGGTATGTTGAGGTTTGCTGTATGTCCTGCCTTGAACGGTGGGATATCTTCAGATCTAAATCTTTAGCTAATTCACATCATTGAGTATGCAAGTTCAACCTGGGATCGAGACTGATAAGTTAAGGGCTAAATTGGATAGTGCGATCGCATCTAGCCAAAACTACCTCCTC
>CALFCG010000297.1 GCA_937951315.1 uncultured cyanobacterium
CCCGTCACCGCATGCATGGAATCCATGCACATGCGAAACGTTCCAGAAGAAACCAACTGCTTGATTTTGCCAAAGTCGAAGAGAGACTCCATGAGTTCTGCGTAGTCCGCGACAGAATCCACAACCTCCACTGTCATTGAACCCAGTTGAACAACCCCAAGTCGATCCAAATCAATGTCGTCGTTATCCAGAATCTGGTACTTGTCGATGACCTTGCTGCGGTCATAAATCGCATCTGTCACCTTCTCCGGTGCAGGTCCACCATTAGCGATGTTGTATTTGACCCCAAAGTCTCCCTGAGGCCCACCAGGATTGTGACTGGCCGACAACACAATGCCCCCAAAGGCCTTGTACTTGCGAATAATACAAGAAACAGCCGGTGTAGAGAGAATGCCGCCCTGTCCCACCAGCACGCGCCCGATGCCGTTAGCGGCGGCCATTTTCAGAATGGTTTGAATGGCCGGTCGGTTGAAATAACGACCATCTCCACCCACAACCAGGGTTTGACCTTGGCAGCCCTCTAAACTATCAAAAATAGACTGAATAAAGTTTTCGAGATAGTGAATCTTTTGAAAGATCGGAACTTGTTTGCGTAACCCAGAGGTACCTGGCTTTTGATCGGAATAAGGTTGAGTGAGTTCAGTGCGTACAGTCATATACCAGCCGTTACGTAAACGAGTCGTTTCCTGGGGCAGCTGAATTTCTCTGCGCCCTTCTAAAAGACTATCGCGGGAGTGGACGATTCTCCCACTTCAATTCTGGCGGCAAAGGACGGCAAAAGTTGTGATTTCAACCATGCCTTTGCCCCTCGTTGTCTACCTTTCGGCCAGGAAGCTGTGCTATTTTGGAGGTGGGGTAATGACTATTTTCAGGGCGCACATTTTGTTTGTGCAGATTTTGTTAAGAGAAATCTGTATGGAACGGTTACTGTCTAGAATCAGTCTCAAGAACTGTCGCTGTTGCATCCAGTTTTGCTGGAGCCGATATTCGCATCAGTTTTGCGTCCTCACCGAAAGACCCCATGCATCATGGTTTACAGGGGGGAGAGTCACTTTCACGCTGCTGGAGCAGCTTGATCAGCAATGGTTCTCAAGGCAAATATCCTAGCTCAAATTTCAGCAGCGGTTGTTGGCGGCACAGCGGCCTTTTTTCTGTCGCAATTAGCGGTGGGCATTGATCCCCCAGATGTGGCACTGTCAAACGACGTGACGCCACCGCCACCGTCGGCCCCTCAACCCTCCATTGCCACTGAGCCCTTACCGGAGAAACCCGTCGCATTCGCCAATCAGTTGCGCGTCAGCAACCGAAGTACCTATCCTATCCGGGTGGTATGGCTCCCACGCCAAAGGACTCCTGAAGAACAGCGCTTTCATTGGGATTTTGCCCCCGCAGAGGGCAATGAAGAAGGGCTACTTCTGTCGCGCCCCACCGGCCAACTTCAACTCAAAACAGGTGATGTACTGACAGCCTTTGCCTTAGATGGGTCTCGTCGCTACTGGGGTCCCTATGTTGTCGGGGAGACAAAGCTACCGACCCAAGCAGACTCATCTCCTGAATGGCAGCTGATATTGAAACCTTGAGCCGGTCCACAGGACTGGAACTCTAGACTTGGGGAACCTCCGAGATTGTCTTGGGAACGGCTGTTTCTAGCACTTTTTCGGAAGCCGGCGTGCTTTCTGTCGTGGTGTAGGGAAGCCCCATTTGCGATCGCAAACTCATCAGCGCCGTCTTCACAACGACAGCTGTCGGAACCGCCACTAAGACCCCAATCAGACCAGCTGTTTTGGCCCCCACCAGCAACGAGATAAAAACCCAGGCCGGGTTAAGCCCCGTCATACTACCCAAAATTCTCGGTGCCACTAAGTTCTCTAGAATTTGCTGGGCAATGACAGCCACAGCCAATACCTTCAGCCCCAGCCAAATATTCTGCAAAGCCACCAATAGTGTCACCAGAATAATCCCCACCGTGCCTCCAAAGGGGACCAGAGCCATCGTGCCAATCGTTAAGCCAAATAACACCCCAAAGGGTACCTTCAGAAACAGGAACGTGGGGATCAGCACCGCAGTCATACAAATGCCATAGATAAGCTGCCCAATGAAATAATTCTGGAAGCTAAGGCGTAGGGTTTGAGAAACAGGCTTCTGAGTATCAAGTGGCAACCACTGAATAAAGCTCTGCCAAATCTCATTACCATGCAGCAGCAGATAGAAGGTCAAAATGATCGTGACCACCAAACTAATCAAAATATCGAGAACACTACTCACCGTTCCTACCGCAATATTCAGGACACTCTTTGTCAGCGTCTGCAACTGCCCCTCAATCCGGTCAAAGGCTTTGACCGTTAGGGCATCTAAATTCAGCGGCAGCCCTTTTTCCTCCATTTGCTGACTGAGCAATATAAACTGATCTCGCCCTGAGTCCATCCACTCCGGCAAACGATTAATTAGCTGCTGGGCCTGGGTAAACGCCACCGGAAACAGAATCAGTCCCAGTCCCGTCAGTAGGGAAATCGTTAAAAGGAAAACAACAATGGAAGCGGGCTCTCGACGAAGCCCCCGCTGCATGCACCAGCTCACGGGATAATTGAGCAGAAACGCCACGAGCGATGCAACCACAATCACGGCAATCAGAACACCGAGGAAGTTAGCAATGGTGGCAACGGCCCAAAAATTCAGCACCAAGATGGGTGCAGCCAAGCCGACCATGAGCAACCGCGACGGCACAGACAACTGTTTCCACCATTGAAAGTAGTCGAGTGTAGTCATGTCTCAGCTCCTGCGGCCATTCCTACGGGGTTGATCGTACCCTTAAGGGTAGCGAATTCAGGGTATTTTCGGGGATCAAATTTCGATAGAGGTCGGCAAAGATCTATTTTTATTTTTTCCCTGCAGTTATTTAATCGTTTGAGGAACATGCACTTCACGCCTCCTTGGGAAAGAAGTTAGGGGTCTTGGCCCTATCCTTCGCTTGGGGTAATTTTGAGCCGTAATCCCACTTCAAACATTCTGTGCCAGGGTGCAAAAACCATGAGCTGCTGAAGATTCCATTGGGTGAAGGACTGCTGAAGCGTCTCTTGCCAAAGGGCCACTAGTCTCGTAGCAATCGTTTGTGTAATCAACTCCTCCTGATGATTGAAGTCATAGTAGGACGCTCCCACTGTAGGTAGGTACGTCTTAATGATCTCAGCGCGTACGATAGATTGATATCCCCAGTCTTCGAGTAAGCGATAGATCTTATTGAAAGCAACGGCCTGGGCATTGGGTGCCTCTAGCCCCAGACTGAGGGTGGCTAATACAGTCCCTAAAGTATTACAGCTGGTATTCCAACCCGCATAGGCTAGTAAACCATCCCAGAGGGCTGCGTCGTCTAACATCTGAACCAGCTCTGTTTCCCCCCCGTTTGCAAAGGCCACATCTGCGATCGCAACTTGCTTTCCCGAGCGCCGCCATCGCTCTAGTTCAGCCACAAAGCAACGTAGACTCCTGAAGCTACTATATGTAATGTCCTTTGTGACTTGATCCCAGGCTTCTTGCATCACTTGCCCTGCTGTATTAATAGCTAAAACAACGTCTGCAGCCTCTGGCGTTGACACAATTTGCGCGCCTGCCGCTAAAACATGGGCCTTAACGCTCTCTCCAAGGGGTCGATCTTCATACAGAGGAACAATCTGCGGTGAGCACACTGAACTATAAAACACATAGATTTTAGGAGAACACCTAAGAAGTTGGTTATAAGAGCGGGCCAGGAGGGTACAGCCCACCTCATCTGCCCCCGGATACAAATGCACCCGATGCTGCAGGCGGAGTGCCATCACCTGATCCACAATTTGCCGCTGATCGATGGCCGTAAAGCCATAGGGCGCACTATCGTCTTGGGGAATCGAGAGAAAGGCAATGATTCCCTCTTGCACCAAAGTAATGACGGCGAGATTCACCGCAACATTAGAGGCACGCCGGGTTTGGTAATCCTCTAAATACTCAGCGGGGAGTTCTGCCTGAATATGCGTCAACCGCTGTTGTTCAGTTTCGGAAAGCCCCAAACGCTGGGACTTATCCTGTAACCACCCCCAATTGAAGAGGTTTTCTCCGTGAATAGCGTAGTAGTCCGGCTCTTCCTCACTGCTGCTATAGCTTGGCGTCCGCATCACTAAGTTGCTCGCAAAAATCGCGATCTCAGGGTGATCCTGCTTCAACTGGCGCAGACGATGAAGTCTCTGCGTCAGAGTCCCAGCAGAGTCTTGATGCAAACGAGACGGGAGCAATCCCCCATACACCAACATCTCAATCGACAGCAAAACCATCTGACAGTCGGAAACATGATCGATTAGCCAATCCCACAGTCGCTCAATATTGGCCGCCTGTTTTTTTTCACCCAACAGCTCCAGCGGCGGCACTCGCAACTCGACATCCCTCTGCAGCTCAGCAATCATCTGAGGATAAAAGACGTTACAGGGGCGTTCATCTAAGGGAATATATAGCAGTTTCATCAAGCGACTAGGCATCAGCAAGAGAATCATGCCACGACTGTAGAGACTTTTAACACAGGCACCTCCGACCGAACAGAATGCCGATCAAAACCGACGGAAAACAAGTCCCTGACTAAGCTTCACGAGATCTTCTCTCATGTTTTTATATATTCCTTACATAGAAAAACCATACCCAAAATCTATTGGGTAAACAAAAATCATAGACATTACACTATGTCTAGGGTATGAACAGTCCAACGGGGGAACTTCAATGAGTGTATTTGCAGAGTTCAAGCAGGCTAGCGTATTAGAGCCGATGGCCATTCCATCTGGCTTGCCAAGCAAGCTCCGAGGTTGGCTGCAAAGAAGCAAAACGCATCACTATCACGCATCCAACGTAGGCTTAGATTACAGCCTCGACACAAGTGCTGATGAGTTCCAAGAAATTCAGATGACGTCTCAAAAAGCAGGTGTGAAGAAGGATGATTGCATCACGATTCACAATGCCTCTGAATATACGACATACAAAATTGTGGACATCGATTTCTACTCCAACGTTTCAGATATGTGGGTAGCCAAACTGGTTGTTCTGACAGACCAGTAAGACAAAACAATATCGCACTTCATCCTCCCCCTCTGAAGTACCAGAGGGGGAGGATTTTCTTTCAGGCACAACACATAAAGATGAACAGAGTGACTCTCTCCTTGTAAATAGCTCTCTCCATAACGCCCTCAGTCACTGTCGGGAACATCGCCCTCCACGCAACAACGGTGGATTCTGCTAGCCATGTGATTCATCACCAGAATCTAAAACGAACCATAAAAGTGGAATGCAAAGGCTCATTTAATTCTGAAGATAGGGGGTAAACCGAAGAGATCTCTTCAGTTCTCCACACTGCATTTCTAACTGCATCACATGGGTTTCGGGAACCTCTATTGAATCGGGGATAAAAACCGTATCGGCAAATTTTAGCCGGGTGCATATGATTAAAACATGCAAACGAAGCGAGTCAATTTGACTCATCTCAAGAATGCACTTGGAGGCAAAGATATGACTTTAGTTCACTGGACACCTTGGCAAGAGATCGACACATTAGAGCGCCGTCTCAACCGACTTTTTGAGCAGGATTTTTCTCCCAACCTAGGCGGATTTTCTGTTCCTGCAGCTGAACTTTCTCAGGATGACGAGGCAATCTATCTGAAGCTTGAGATCCCCGGCATTAAAATTAATGACTTAGATATTCAAGTCACCGAAAAAACTGTCTCAGTCAGCGGTGAGCGGAAATCTGAGCAACAGTCAGAGGAACGGACAGGCAGCCGATCTGAGTTCAGCTATGGTAAGTTTCAGCGAGTTATTCCATTACCCGGAAGAGTTGATAACACCCAAGTTAAAGCTGACTATAAAGACGGCATTGTTCACCTGACGCTGCCAAAAGCAGAGGCAGAAAAGAATAAGGTGGTCAAAGTTTCAATTGAGCCATCTGCCGCGTAATTTACCTGTCTTAAACGAATCGCTCTCGCGACCTGTGGAATCTGATTGATAAGTAAGTTTCTCATCTGCCTAGCTGTTATAAACAGCTAGGTTTTTTCTTTTCTATATGCCTTAGAAAGGCGACCTTGGGATTATTTTTCTACAGTTAAAACGGCAGTTCAAACTGCTGGGACTCTTCTACCAGCTTTTTACCTGCGGTTGCTTTCTTGGGTGGCTTGGCATGGGGGCCACCTTTGCGAAGCCCAACAGCAATTTTGCTGTGCTTTTCAATTTGCGTCATCACCTGATGAGCACGTTTTATCACGGAAGGCGGCAGTCCCGCCAAGCGTCCGGCTTCGATCCCATAGGAGCGGCTGGCTCCACCCGGGTGAACCTGATGGAGAAAGATAATCTGATCAGGCAGTTCTTTAACCAGGACCTGATAATTGGCGACGTTATCAACCAGGGTCGCAAGCTCATTGAGTTCGTGGTAGTGCGTTGCAAAAATTGTCCTCGCCCGAATCTCGATCGCCAGATATTCGGCAACAGACCAGGCAATGGAGAGACCATCGAAGGTGGCAGTCCCTCTGCCAATTTCATCAAGCAGGACCAACGAGCGATCAGTGGCATGGTTGAGAATATTGGCGGTCTCGTTCATTTCCACCATGAAGGTTGATTGCCCTGTGGCCAGATCATCCACAGCACCGACACGGGTGAAGATGCGATCGCAAATCCCCAAACCCGCAGATTTTGCAGGGACAAAACTGCCCACCTGCGCCATCAGCTGAACTAACCCCACCTGCCGCAGATAACAACTCTTTCCGCTGGCATTGGGCCCCGTCAGAATGATCAAATCCGGCGACATGCTAGGGGTCCCCAGGTCGGCTGAATTGGGGACAAAGAATCCCGGCGGTAGAGACTTCTCCACCACTGGATGACGCCCATCAACAAGGCTAATTTCACGCCCTTGTGTCATCTTTGGACGGCAGTAACCTTGATAGACCGCCACTTCAGCCAGTCCAGCCAAGACATCAACAGCAGCAACATTGGCGGCCACGGTTCGGATTAACCCCGCCCACTCTCCCACTTCACTGCGAAGGTCCACAAAAATATCGTATTCGAGCTGAAATTGTTCCGTTTGGGCGTTGAAGATCCGGGCTTCACGCTCCTTGAGTTCAGGCGTAATATAACGCTCTTCATTGGTGAGGGTCTGTTTCCGAATGTAGTCATCGGGAGCCTGGGCTGATTTCGCACGGCTAATACCGATGTAGTAGCCAAAGGCTTTATTAAACCCCACCTTAAGCGTCGGAATGCCGGTCCGTTCCCGCTCGTCTTTTTCTAAATTGGCAATCCATTGTTGGTCGCTGACGGCCTGTTGCCGTAGCTGATCCAGCTCAGCATTCACACCATCACGGATCAGATTGCCTTCAGTCAGACTGATGGGAGGGGTGGCGTGAAGATGAGATCGCAACCGAATGCCCAGCTTCTCCAATGTAGACGGCACCGTCTGCACCGCTTGTAAATGCTGAGACTTGCCATCCGCCACTAAATTCGCCAGATCCGTCAGCCGATCTAAGGATTCCGCCAGGGCGACTAAATCCCGAGCATTCGCGGTTCCAGATCCAGCCCGCCCCGCGAGGCGCTCTAGATCATAAATCTGCTGGAGCAAAGCTTGCAGATCCCCACGGAAAGCAGTGTTTTGGCTCAGTTCTTCGATCGTGTCTTGCCGCGCCTCAATTTGTTCGTAACTGAGCAGGGGCTGCAGCAGCCAACGCTTGAGGGCCCGCCCCCCCATGGCCGTGCGGGTTTGATCCAGCGCCCACAAGAGTGAGCCATGAAACGTGCCATCCCGTGACGTTCTCGTAATTTCTAGATTCCGCCGCGATTGATGGTCAAGCACCATATACTCACTCAGAATGTAAGTACATAACGGCTGCAGCGGAATGTGATTTTCCTTTTGTGTATCTTCTAAGTAGACCAGCAAACCTCCGGCCGCCCGAATCGCCAGGGGCAGATGCTCACACCCCATCCCTTCCAGGGAACGAACACCAAAAACTTGCTGAATCCGCTGCTTGGCTTCCGGCAGCGTGAAGGAAGATTGGGTCCGCATCGTAAAGCAAAACTGATTGGGAATGCCCTCCGGCAGATACTCTGACGTCTCCCCAGGCCTAAGCAACCGCTGGATATCAGGAGCATCGGTGGGGAACAGCACTTCAGACGGCTGCAGACGTAACAGCTCCTGGGCCAGCTGATCACGATCAGAATGCTGCGTCGTTAAGAACTCCCCCGTGGAGATGTCAGCATAGGCCATCCCCCAGTTATTCCCCGCCAACACAAATGCCACCAGGAAGTTATTGCTACGGGCCTGAAGCATCCCTTCATCGAGGACCGTCCCCGGAGTAATCACCCGCGTGACTTCCCGTTTGACCAACCCCTGAGCCTGCGCAGGATCCTCCATCTGATCACAAATCGCGACGGAATAGCCCCTCTCCACCAACATTCGACAGTAGCGTTCAAGCTGATGGTGGGGGATGCCGGCCATGGCCACTCGACCCACATTATTGCCGGACAGACGGCTGGTCAAAACCAGTTCTAGAGCCTGGGCAATGGTGACCGCATCGTCGAGGAAGGTCTCATAGAAATCCCCCATTCGATAGAGCAACAGCGTATGGGGATACTCATCCTTGAGATCGACATAGTGCCGCATCATCGGTGAGAGATCGTCTCGATTAATATTGGAGCGTTCTCGATGATGAGCCGGATTTTTCCCTTCTCTTAGGGGGCGGGAGTCAGAGATCGCAGCGTCGCTCATGAAGGAGATAGTTAGTTGATACTGCTTACGACTCTATCGCAGGCTTCAGAATGGCTCAACAGCTCACGCTTTAGATCTTGAAAGGCAAATGCCTCGAACTTCAGCGATAGAGGGCAAGCCGACACCCCCTTGGCCGCTGATTTCCCCTTACAGATCTAACGCTTCTTGCTGGAGACTTGGGGCATCGCCCACGACCTTTAACCAGCCATGATCACGCATCAGGCAACGGCATTGTGCCGCTTCATAAAGCCGTCCATCGCCAGAGCAATGGCAATCTATCATAGAGAACTTATCGTAGCGCCTCTAACTCAATGAAAGCATTAGCCGCAATGGCACTATAAACGTAGTTCAGAGTATCAAAAGCAGACAGCGTAGGCTGCATTTCAGCTTCTGCAGCACCAGCTTCAGGCATGGATGTTTTTGGTATGCATTCTTCGACGTCTAACTCGATTTCAGAATAGGTCAGTTGCATCATGTACCTTCCCCAAAATTTGTGGTTGGTTGACAGAGATTGCTGAATCATTGATATCAAAATCATCAACGAATTAAGGCAGAGATATGCGCCCTGCCTGCAATTCTTTACTTTTTACTTCTGTATCAGTGAGGTCAGCATTCAAAACCGAGTCTGGCTCAGTGATAACGCTATAGATCTGGACCTGGGAGATATTAGCGCTGTCGAAGTTGGCATTCGTAAGAACGGCATTGGTCAAAAAAGACTGCGTTAAATCTGCCCCCTGTAAGTTTGCACCGGTTAGATCGGCCCCTTCGAGATTCGCCTCGACGAGATTGGTGCCTTGAAGATTAGCATTTCTGAGATCTGCTCCAATCAAATGAGCCTGACTCAAATC
>CALFCG010000298.1 GCA_937951315.1 uncultured cyanobacterium
TGATAACTGCCTCACTTACCATGCCGTAGAGGGCCAGCATCAGCAGCCACATTTATCCGAATCTCCCACCTTTGAACCCACAGAACCGACCATCAACGTCAACATTCGCAGTAGCAGCGATGAAATTGAGATGGAGTGGGATGTGGTGGGGTGTGCCAGCTTTACCGAAGACAGTGGTAAATGGTCTCGCCTCCGTCCAGGAGAACTCATTCCCACCTAGACCGGTCATGCAGCATCGACAATGGTAATCAACGTGGCGAGGAGCTGGGATGTATTGATCCACAAGGCATGCCCCCGCTCTAACCGAAGGCGGAGAGGCACAGGCAGGGTCATGACGGCAGCCGCAATGCTAATGATCAGCTCACCGCTCGGAGCCCTGGCACAACCTTCGACCCCAACCCTGCCCCCAGGCGATCGATGGGGACCGCGCATTATCTACGAACCCACCGAACAAGTGGAAGTGATCTCAGATCTTGTTTATGCCCAGTATGAGCAGGGTCGAACCCTGAAGCTCGATCTGTATTTACCTCGCCATCGACCTCACCATCCCCTTCCGGGAATTATTGTCATTCGGGGTGGCAGTTGGAAACAGGGCGACAAAGAAGGGTTTGCATCCATTGCTTCCCGTCTGGCAGAAAGCGGCTTTGCCGCTGCCAGCATTGAATATAGAACCTCTCAAGAAGCCCCTTTCCCCGCTGCCATTCACGACGTCAAAGCGGCAACCCGATGGATGCGTACCCATGCCCATCAATACGGGATTGACGATCAGGCCCTGGGGGCCATTGGCGGATCGGCAGGGGCTCACTTAGCCATTTTGCTAGCCACCAGTTCAGGCATCTCGGATCTTGAGGCCTTAGCAACCCCTGATGAACCCTCGAGCCAGATTCAAGCCGCTGTCGGAATGGCAACCCCCAGCGCCCTCACAGATTTTGTTGAAAGGCCAGTGGTTAGAGACTTTTTGGCCGTTTCTCCTGAACAGCATCCAGAAGCATGGATATTGGCCTCGCCCATTTCCCATGTAGATCAGACAGACCCGCCACTTTTGCTGTTGCACAGTGACGCAGACGATATCGTTCCCTACCAACAGGCTATCCAACTCACTCAGCGATACGAAGAGGCTGGAATAAGGTCTGAGTTGGGCATAATATCGGGAGCGCCGCATGCCTTCTGGCATTTTCCAGCTTGGTTTGACAAGACCATGGAGAGGTCTATCAACTTCTTCAACCAAGAGCTGAAATCAACCCCGATGCCAGCGGCGAAACCCCAAAACACCCAGGTTTTTTAATTGCGAGGAACTGTATCTGCGCCACTCAGCATAATCAGCACATAGATCCATGAAAAGCCCCTTCTATTCAGAATTGAAGATGTCATTGCAGACTCCTCACCTTTTGAACTTGAATTCTCGGAGAAAATTTGCTTTGACCCATCAAGGGTTGGCGATCGATTTCTACTTTCATGGGATCAAATTACCGGCGGTAGGTTCCCAATGCAGTGGTTTCTGATTCTTTATGTCTGCATCAATTTTCTAGCTGCAGCTGTCTGCATTTCCATCGTATTTTTGGTTCCACAGAAAACCGCTCAGGTTGATTGGGGCTATCGACTTTTTGCTCTAATGACAGCCCTTTGGTGTGCAACATCGGGGCTTTTCTTCCTAAATCAGAGTACAACTGATTTTTGGCTCTGGACCGGTATTCAACTGTTCTCCTATGTGACGGTTCCCGTCCTGTGGTTTTACTTCATTGTCCAATTCACTGGGCATCGTGCCCCTGCTCCCATCCTCTCCTTCTTGGTTCCATTGGCAACGTTGATCGTTTATTGGAACCCGGACTGGTCTTCACTAATGTGGACGGTGAGCAAAATGGATTGGCAGTATGGGGTTTCGATCGCGCATTTTGAACGGGGACGTTGGTTTACTTTTGTCCATATACCCTACAGTTATGCCTTTATTTCCCTCGGTCATGCCTATCTGATTAGCGCCATCTGGCAGAGTCGCAGACAAAATAGACGTCCCCTCATGGTTCTCTTGGGTTGCGGCGTAACGCCTTTGTGTCTTAACGTCCTGACCCTGTCGCCGTTCTATGATTCCCTAAGATTTTTCGACCTAACACCCATCGGGCTCTCACTCAGCACTGTCCTGTTTTGCTGGGGCCTTTCTCGCTATCAAATCTTGCAAAGGTCTCCGTTCGCCTATCAGCAGATTTTTGCCAGTTTGAAAGCCTCTGTGATCGTTATCGATACGCAGTATCGACTGATTGAATTTAATACTGCGGCGGAAGCCTTGATTGGCTGTACGAAGAAGACTATTGGTGAATCGGCTCGTCAGTTGGTGACGTTTTTATCCCCTGCTGACTGGGATGCGTTGCTTGCGAATGGGCAGATAGAGGTTCATTCATCTCAACAATATTTTCGGATTGAACAGTTCCCAATCCTACGACGGAAAAAGTTGTTGGGGTATATTCTGAATTTCTCTGACATTACCCAAGCACGACAACTCCAAGAACAGTTGATCGAGGGGGCCCTACTCTACGATGCACTCACGGGTTTGCCGAATCGAACCCTGTTCTACGATCGGCTGCGACAGGCCATTAAACATTGCGATCGCAACTCCAGTGCCTCCATTGCTATCATCTTTATCGACATCAATCGATTCAAAGTCATCAATGATTCCTTAGGACATCTAGCTGGAGATCTCGTCCTGAACGAAGTGGCCAGGCGGCTGCAGAGTTGCTTAGGAAGTGAAGATACCGTCGCTCGTTTCGGCGGAGACGAATTCGCGATCTTAGCGACCAATGCCAATCAAAAGGAAATTGAATCGCTTTGTCATGGATTGCAAATCATGATTCAAGAACCTATCGTCCTTGGAACCCACGTTGTCAATACCAGCGCCAGCATGGGTATTGCCTTGGGAATGTCACACAGTACGCCAGACCAACTTGTCCAAAATGCCGATCTTGCCATGTATCAGGCAAAGTCGAGAGGCAAAGGAACGTTTGCAGTGTTTGAGGAATCACTGGCCAGCGAAACCCTGCAGCGCATGGAGTTAGAGGTTGCGCTCAGACAGGCCTTAGAACAGCAAGAGTTCTATTTAGTCTTTCAGCCGATCGTTTCCCTCACAAGTGAAGACATTCGAGGGTTTGAGGCCTTACTCCGCTGGCAACACCCTATCCATGGGTTAATCTCACCCACCGTCTTTATCCCCATTGCCGAAGAAATGGGAATCATCTCGGTCCTAGATAGTTGGGTTTTGCAAAACGCCTGTCAGCAACTCCATCAATGGCAAGTGCAGTATCCAAATTTAGACCTGAAGATGAGCGTCAATTTATCTACTGCTAACTTCATCTTTGCGAATCTGGTGGAGACTGTTAAAGACATTTTGGACCGCACCCAGGTTGCGGGGACATCTCTGAAGCTTGAAATCACCGAAAGTATTCTGATGAAGGATCCTGATGCCACCGCTAGGGTTCTGGAGCAGCTCAAAGCATATGGCGTTGAAATTCTGTTGGATGATTTTGGCACCGGCCATTCTTCGCTTAGCTATTTACATCGACTGCCACTAGAGGGGCTAAAGATTGATAAATCCTTCGTGCAAGAGGCGCAATACAGCCCCCAAAGCATGGAAATCATCAAAACCATTGTTTCCCTGGCAAAAGGACTCCAACTCAAGCTGATTGCGGAAGGCATTGAAACTGATGCGCAACGCAGTATGTTGCTCGGTCTCGATTGTGAATTGGGGCAAGGTTATTTATGGTGGAAGCCATTGACCCGAAATAAAGCCGGTGATGCCCTCAAAAATATGGTCATGGCCCGTCAACAAGAAGGACAGGAATTCTCCAGACGTTTGTAGTTTGCCCTCGCCTATGTACAAGGGGGACAACAGCGGCGTTTAAGCATGGGACAGCTTGTTTTTCATGAGCGACCCTGGACAGGTACCATTGATGACATTGTCTTGTGGGTAGCTTTTAATGTCTGATGCACAACTCCGCCTAACCTTGACGGATGGCTCTGTCTCCTTCAGTTTTGATCCCAAAGCCGCCCGAGATCTGAAAGCAGCCATTGCGGAGCTGATGCAAAGCCTCAAGGCTTCCGCCGCAGCCAAGCCCGCCAGTGGTGAGAAACTGACACCCCAAAAACCCATGGAACATCAGTACACAGGGGAGGTTTTCCTGGAGTGTTTTTGCAATCCCAACATCTATCCCAGTCCTTTTGCCGCCAAGGTTCTGATCACGCTGCGGGATGACAAAATTCGCTTAACCAGTGAGGTCGAACTCACGCGCCTGATCGAAGATATCAATGTCTATCTTGAGCAACATGGCTAGGCCGAGCACGGTGCTTTAGGGCCACCGACAGAGAAAAAGGCTAGTCGAAGGCCATCGCAATCCCCTAAGCTACTCAAAGGGAGTTCATTTCCCAAATTTTTCAATCTGGAGGTATCCCAATGGCTGGCGCATTAGCCTATGTATTATTTCTCAGTCTCTTCAGTGGCATGGCAGTGGTGCTGTTTTATCTGCTCAAAGCGGTAAAGCTGATCTAGATGCAGCCTGGGGTGTCTTTCACCCCAATTCTCACTCTTTACATTGACGGCTGAACGAGCGCAAACCTCCTAGAATAGGGTCAAGAAAGGTTCATCGCGCAAAGGCTAGTCTGAATGGTTACTAAAGCTCCTGTGAAGACAGAATACGAAGCGGTTATTGGTCTAGAGACCCACTGTCAGCTCAGTACAGCTACTAAAATTTTCTGCAAGTGCTCCACCACCTTCGGCGCAGACCCCAACCATAATGTCTGTCCTATCTGTATGGGCATGCCAGGGGTTCTACCGGTTTTGAACGAGACGGTTTTAGAATATGCCGTCAAGGCGGGTTTAGCCCTCAATTGTGAGATTGCAGACTATAGCAAGTTTGATCGCAAGCAATATTTTTACCCAGACCTGCCCAAAAATTATCAGGTTTCACAGTTCGATCTACCCATAGCCGAGCATGGCTGGCTTGAGATCGAGATGCTGTCAGAGGCGGGGGAGGTCACGCGCAAGAAAATTGGCGTCACTCGCTTGCATATGGAAGAAGATGCAGGCAAGTTGGTCCACGGTGGTAGCGAGCGCCTCTCGGGTTCCACACATTCCCTTGTCGACTTCAACCGCACCGGCGTGCCGTTAGTGGAGATTGTCTCAGAACCAGATATGCGATCGGGCCAAGAGGCGGCTGAGTACGCTCAAGAAATCCGCCGGATTATTCGCTATCTGGGGGTCGGCGATGGCAATATGCAGGAAGGCTCCCTTCGCTGTGATGTCAATATCTCGGTCCGTCCGGTGGGCCAAAAGGAATTCGGCACCAAGATTGAGATCAAA
>CALFCG010000299.1 GCA_937951315.1 uncultured cyanobacterium
ACGTAGTGAGTTTCTATCATCTAGGGAAAAGCACCAGTTCTGACGATCCACACAAAGAAGCCGAACGGAGCAATTTGAGGTCCGCAACGAGGAGTACAGAACTCCGTGGCTTTTTCACACCATCATCCGCTTCAGCGATGGAGGCTGCACACCGGCAAAGCTTACAGCTATTGCATTGAGTCAGAAGGGTAAGACTTTTTATTTCCCGATATGCAGACTCTGAGGGCATGCCAGAAAATCAAGATTCTCACGACACTTCCCTAGCTGCAATCACAGCTGCAGGCCCAGTCACATCAATTCAGCTACAGCAGACCACGATAGCGAATAAAGGTCAAAATAGCTGCCCACGACCCGAGGGCAACCTTGACAGCAACCAGAATATTCAGAACCGGAATCCACCCACCGCTCATAAGGGTGCCTAACTCACCATGCGGTACTTCAATACCGACGAGGGTCAGTACCGCGATCACCATAAAAATGAGAACCGAGACTTTTTCCCAGGTGGCAGCATGCCAACGCTGATAAATAGCTTCCATCCATTGAGAAGACGAAGTGATCGCAACAAGACCAATGGCGGTCCCCCCCGCAACACCTGCGGCAAAACCACCGCCGGGACTCAAATGTCCTCGAATCGCTAATTCAATACTGATCAAGGCTGCAATGGTTGCTCCAAGACGAGCCAACACAATGGAAGGATGGTCCGTGAATTGATAGATCGTCTGAGAGGGGTGTTCGTTCGCCAGTAGAAACTTAGCCCCCATAATCGCAATCGAGAAGACAATGACTTCAAAGATAGTGTCGTAGAGGCGATTCCTGAAGATAATGCCCGACACGGCATTCGGCACACCAGTATCTTCAACAATGGAGTCAACAATCGCGAGGTCAACCGACTCCAAAGCTACATTTGGGAAAGCTAGCATCTTGATGAATAAAGCAATTCCCGCTGCAACATAGATCCACTTCATTGTTGCCCCTCCAGCATGCGGGGTGTTTCAGGCATAGATAAAGGAAGGGTGGTACAGGTTATCTGCAGGTTGGTGGTCGATGATAATTCTGCGGTGAGCAGATCATAGAGGTACTGAACGCGGATTGCGAGGGCATAGTTTGTGAGTCCCTCACCCCTTGAGACTTCCTGGGTAACCGACTGCGAGAAGAGAGTGGCATGGATTTCTTTTGCCTCTATCGCTTTTTTAAGGGCAGCCAGGCTTGGATAGGCGACCCATTCAAGGCGTAGAGAATGCTTAATCATGACATTGCGCAATGCAGAGATGCAGGACTCTGCTGCCTGCGGATAGTCCCAAAGGTCTCTGTCTTCTGACGTAATACTGTCTGCCTTGGGGCGTTCCTGCGTGACTTCTAGTTCTTCCTGGAGCACGCCGATCCGCAGACTCATCGAAGATCGCACGGCTACCGCATACAAGGTAATGGACAGCATCGTACCCACCAGAGCTTCGGTTAAGGCGACATCAGCCGCTCCAAAAAGAACATAGACTAAAGCAGCCACCGCCCCTAAGATGCCGCGAACCACAAGAGCTTGATAGGGATTCGTCTGGAGAACTAACATGCCTGCAGTCAAGGGTAAGAGCGCAGTGATGGCGACGATGTAGATATCTTCAGTCATACCGACCTCCAGTAGAACAATAGGCAAGCACATATCCAAGGACGGTATTCCATATCGCGAGGGAGATCAGGGCTAGCAGTAGTAATGGCCACTCTCGCGGGATCTTGAGTAAAAGCCCCATAATAATGCTCATGGAACCGAGGGTGTCGGCAACGGACAGGCTGTGGAGTTTAAAGAGGACAGAACGTTTTCCCAACATTGGCCAAGTGCCCCACAGCCAGAAGACGATTCCAATACCAATCAACGTATAGCCAAGGATAGTTATCATCATTCGTTCAGCCGTTTAAGGATATGAGCGAGCAACATCAGGGAAGCATTACCTACACTTAAAATCAGGACGCCTACAACACCTATCATCCAGTCATCACGGAGAACGGAGATGACTAAAATCATGATCGAAGTTTTAGTGGCAACGCTCGCGAAAGCCAACATTGTTTGCCAAATATCGTCATCCTTCCAAGCCGCATAGAGGGGAATCAGCAGAATCAAAATCATTATGATCAGGACCCCGTTCATGACGGTTTCCTCCGGCGGATTCGATGCACTTTATACGCGTCGTCACGGTATCTCAGAACGATGGTTTTAGGGGTAAAGGTAATCACGAAAATATCTAAGAAAATTAGGCCAGGAGTCCGATTGGGTTGGACCTGCTCTAGGGTTGTATCTTCTTCTGTGTGGGGACGCAGCATAATTTCAATGGCTTCAAAATAGGCCTGAGGAATGGCGATGATGATGTTCCAGAGTACCCGTAGCCAGTCTTTTAAGAGGGCCGGCGTGCGAGTAAAGCGGCGCGGTAGAAGCAAGGCAACGCTGACCCCAATCATGATGTTGGCGGGACTTAAATCGGCGGTCAACAGAAACCAAATCGTTAAGCGTAGGAGTAAGTCTAAATAACCGATCATGCCAGCACCATCCAAAAAAGTAGGGACAGCATCAGACTCATGACACCAATGAGGTGCTCTAGTTGCTCAATAACACGGGGCAGTTTGAACGAGACTCGTCGTATGATGCCCCAGTACACAAGCCAACCAATTCCAATCGTGACCAAGGGTTTGACGATATTGGTGAGGGTATAGGCGTCTATATAGAATCCATTGGCAATAACTAGACTCCCTAAAAGTAAGAGTATGGGAAGCCAAAAACTAGATTTGAGGCTTTCTTTGCCCCCTCGGGGTAGAAAGATAAATTTGGCAAAGGAGATGGTGGTGCCTAGAGCAGCCAAATTCATACCGACGACTTGCCAGGGGACAAGGGCCTTCATCGTTAAAACCTTGGCTCCGAAACCAGATAAGAGCGGAAAGCCGGAGATGGAAAAGCTAGCAATGGCTAGAGCAACCCAAAGCGGCATTGAGAGGGGTATCTGCTGGAGTTCTTTGAGATTACGGCTGGGTAAATTGCCCGCAATTAGAAACAGGGCTGATTTCACGAGGCCGTGAGTGAGGGCATAAAAGCCTCCAACCTCAGGGGCTGCCAGAATAAAACCGAGTTGCGAGACAGTATGAAAGGCCAACATTCGCTTACTATCTTTTTCCCAGATGGCGTAGCCCACTCCTAATAGCGCTGTCCCAACTCCAAACAGACGCACAATGGGATCTAGCTCTGGTATCAGTAGAGCGAAGCGCACGAGTGGAAACACACCGGTTTTAACAACAACGCCTGAGAGCATTGCCGAAACCGGGGTCTCGGATTCAGAGTGGGTTAAGGGAAGCCATAACCCAGAAACAAAAATGCCTCCTTTGGTCAGCAATCCTAGGAAAATAAGGGCCACGGCTTCAGGGGGGGCCTGTCCCACTCCTGCAAATGCGAAGGAATGGGTTGTCTGATAAACCAGGAGCGCCCCCAGCAAGTAAAACAGCATGGCCGTATTGCTAACAAATAGGTAGCGCAAGCCAACCCAAATCGAACGATCTGTGCGGGGATAAGCAATGAGTAGAAAGGCGGCAACACCTATAATCTCTAGGGCTACATAGAGGCTAATTAGATCTGCACAGATAAACACGGCGTTAACACTGCCATGTAAAATGCACATCTGTGTATAGAAGAAAGCTGATTTCGAGCTCTGCCAGCAGTAAAGCAAAACGGCAGCGGTAACAATAGCGTTGGTGAGGATAAAGTAGCCGCTGAGGGTATCGCTGCTCAGAGTGACGCCAAAATTATCTAACAGCGCAAGATCCAGCGGAAACGGATCAAAGATGCGTTGTAAACCATAGCCGAATGAAAGCAAAGGAATTGCGATCGCAAGCCACCGATCCAGCTTGGGCAACAGATAGATACTGAACCCAACGAAAAAGGGAAGAGCAATCCAGATCAATGTGATGGAACTCATGGCGTATAGTGCTTCTCAATCTCACTGACTTCCAACGTGGGAGTATCTCGGGACAGCTTCATCACACCCACCAGCATCAAAGCCTGAATCGAAAAGCCAATCACAATCGCCGTCAAGATCACCGCCTGAGGGACCGGATCAGCATAGGCCACAGCCTCTTTTTGGTTGGCAATAGGCGTAAATAGGCCTCTCTGGGATGCCACTAGGACGAAGTAGCCAATCACTCCCGTACTCATCACATCCATCGAAAGGATCTTCATAATCAGGTTTTTCTTGAGGATGATGCCAAAAAAACCAAACAGAATTGTAGCCAAGACCAACGCTTCTAAGATCGACATGGCTCATTATTAAATTAGGACTAGGATTGAAAGGATTTAGGGAGACTTCTCTTTATTCACCCACCGAAAGTGTCTTTTCTGCCCCCTCGCCACGATCTCGATCTTTAGGAGGGTTATTATCCTGTTCTTTTAGGGAAAGTTGCAGGAGGGGAGGAGCCAAAAAGGTGGTCAAAATAACCATCACAATAATGGCGGCTTCTAAGGGATCGCTCAACACGCCACTGGCAGACCCAATACCGGCAAAGACTAGCCCTACCTCACCACGAGGAATCATGCCAAAACCGATGGCGAGTCTATTAATTCCAGGCTTGCCGAAGACGGTCCAACCTGTAACCACTTTGCCAATAATGGCAACCGTGATTAAAAACGCAGCAATCACCAGACCCTCACGGTTCTCAGGCACAGCAGGGTTGAGAACTCCAAGATCGGCCTTTGCACCAACCGTGACAAAAAAGATGGGAACCAGGATATCGGCAATGGGCATTACTTGCTGATCCAGTTCTTTGCGTTTGTCAGTCTCGTCTAGAACTAAACCTGCCGCAAAAGCTCCCAAGATAGCCTCTAAATGAATGACACTGGCTAAACAAGCCATCACCAAAGCAAAGGTAAATGCAGGCACCAGTAAGGCACCTCGAGTTTGCAATTGATCTGCGATCGCAACAAAAGTCTGATTAAAAAACTTACCCAGGAGAATTGAACCTAAGAGAAAGGCCGTTGCGCTGACAATCAGCACCACCACATTGACCAAATCAACTTCGCCAGTCTTGGCCAGGCTCGCCACCACAGCCAGAATGATAATCCCCAGCACATCATCAATTACCGCGGCCCCGACAATAATTTGGCCTTCGGTAGATTTCAAATGCCCCAGCTCTGAGAGCACCTTGGATGTAATCCCAATACTGGTAGCCGTGAGAGCCGCTCCAGCAAAGATAGCCGGAATAACTGGCACATGGAAAAGTAATACGAGACCAACCGTACCCAATGTGAAAGGGGCAACAACTCCTACGACGGCAACAATGGCAGCCTGATAGCCGACCTTGCCGAGTTCCCGTAGATCCGACTCCAAGCCAATCTCAAACAGCAGCACAATGACACCGAGCTCTGCCAAAACAGAGATAACTTCACTTTGGCTGGCAAAAATGTGGGCCACCGCTTCAGCATCTAGATCCCCCAGCCACTGCAGCCCTGTCATCAGAAGGGAGTCAGTTGCTGCAGCTCCAGCCTCTGGGAACACAATCAGATGCAGAGCAGAAACCCCCACAAGAACGCCACCAACCAGCTCACCGAGTACAGGAGGTAAGTCAAGACGCTTAGAAAGCTCGCCCCCCAACTTACTCATGAGATACACAATAATCAGCGTTAGTAAAACGCCCGTGAGCACAAAGGGTGCATAGTCCGACTCAGGCGTTGTCGCCAGAACGGTAGGCATTGGAGGCCCTTCGAAAGGAAAGATAAAACGAGTCACCGAGATCATATGGGAACACCTTAAGACGAGGAGTGACAGATGACAGACAAAACTTCAATTCGACAAGGATGGCTAACCTCACAAGCATGGCTCCACGTCTGAGAGCAAGACTTGCGGGCAAGCATGCGTCCTAAACGGAGGCTGAAACTCCTAAGTTAGATTTTGAGACACTTGAAGAAGCAGCTGCTTTAAGAGCTTCGACGCGATCCGTATAGAGATTCTGGGGCGGAATTAAGCTGAAGACCTTCATCTTTTCTAGACGTCGCTTCGTCTGTCCGGCAGCGCTCACAATATAGACTTCGTGATCGCTTTCAGCAGCTTCCTTCACCGCATTTTCCAGAGCGAGTGAAGATGTCACCCCCATGTGCGGAACTTCACTGAGGTCAAAGACAATCGCATCGCATTCATCAATGGCCTGATGTTCTCTAGAAATTGCTTTGGCCACCCCGAAAATCATCGGACCACTCAACTGGAACAACAGCACCCGACCATTTGCTTCATCGAGCCAGCGCTTCTCAGCATCATTCAGTCGCACCGCGTCATCAGTGTCACTGATGGCCTTTACAGACTCAGAACGCAGGGAACTCATCCGGTCAATGGTCAGGATATTGGCGACAAAGACACCGACACCCACCGCTGTAATGAGATCAACAAGCACCGTCAACAGAATAACCCCGTACATAATCAGGGCTGCCTTGGTCGAAATATTATGGGCCCGCTTTAAAAAGTCCCAATCAATAATGTCAATACCGACCTTGAGGGCGATACCCGCCAAGACGGCAAGGGGAATGATGGCCGCTAATTTGGCTGCACCTAGGATCACCACGAGCAGGACACCCGCTCTAATGAGTCCCGACAAAGCAGAACGTCCACCCGCTTGAATGTTCACAACTGTGCCCATTGTGGCTCCAGCACCAGGCAGAGCACCAAACAAACCAGCCATGACGTTGGCAATTCCTTGGCCAATGAGCTCTTTGTTGGAGTTATGCTCAGTGCGAGTCAAGCTGTCAGCAACAACCGATGTCAAAAGCGCATCAATACAGCCCAGCATGCCTAAAACAGCTGCATCGACAAACATGAGCTGAAGCTGGTCTCCCGTGAAAGTGGGTTGCTGAAGCGCTGGGAAGCCAGCCGAAATTTCACCAATCCGGCGAATAGCTTCTGCTTCTGGGAACAGCACAAAACCGACAATCGTACCAACAATCAGCGCAACGAGCTGAGGAGGGACAAAGCGCTTTAACTTCGCCGGCATGAACAAAATGATAGCGACCGTCATCAGCGCCAATCCAGTTTCTCCAGGTTGAATACCAGAGATCAATTCTGGAATGGCTTGCAAAGTGCCAATGACACCTCCTTTTGGACTGGCCTGCCCTAAAAAAGGAGCCAACTGCAGAATCACCAGGATGATGCCAATCCCGGACATAAAACCCGAAATCACCGTATAGGGCATCATCGTGATGTACTTACCCAATCGCATCGTTCCAAACAGAATTTGGAACACTCCCGCCAACATCACAACCGTAAAGGCCATTGCCAAGCCATTATCAGGATTAGCAGCCGTTAGATTGATAATGACCGTTGTCATCACCACGGTCATAGGTCCAGTGGGCTCCGAAATCAGAGTTGGAGTTCCTCCAAACAGAGCGGCAAAAAAGCCAATGATCACAGCTCCCCAGAGACCAGCCTCAGCACCTGCACCGGAGGCAACACCAAAAGCCAGGGCCATCGGCAGGGCAATAACGGCAGCGGTGGCACCTCCAAAGATGTCACCGCGTAAATTGCGGAAATGGATTTTGTTTGTCAGTTGCATAGACCACATTTGAATGCGACGGGGCAAAGCATGGAAGAAGACTGCCCTAAAGAGACAATTGCAGGGAGGACTGGGGCTCAAGGGAAACGGAAAGCAAAGGCAAGATGGGCATTATTTCAAAGCTTTAATTTTCTAAACTCCTTAATATTCTTTCGACTGTCTAAAAATCGATCAAGGAAGGATGACCTGTTTCTTCGCGAGAAACAAACTAAGACCTCCAGCTTGGTGGAGCTATATGTAAATGAGCTTGATGAATTCAAGCTCGACATAGTTGTGGGAAAACACACTAAAAGGAAGGTTCATGTCTCCTTGCTTCACCGAGTGCAACATACTTCTCCTAAATATCATTGAGATTCAATAAGAGCAGGTGCGCATCCCATCAAACTGAGATACGCTTCTTAATATAAAAATGAAAATCGTTAACATTCTTTAATCATAGTCCCCCATCGGGATAGACTCAATGCAATCTTGTTTATTTATTGCATTGATTTTCTTCTATTTATTTAATGGGTAGACTGACCGTTATAGTGCTCCAGCGCTTCAGGAGCGGAGAAACTGAGTAACTGAGCTCAAGATGCTCGCGAAAAATTAGAGCGCTGCGGGTTTAAGGTCGCCAAGGAAATTTCCGAAAATTTGGCGCTCTCTTTTCTAAAAAGGCAGACTTGCCTTCACTACCTTCTTCATTCATGTAGTACAACATTGTTGCATTCCCCGCTAACTCCTGTAGTCCGGCTTGACCATCACAGTCAGCATTAAAGGCAGATTTCAGGCAGCGAATTGCCAGTGGGCTCTTATCAAGAACTTCATTGGCCCAGCGCACGCCTTCTGCCTCAAGCTCAGAAACAGGGACCACACAATTCACCAATCCCATATCCATCGCTTCTTGAGCACCGTACTGACGGCACAGGAACCAAATTTCGCGGGCCTTTTTTTGACCCACAAGCCGTGCTAAATAGCTGGCTCCAAAACCACCATCAAAACTACCAACCTTAGGGCCCGTCTGACCGAATATCGCATTATCAGCAGCAATCGTTAAATCACAAATGACATGCAACACATGACCACCGCCAATGGCATAGCCTGCAACCAAAGCAATGACAACCTTGGGAATAGAGCGAATGAGGCGTTGTAGATCTAAAACATTTAATCGCGGAACACCTGCTTCATCCACATATCCAGCGTCACCTCGCACACTTTGGTCTCCTCCGGAACAGAAGGCATACTTGCCGTCTGTATGGGGACCAGCACCCGTCAGAAGAATGACACCAATTTGCGGATCTTCACGCGCATCCACAAAGGCAGCATACATTTCAAAAACGGTTTGAGGCCGGAACGCATTGCGCTTGTGGGGCCGATTGATGGTGATTTTCGCAATGCCATCTGCCTTGTGGTAGAAAATATCTTCGTAGGTTTTGACCGACTGCCAGACAATAGACATAGAGATAAGTTCAGCGTTACGTTGCAGGTGCTATCGCCTGTCAACCGACAGCGCCTTGTGAATTTTACCGTGACAGCACGCCTCAGCAATCGGATATAACCATGATGATGCAACCTGGAGCTCCGCAACTCCTCACCGATCCATGGCTGCAAAAGCCGACACCGAACTCAGTTACGGTGGTCTGGTTCACAGAATTCCGTGGTATTGAACATCGCGTCATCTATGGTGAGGGACTGCAAAAAAGTGCCACGACAACTCAGCTCACCCGCACGAGAGAAGATTCACAGTCTCATCTCCCGGAAGATGTTCCGTTGCAGCTCACAACGGACAATCCCCAATTACGTCTAATTTGGCGGCATGAAGCAACGGTGACAGATCTCATTCGGGGCCAAAAGCTGCCTTACTACGTTGAGAGTCTCTGTAATACTGGCGAGGTAGCTCAGAGTCGTTCTTTTACATTGACGCCTGCCCCATCTGCGGGAACTGCGTTGAAGATCTTGCTCACCTCTGACCATCAGCTCAAGCCCATGGTCGCGGCCAATCTGCAAAAGGTAATAGAGACCGTTGGTCCAGTCGATTCTATCTTCTACGCTGGGGATCTGGTGAATGTTCCCGATCGCGCCTCCGAGTGGTTTGATGATGCGCGGGGAAATGCCTGGTTTCGGTGCCTCCAGGGAAGAGCCGTTGGAAAGTATCGTGGTGGTGAACTCATCCAAAATGCTCCGATTTTTACCACGGTGGGCAATCATGAGGTGATGGGGCGATACTCGGCGCAGACCAGCTTACACAGCCAGTTCAAAGATTCGGTCCCGTTATCGGGAACGTCTTCGCCCAGCTTAAAGAGAGATCAAAGTTTCAACACGATTACCTATGATGAAATCTTTGGCTCAGCAGAAGTTCCAAAGTACTATGCGGTCACTTTTGGTGACGTGCGACTCGTGGTTCTCTATGTGGCCAATGTCTTTCGGTCTCCGGCTCTGACGCCAACCACAAAAGGCAAGTACCAGGAGCAAGAGCAAGACCTAAAGCATCCAGATCAATGGGGACATGGACAGCATATTTTCGAATCCATTGCACCAGGTAGTCCTCAATATCAGTGGCTGCAAGCGGAATTAAATAGTGAAGAGTTTCAGTGCGCGAAATACAAAATCGTGATGTGGCATCACCCCGTTCATTCCCTCGGGGGGAATGTGGTACCTGCCTATACAGATCCAGTACCGGTCATTGAGCGAGATGCTGCAGGTCAGGTCCGGCGG
>CALFCG010000300.1 GCA_937951315.1 uncultured cyanobacterium
GACCCCACCCATGATGATGACTTTCTAGATCACGTCGGCCAGCAGGTTCAGCAAGTGTTTCCGAATAGTGTGATGGCGAAGGAATCCCTGGTTCTAACCCTACAGCCAGCGTTCATATAAAGGGTAAGATTTTACGACAAAGGTGAGCTGTTTTTTTGCGCCACTTAGCCTAGTTTTGCCGCCTCGATATCCGTCAATAAGAGACGAGCATTTTGCTATCAATAGTCCACTTTTTTCCTTAGGGCTTTAAGGCGACCGCGTTTCGTTTTGCTTTCCATGCGTCTTTTTTGAGACCCTTTGGTGGGCTTTGTGGGCCTACGCTTTTTTCGGGGAACGGCGACGCTTTTGATCAGTGTTTGTAGCCGCTGTAAGGCTTCTTCTCGATTCTGTTCTTGGCTGCGATGTTGCTGCGATTTAATGACGATGACACCCTCTTTAGAAATCCGTTGATCGCTCAGCTTCAGGAGACTGTTTTTATAAAAGTAAGGGAGTGAAGAGGCGTTGATATCAAAGCGGAGATGAATTGCTGTAGCCACTTTATTCACGTTCTGCCCACCTGCCCCCTGTGAGCGAATGGCCTGTAGCTCAATTTCAGAGCTAGGGATGGAAACTTGCTTGGAGATGGGCAGCATGACGGGAGAACTTAGGCGAGCAATACTCTGAGTGTAGCAATCAGGCTAGGCGATGCATTCCCTAACTACAGACAAGCCCTACACCACAACCAAGCAAGATTTAGAGAGTCGGCGAGCATTGATAGACTGCGATTACACTCTCTTAAAATCTGCATTCTAGTCATTTCTCAGACAATGCTCAGCGGATTAATTTAGATGTGCAGCCAGGAAGTCACATCTTTAGATCGGCGATCACTCTAGATTTTCATCGCCCAAACCCATCCCCTGAGAATAAATAACTCGGACCCTACGAATGGATGAGTATATCTCTTTCGATGTATTGCTTTAGACTCTGATTCATCTGTTCAAAGCCTTTCCTCGTATTACTATTGAGCATTTTCCAAAACAAAGGCAACAACACACCTGAAAAACATTCTCTCTGAACAAACTTTGTCCGCTGTTCAGACAGGGGGTCAAGCTCAAAAATATGCTCTCCATCCAAAATTCCTGGCATCCCTAAATGCCCTAACCATCTAAATTGACGCCCTACCTGAACGCGAGTCACCGTAGGCTTGAAAATCATGGATTTCCCTCCAGGTGGGGTAATACGAACGTTGAGATGCTTGCCTTCAATGGCTTGCCCTGAGATGCATTGAATAAACGGATTCCAGGTTGGGAATGCGTCAAAATCCGTCAAGACTCTCCATATCACCTCTGCAGACGCGTCAATTTCCACTTCTGTTCTGAGCTCTTTCATGGTGTTGCCTCAATACTGGGACAAAATCAAACTAGACTGTACAGTTTAATTTTATTTACATACTAGACTGTACGGTTTGATAAAATCAAGGTCGTTTATAAATTCATCTTTCAGGAGGTTACAGCGTGGCATCAGCGTCAGGGCAAACGGATGCTCAGCAGAGGCGCGCTTTGAAGAAGGCTGAGCAAATCTTGCAGGGGGCGACCCAGGTTTTTTTAACCCAGGGGTATGACCGTGCCAGCATGGATCAGGTTGCAAAAACGGCAGGCGTATCGAAACAAACGTTGTATACCTACTTTGAAGACAAGCAAGCATTATTCAAAGCTTTCGTGGAAAGCATGGCTAAACAGCGCTTTCAGGAAGCCTTTGAGGAACAAAACCTGGAAGGAAGTCCTGATGTTGTTTTGCCTCAATTGATTCAACAAAGCCTGGCTCGCCTGACGCAAGATACTGAATATCATGACTTCATACGCAGTTTGATTGGCGAGTCAAAACGCTTTCCTGATCTGACTCAGGTTTTCTTTCGCAATGTTACGGTGCCTAGTATAGAAACCATCAGTCATTATTTAAGCCATCATCCAGAACTTGACATTCCTGACACTGAAGCAACAGCCCATGTACTGTTGGGGGCATTGGTCTTTTTTATGCTGACTCAAGAGGTGATGACTGGAAAGGATGTTTTGCCCATGACACAAGAACGTTTGAGTGCAAGCTTAATACATCTGCTAGGAATATCGAGCGAGATACAGGCGTAACAATGAACCCCGACCCCGACATCAGCTAGAAATTTATCCGAGTTTAGAAGGACAACAATGTCATCCTGTAGCTTTAAATTTGGTTAATGGCATAGGGCCAATGTGATCAAGTATTCAATTCTGCCACAAAGTTGAATTTTCCAATTCTAAATGAGTATATTATCGAGGAAATTTGGTACTAAGGGATCCAGTTTTTACATTAAGCTGAGTAATTCTTTCACCGCTTTCCAATTTTACTGAAGTCAGATTTCCGCTCAATGAGGCATTCTTCCTAATCACAGAATTCCTCAATTCTATGTCTCTAAATCGCAAATAAATCCGCTCATGGGGACATACTTTACAAGCCAGATAACTCATATTATTGAGATAGGAGTCTCGGTAAGAAAGACTATCACTTGTGACAGTTCCAGAGAAATGGACAAGTGGGGGCTTGCTTAACCGCATTGTTATCAGCGAGCCGAGTACTGCACCGGCAGCGAGAAACATCAAGGCTCGAATGATCGAATTTCGATGAATCATATTAAGATTGCCTCAGCCAAATAATGCATCCGACTCCCACTACTTTTTAGATTTTATCGGCGAACTTTTTCTTCGCAGTTCTCAGCAGTAAATCATACACCCGCTGGCCTTCTTTTTTCTTGCGTTGACTCGCGTGATGGAGAGCGGTTAACTGCATCCAGCCCGGTATGGTTGGGTTGGCACCGGCCTCTATCAAAAGGTGGGCTATTTCATAGGAACAGTTCCCAGCCACTTGACCTAGAGGGGTGTTACCAATCTTAGCCTCTTCATTGGCGTTGGGATCGGCTCCAGAGGCCAGAAGATATCGCGCAATCTCAATATTCTCTGATTCAGCTGCATAGTGCAGTGGTGTGTTCGATATATCATCGAACACATCTAGATCGTGACCTGCATACACTAGTTTCTTAACCTCCTCAAGGTCTCCGTCTTGGACGGCCATGTGAAGTCGTTCACGAAAAAACCAATCTTCTGACATAACACCTAATGATCTAACCCACGAGATGCAGATTACCGTTGCAACGGAGCAGACACTCTTTGTATCGCAAGCACCGTGTGAAAGGGGACATCATAGATTATTTCCCTCTAGGATTGAACGGAGTCCATACCTACAACTCGTTAGTGATCGGCTTTGCATCACTAGTTT
>CALFCG010000301.1 GCA_937951315.1 uncultured cyanobacterium
TTTCTTCTATGACTTATGGGGATCAGAAGTCTAGCAATATGTCCTGGATTGCTAAAATAACCAAAATTTAACTTTAAGATATCAAAAAGGTCTTAAAAATCTATGGCCACAGCCGAAACATCGGTATGGCTTGAGGCCGAAAAAGCCTACCAAAGGTTCTATAAAACCTCGCCTGCGCGAACGCATAGTAACTTGACAATTGCATTTTTTGCATGATTTTTCTACAGCGAAAAAATGAAATGGAAGGAGTCTTCTAATTCTTCGCCATGATAGTCGTGAACGACGATGGTAATGACGTCTGCGAGCACGAGGCGCAGGTGCTTGAGTACTGTATCTATTTGGATTGGTAATGTATTGTGAGCCTTTCTCCGGATTTCCCTTGAACTTCAAGTTGTTCATGATCTAGCCCCCTAAAGGAAATTTATAGCCTTCTTATATAAAACGATTATGGCACTTTAAAAAATAAGAATGACGGCCATCTAATTATTCTCTGAATGACAATAAATATATTTTAGTAATAAAACTATTATTGCTCTGTTCAGAGAATAAGGGTGGACTGTTCTTTCGGTTTTTTCTCTTGATAAATCGTATATATCAGATAGCATTTCCTAGTATTCCCAGCTTTTCATTTTTCTTTCATGGATCTAACAAAAAAGATCTGAACCTCTATCATTGAAGCGAGGGGAAAGCAGAATTCTTTATTAAGAACAGGTAAAAGAATGGCGTGTAGAAGGTCGGTCGCAAATCTTAAATAATTTTCTCTCTGATTATTAAAATAATTTCCTCTTGTTGTTCGCTCTTCGGCGCAAGCGAATGCTGGAAATCAATCCCAAGCATCTAGAAAGGCATCTTGAAGCAGAAGCAATCGTTGTCTTTGCTGGATTTCAAGGGCTCCAAAGCACTGTCTTTAGCGACTTTAAGATCAAGGGGCCCGAAACTTTGCTGATAGTGTCGTGAGTCGAGGTAGGACAGTTGGGATGCCGGATCTAAATGCCCTTTCTGACCTGCGAGCTATTTGCTGCAGACTTTAGGCTGGTAACCCTGGCATTCTTGCTACTGCTACTCGCTTGTTTGCGGATGTTTCTTCGATCGATGCAACTCCACTCCGAGGAGATGCGCGAAGCCGCAATCCTCGGAGTGGAGTTGCATCCTCAAGCCACGGAAATTTTCCAGGAGTAGGGTGTCTTAATGCTGGAATACTCTAGCTTGACCGATGAACTCTTGGCCCGTGTAATTCCCTTTGCTGCTGCCCCGTCCTCTGCCGGATTTGCTGCCAAATTTCCTGATTAAGGTCGTCCATCCTACGCTAGGTCAGACTGGCCTGATGTTCTGACAGGTCGGTTGAGAGGGGCTACCGCTAGAGACTGTCGCTCTTCAATGATTCTCGAATGTAAATCGTTGACACCTCATCATTTCGTTTTTCAAGGAGTGATTTAGTGAACGTATTTGCGTTGTTTCAGCTATTGTCTGCCGAGAGTAAGAGTAATTGAAGACTGATAGATGCGGATTTTGTGATTTTATCTATGCTTGAAGCCGACATGAGTCGTCGTGCTTAGATGCTCTTTAAGGCATCATCTAAGAGGGCTGCAGCAGTTTTGGCCAAAATCTCAAGGTTTGCACCTCTCCGCTCTGCAGTATTCCTTGTCACTCGTTGAGTTCAAACTTGTGAAAACTCAAAGGCATCACTATTGAGAGCAAGATCTGTGGTGTGATTAACAACGCCAATTAATTCGGGTTGTCCATTGCCGATGTGAAAGACTCCTGTGCCCCCTAAAAAGGACTCTAGTTGATATTGGTCGGCGCTACCGTTTAGACGGATCACATCTTGGTCTGATTGAAAGTCTGCTATAACCACGAAATCACTAAGGCCCAATCCCTGATTTTTACCGTCGTCGTAATAGACCTCGAGGGCATCGCCGAGCACAAATGCGTCTTTGCCCTGGCCACCCTGGTAGAAATCGATTTCTCCTTCGCCCGGTGTAAAGGATTCCACATCCACGCCAATCAACGTATCACTGCCTCTGCCGCCTACGATTCGGTCATAGCCCGAACCACCAATCAGGACATCATCTCCCAGCTGGCCTAAGAGTCTGTCGTTTCCTTCCTCACCAAAGAGTTTGTCTTGACCTGAATTCCCCTCTAGAAAGTCATGCCCCTCTTCTCCGAAAATTAAATCCTGGCCAATGCTTCCCCCGATTTGGTCGGTCGATGCCGTACCCACCACTAAATTATCTTCCTCGGGAGATGCGTAGGTCAGCCCAAACGGATTGAGACCGTCAACTTCGACAGTCCCTTCGAGTTGAGGTAGTGTCGGATCTTCTAAGGAATAGAAACTGATTTGGTTCGATGTCGCTCCCGAATGGGTGAGAAAGAGATTCTGATCTTGCTCTGTAAGCGCGACATTATGAGGAACTGGGAAAGGTGTATCTACGCCATCAAGATCACCGACAATCTCATTGGTGACGTTATCAATCACAAACAGACCATTGGGGCCACCCCCTGGCAAATTACTGGTATAGGTGTAGCGGCCATCTCCTCCTGAAATCACACCATGAGCACCTGGTTGTTCAATGGCACTAACCTGAGTGAGGTCGGTGCCTCTTCGGTCAAAAATGTTGATGCTGTTCCCATCTTCTGCCAGCGCATAAAGAAGGTTGTGTTCAGGTGCAACTGTTAGATGGGGACCTTTACCAATCTCAGCGGTGTCAAGGATCTCAAAACTGGTGGTATCAATCTTGACCAGCAAATCACTGTCTGGATTGTCATCCAAAAAGACCGTTACGTAGGCATACTGACCAGAGGGATCGAGAACGACATCGTGTGGTGAGCCGTTGGCTCCAATGACGGTCTCGCTTAGGAAAACTCTGCTTATTTCGGTTTTTGTTTGTGGATCAATGACTGTCAAGGTGTCATCAATGTCATTGACAACCCATAACTGAGTTTCTTTCAAGTCAGCGGCCAGGTGAAAGTTTCCTGAACCCGTTTCCACAACAGCCGTCACCTCAAAGGTGGTTTTATCAAAAAACACCACCCGATTATTGGCGCGATCATCAACCGCAATTTCGTTCGTGCTGCGTAGGTTTTGGATATACATCGGCTCAGGGAAATTATCGCCGTCTGAGAAAGGCAAATCCACACTTCTGATCACCTCTCCGGTTTGCTCGTCTAGGACCGATAGGTTACCTGAGCCACGATTGGCTACGACAATCTGGCCGTCGAGAGAGGTTTGTTGCGAAGGTAAAGGAGAAGCCATTTTTGTCCTCAGCTAATATGTCGGCGATATCAGACTTAAATCTGAGCATACCGCAGGAAAATCCTACCATCGCTAGATAATCAGTTGAAAATGAGTTTTTCTCCGTTGTCTATTTCCTTGTAAAACGCAAGATTTCTTAAAGTGGCACCCATCGGTTGTTGCCGTTTTTTGAGACCTGTGCGCTTTGGGCATGATTGAAGGACACCGCCGGTCAACGCAGGTACCTCGAAGTATGTAAAAACGCAAAGCACAGGCTATAGATTCGCAAAGCAGTGAGTACCATAGTGTTGAGTGATTGAGGCAGTGAGGAATCTAAAGATCATGGGGTTAATTGTTCAGAAGTATGGCGGTACATCAGTTGGTTCCGTCGAACGTATTCAAGCAGTTGCTCAACGGGTTAAAGCCACTGTAGATGCTGGAAACTCCTTGGTGGTCGTCGTTTCAGCTATGGGCAAGACCACTGATGGCTTGGTAAAACTGGCCAATGAACTCTCCAGTAACCCCTGCAGCCGTGAAATGGATATGCTGCTTTCCACCGGAGAACAGGTGACGATCTCGTTGCTGAGTATGGCTCTGCAAGAAATAGATCAGCCTGCGATTTCGCTGACTGGTGCTCAAGTGGGCATCGTGACGGAACCAGCCCATACGCGTGCCCGAATTCTAAATATTGATCCCCAACGCTTAGAGCGTCATCTGGAGGAAGGTAAGGTTGTCGTTGTTGCCGGGTTTCAGGGAACGAGCAATACGGCAGATCGAGATGTCACAACTCTAGGAAGAGGTGGATCTGACACCTCAGCCGTGGCCCTTGCTGCTGCCCTTCGTGCTGATTGCTGTGAAATCTACACCGATGTTCCTGGGATTCTCACCACCGATCCACGTTTGGTGGAAGAGGCGCAACTGATGGATGAAATCACCTCTGATGAGATGTTAGAGCTGGCAAGTCTCGGGGCGAAGGTATTGCATCCTCGGGCTGTGGAAATTGCCCGAAACTATGGTGTCCAAATGGTGGTGCGTTCAAGTTGGACGGATGAACCCGGGACGCGCGTGATCTCCCCTGCGGGTGCCCCCCGTCCTCTCCAAGATCTAGAGTTGGGTCGCCCGGTTGATGCTGTTCATTTTGATCATGATCAGGCTAAAGTCGCTCTACTACGGGTGCCCGATCGCCCTGGGGTTGCGGCTGGTTTGTTTGGGGAATTGGCCCACCAGGGGCTAGATGTGGATTTAATTATTCAGTCTATTCATGAAGGCAACAGCAATGATATTGCCTTTACAGTTTCGAAAGATACCCTCCAGCGGGCTGAAGCGGTTTCCGTGGCTTTCAATCCACCGCAAGGTGATAACCAGGCTGAAGTGTTGGTGGATCGTGATGTTGCCAAGGTTGGCATTGCTGGGGCGGGCATTATTGGTCGCCCGGGTGTGGCGGCCCAGATGTTTCAAACGCTGGCTGATGCTGGGATTAATCTGCAGATGATTTCCACGTCAGAGGTGAATGTGAGCTGTACGGTGGCGATGGAAGATTGCGATCGCGCCATCGAACTTTTGTGCCGAACCTTTGAAGTTGCGAGTTCCCCTGTGCAGGCTAGCCTCAAGGCCGAAAAGGACTCTCCCCCCGTCAGAGGGATTGCCCTTGATCTAAAGCAGGCCCAGCTTGCCATCCGCCACGTTCCGGATCATCCGGGTATGGCGTCTCAGATTTTTCAGGCGTTAGCGGCGGAAAATATCAGTATTGACATGGTGATCCAATCTCAGCGGTCGCGCCCGGTTGAGGGCGTGATGACCCGTGATATTGCTTTCACCGTCGGAGAACTGGATCTGCAGGTGGCGCAACATCTATTAAAAGATGTTGCCGAGCAACTCGGCTGTGGCCCTGTGACCGCTGACTCGGAGGTTGCCAAGCTGAGTATTGTGGGCATCGGCATGTTAGGGCGTCCCGGTGTCGCGGCTCAAATGTTCCAGGCTTTGGCTGCGGAGCAGGTTAACATTCAAATGATCGCCACTTCCGAAATTCGGGTGAGCTGTGTGATTCCGTTGACGGAAGGTGTGAAGGCGCTCAAAGTTGTTCATGCCGCCTTTGATTTGGGTTCACCGCGCCACTGAGCAACTCGGTAGTAAAATGAAATGGCCCTAGAATCTTCTGTCGTGGAGATTGTGGTCGTGTACTGGCCCGTCATGGCTTCCTGTTACTCTTTGTGATTTATGAATCTTGATACCGCTTCCACGA
>CALFCG010000302.1 GCA_937951315.1 uncultured cyanobacterium
ACTACTGATGAAAAATGCGTCCAGACAAATTTTCCTGCAGTAAGGCCAGTACGACTAATTCAGTCAGGAACATTCCCCTTAACTTGGATGCTTTTTAACAAAGAACTTGGCATATGCCATAGCGTTGCATATTCTGCTTAGTATTTTCCTCATCGTCCTAGCAAGCTTGTTACCCTTGAGCTTGCTAGGGCGGCTTGATGTTAAAGATGGATTTATCTTTGCATGTGGAGACTGCAAGATAATATGGAAATGTGATTACCTAAATAATACCCGTATACGTGCATTCATGCTATATATTGGATGTAAATCAATTGGACAAATGCAATGCCTAGGGGTGAAGCCCTCAAGCCTTACCAAATAAAGGGAAGGGGTTTAGGAACCAAGGAAGATACACCTCCATTATGTGTGAAGGTGAAACCTGAAATCAGTGCAGCCATTAGAGCACTGCCCAATCGTTCAGAGTGGCTAAGGCGTGTCATCACCAGAGCTGCTCAGCAAGAGCTATTGAACAGTGATTGGTAACGCATTTTCAATGTTTTCTCCCCCTCTGGCCGGATGAATTGGCCGGAAGGTTTTTTAGAAGTGCCTGAAGTTCTTTCCCAGAATAGGTTCTGAGTCTTCGTGCCCCCACTTTGGGGTAGTGGGGGTCGTGGGTTCAAATCCCGCCGCTCCGATTGGCTAAGAAAACTAGAACTGGTGAGTCTTGGGGACTGACAATAAAGTCCCTAAGGCCTCTTTTTTTGTGAATATATGCAGAGATTTTTGGGACGTTATGGCTGGCTAAATCACCTCAGTGGCTGGACTGACTAATGGGGCGGATGGTGAGCTAGTGCATAAAGCTCTGTTAAAGAAGGCTGAATTCAGTTAGCTGCTCCACTGGTTGATTCAAACACAATGTCTTTATAAATCGCCTCGATGGGAAGATTGAAATCAATCGATTTCAGTTCAACTGAGTTGCCTGCCTGACAGTTGAGAATTTTCGACGTGTCTTTCTCCGTTCTGCGAAATAGCTTTACTGCAATCTCTTCTGAATTCACCAACACATACTCTTCCAAACCAGGATTATGCCGATACATCTGGAACTTATGACCTCTGTCATAAGTTGAGAGCAAGTTCGCTAAGGTCAATGGTTCCAGCACTTATGGCGTAGACTTCACAACTAAAATAGTGGTGGCAGGACTGTTGCTCCTCCCAGGCAAAATATTCCTCAGGCGTTAAGTTGAGAAATTGTTCTGTTAGGACAACCATGATTCGCTTCGTGTTAATTTCATCGGCTCATTAATATTCAAAGGAATCATCCCTCTTCGAGGAGTCAACCCAGTTCATTCTGGCCCTTGATGAATACTAATATTTCCGCATATTGTATCCAGCAGCCAGTGGGGTTACACAAGAGAGGATTATCATTCCAACCCGGGGGGATTTCCTTCGGCTCCGTTGAAACGATCGCAAATAAATTCTGTAAATAACCGTACCTTTTCGGACAGGTGTCGATTCACCGGATATACAACGTATAAAGCAATATCTGGGGCGCAATACTCCGGCAGAACAACCAGCAGTTTTTCCTGCTTGAGATCCTCTTCTACAATGAACGTTGGTAGTAGTGAAATCCCAAGCCCATTAAGGGTTGCACTGCGTAATACCTCTCCATTATTGGAGCACAATGCCCCACTTATCGGGACAATGATGTTTCCCTGTGGGCCCTGTAAAGACCATCGATGTATACCGGGTAAATGTCCATAATGGAGACAGCAATGCTCGCGCAACTGAGAGGGTGATTGTGGACGACCGTTTCTTGCTAAATACTCAGGAGAAGCACAGAGCACCCTTCCAGTTGGCATCACATGATGTGAAATCAAACTGACAGAATTGGGCGGTTCTGAGATTCGGAGCGTGATATCAAAACCCTCAGCAATCGGGTCGATGAAACGATCATTGAGGGTAACTTCCACCTGGAGTTGTGGATGCTGATGGCAAAAAGTTGAGATCGCATCCCCTAAATGCCTCATTCCAAAAGACATCGGCGCATTGATCCGCAAAATCCCCTTTACCTCGGACTGAAGTTGCGCAATTGTTGCCTCCGTCTCTTCCAGCTCAGCCAAGATGTTGATACAACGTTCGTAGTAGGCGCGTCCTGTATCTGTGGGCCTCACCTTCCGGGTGGTGCGGTGGAGCAACTGAACGCTCAGACGGGCTTCGAGGTTTGCGACAAGTTTATTGACTTGCGATCGCGATAGCCCCATTTTTCGAGCTGCCGCAGCAAATCCCCCTGCCTCTACTACCTGAGCAAAGGCTTGCATACTTTCAAATTTATCCACAACGATTGTCTCTTGTCTGGATGCAATGCGTCTCTAAACTGGAGCATTGTCTTATCCTATGGCCTCTCATATCATGAGTCCAACGCCAACCGTCAGATCCAGACTTGGCGCAATAGAGGATTGACCGCATGATCACAATTCGCCCTGGTGACGAAAGAGGCAGGACCAACATAGGTTGGCTCAATGCTAGGCATACCTTCTCCTTTGGCCAATACTCTGATCCCGCTCACATGGATTTTTCTGTCTTGCGAGTGATCAATGAAGATATCGTTCAACCGGCCCAAGGCTTTTCGACCCACAGTCACCGTGATATGGAAATTATCACCTACGTGCTTAAAGGTGCTTTGGAGCATCAGGACAGCCTTGGCAACGGTTCCATCATCAAACCTGGCGATATTCAGCGAATGTCGGCCGGTACCGGAATTTCCCATAGTGAATTCAATCATTCCAAATCTGAAAACGTTCATTTATTGCAAATTTGGTTCCTGCCGGAAACCCAAGGTATTGATCCCGGTTACGAACAAATCTATATTTCCCCTGAAGAGAAACAAGGGCAGCTTCGCTTGGTGGGTTCCAGAGACGGACGTCAAAACTCAGTGACAATCCATCAAAACATTAATCTCTTCGCCGGAATATTAACCCATGATCAACAAGTCAAATACACAATCCAACCAGGACGCGCCGTATGGCTACAAATAGCGCGTGGCGCTGTGCAATTGAACCAGCATCCCCTTAAAAGTGGAGACGGGGCAGCCATTACAGATGAAACGCGAGACATTACCATTCAAGGAATACATGAATCAGCAGAGATTCTCCTGTTTGACCTACCGGCCATCGGGAAGCAGTAAGATACCCTGCCCTACTGCGCAGCTTTTTGATGCTGCACGTTCTTCGGCAACGTAATCTTGAAGCTTGTTCCCTGTCCGAGGTGACTCGTTACAGTAATGGAACCTTGTAGACTTTGGGTCACCAAGTTATAGACTAAATGGAGGCCGAGACCGCTCCCACCTTTATGATGTGTTGTCGTAAAAAAGGGTTCAAATATTTTCTCTAGGTTCTCTCTAGGAATCCCCACGCCATTGTCACTAAAGGTGAGGACGCAGTGATTCTTGGGCTGCTGTATATCAATGTGAATGTGGCCAGGGTTATCATCGGGAAATCCATGGATTAGCGCGTTCACCGCTAAATTTGTCATCACCTGGGCCAGGGCACCGGGGTAACTGCTGAGTTTAAGATCATCGTCCCCTGAAATTGTGACGGAGTGAGGTGTCTGCTTGACTTGGGGGTTTAAGTTCGCCATCACTTCCTGAAGATAAGGCTTGACCATAAAGGTCCGTTCTCTCAGACTTGTTTGATCCACTGCCACCTGTTTAAAGCTTTGCACCAGCTCTCCCGCGCGATTCAGGTTGTCTAGAATCAGATGGCTGGCATCCGCTGCAACATCCAGATAATCTTGAAAAGCGGACTGGGTCAGTTGCCCCTCAGCTGTTTTTGTTGCGATCGCAAGGGTTGAATTCTCCAACGTCGAGGCCATCATAATGGCTGTCCCTACTGGCGTATTGATTTCATGGGCAACGCCAGCGACTAGGTTGCCCAATGCCGCCATTTTTGCCGATTGTACTAACTGTGTTTGCGTCTCATTGAGCCTTTCCAAGGTTTCAGAAAGCTCTTGGGTTCGGTCTGCTAGTTTCCGCGCTGCCGCTTTACGCTGGGTAATGTCTTCACCCGTCATTAGTAAATATTGAACACCATTGATCAATATAGTTTCCGCGAAGAGGATGACATCTAGAATCCCTTTTGATTTGCTTCTGAGACGTGATTCAAACTCATGGACATAGCCGTGGGGCTGCAGGTTCTCAAATAGTCGCTCTCGGTCCTCGATATTAACCCAAAGGTTCAACTCCGTTGCGGTTTTACCAATGAGTTCCTCGCGACGATATCCTGATTGTTGAATGAAGGCCTGATTTACATCCATGTACCGACCATCAGATATAGCAACTAAAGTAATCGGTAGTGGGCTGTTTTGAAAGGCTTTGGAAAATTTTTCTTCTGATTCTTTGAGGGCTGTTGCGGTTGTTTGGTACTGCTCAAGGAGGTATTTCTGCACCTCATTTTGTTCCGTCAGTTGACGTTGCAGTGATCGCAACTTCACTTGGCTTTCAATACGAGCAAGCAATTCGGCTGTCTTTACGGGTTTTGTGATGTAGTCTACGCCCCCTAATGCAAAGCCTTTCACTATATCGACGGCATCATCGAGTACGGTCAAAAAGATAATCGGTACATCTCGGGTTCTCTCATCTGCCTTTAGACGTCGGCAAACCTCATAGCCATCCATCTCAGGCATTTTGATGTCTAGCAAAATCAGATCGGGTGGGTCAAGCTGGGCTGCTGTCAATGCCCGAGCCCCCTCTGTAACTGGCCGAACCTGATAACCCTGATCCGTCAACAATTTGAGCAGCAAGTGTAAATTAGCCGGGGTATCATCAATCACTAAAATATCGGCTGAAGCGTCTGACTTGAGGGAAGGCATCAATCCTCCCTCGCGGCTTGAATCGCTTCTAGGATCTGGGAATAGTTAAAATTGTGAACCGACTGGGTCAAGCTATCAGCCAAGACTGGATCTTGAAGGGCAATGGTTGCTGTCAATTCTTGTAGCCGGTGCCAATGCAAGCGGTGGGTTGCCGATTCGAGATCGGAGAGCAGTTTAGGGGGAAGCGCTGCAAGAGAAATATCAAGAATCGCTTGGCGGTCAGCCTGGGCTTCGAACATAATTCCATTGTCATGGAGTTCGTCGTCATAGATGTAGCGCACGCCGATGTGCTCATGCATCGTGGCAAAGAGATCCGCATCATCAAACGGCTTGTGCATAAAGTCATCACAACCGACGGTGAAAGCTAACTGCTGTTCTTCTTTCAAGATACTGGCGGAGAGGGCAATGATTTTCGGGGGTGGTGCATCTTCACTCTGGGCTGTTCGAATCTGTTGGGTGGCTTCCAAGCCATCCATGACGGGCATCCGCAAATCCATCCAAATTAGGTGGGGCTGCCATTGCTGCCAGAGGTGAACGGCTTCTTGACCGTTCGTTGCTTCGCGCAGTTCAAATCCCAACGGGGACAGCAGTTTGACCAAAAGCTTACGGTTATCACTTTTATCATCCACGATTAAGATCCGGTAGCTGGGCTGACCCGACGCAAGGGCAAGAATGCGACGCTCACGATCTTGGGTTTGAGCTGTTTCCGCAATATGAACCTGGATGTCAAAGGCCGCCACTGTTCCTTGGGTTGGTAAGCCTCCTTGGGAAGAATTTAGCACTGTTGAGGGCGCAATACCCTCTGACTGACAGCTGCTAAGTGATAGTTCTCCCCCCATGAGCTGAACAAATTGGCGACTGATGGGTAAGCCGAGCCCCGTCCCACCTTGTGACATATGGCCGGCTTGCGTTTGTACAAAGGGTTCGAAAACCTGTTCCAGTTCATCGCTGGCAATACCCGCTCCGGTATCAGCAATCTCAAAGTGGAGAGTGGCCGTTTCAAGGCCATCTTCTTCAATCCGTCCAGACTCACGTTGGACCTGGAGTGTGATGCCACCTTCTTGGGTAAACTTCATGGCATTACTGAGGAGGTTGATCAAGACCTGTCGCAGCTTTCCCTGGTCGGTGTGAACGTATTGAGGCAGGTCGGAGCCATAGTCAACGTTGAGGTAAAGCTGTTTCTGTTCTGCTTGAAGCTGAAAAAGACCCCGTAGATCGTCAATTAGGTGATGAAGATCGAAGTCTATGGGACTGAGTACGGTGCGACCGGCTTCAATTTTCGACATATCGAGAACATCGTTGATCAACCCCAACAGGTGTTCACCACTGCGGTTGATGATACCTACGTTATCTTTATGTTCTGTCGATAGGGTGTTACTGCGGTTCATTAATTGGGCAAAACCGAGAATGGCGTTGAGGGGAGATCTCAACTCATGGCTCATATTGGCCAGAAATTCACTCTTGGCCTTGTTGGCAACTTCTGCCGTTTCTTTG
This sequence comes from uncultured cyanobacterium, assembly GCA_937951315.1. GTDB lineage: Bacteria > Cyanobacteriota > Cyanobacteriia > Thermosynechococcales > Thermosynechococcaceae > RCC1774. Next base: position 6,340 of record CALFCG010000302.1, read on the forward strand.
GCCGCTTTAAGTTCCACTTCAGCTTCATGTCGGCTTTGGGCCATGGCCACCATTTGGCCCACCCGCCTCAACACAGTTATGTCATCTGCACGCCAAGATCGAGCTGTATGAATGGTATCAAGACCGATAAAGCCCACAACCCGATCCGCGTGAATCATCGGTACATTGAGGATAGACTTAATCGACTGGCGCTCATACTCTGCTTTTTCGGCAGCAGCCTCCGGTGGCATCTCCGCAACATTAGGAATCTGAAACGGTTCACCCTTGAGGAGCTGTTCGGCAAACCAGGAAAAATCTTCGCCCTTCATTCTCTGACGCTTTTCAAAGTAAGACGGAATCCCTTCGGCACACCATTCATGGGTCATCCCAAATTGATTGGGATCATAAAACCGGAAAATACAACTGCGTTCGCAGGCTAGAAATTCACCAATTTGTCGCAGTGCAAAACCAATAGCAGTGTCGATATCTTGATCGAGCAAGGTTCGTGAGATCTGCGTGAGCAGGTTGTCCATTGCTGCCCGATGTTGGATCACTTTTTGGGCTTGCTTGCGATCGCAAATCTCCTGCTCTAACTCCTGGGTTCGTTCCTTCACTTTTGATTCTAGAGACAGCGAATAATCTTCAAGCTGAGCATAGGATGTCTGCAGTTCCTGGCTCATATCGGTAAAAGCCCGAGCCATCGTATGGAGTTCCTGGATACTAGAGCCTGTAACCGTCTGTTTTAGATTTCCCTGGGCAATCTCTTGACTGGCCTCAGTGAGTCGTCGCATTGCAGAGCTAATTTTTTGGGCCATTGCAACAACGAATAGAATGGCCAGCCCCAACACCCCCAACGTCAGGAGCAGCGTCAGACGGGCATTGGCCCGTATCGGTCCCGTGAAATCTGACTCCGGCACCACCACCACCACCAACCAGTCCAGCCCATAGCGATCGGAGAAGGGCCGAACTTGGGCGAGCTGACGTTCACCGTCTTGCTGAAAACTAAATGACTGGGATGTATTGATGCTCTTAAAATTTTGAAATTGCTGTTCTAGAGATTGACTCGTTTTCTGAATCAGAGCATTGTCCGTTTCACTAATCTGTCGTGGCTGATACTCGGGTTTGAGGGTGGCGTTTTTATCAGAACTGCCAATCAACTTCCCGTCTCGATCCAGAATAAATGCCTCTCCAGACTCACTAATTTTCAAGTTCGTCATAAACCGATTAATATCGATCAACGTAAAATCTGCGGCGATCACGCCCAACAGCGTTTTACCATCTTGATCGTAATAAGGCCGAGAAAACGTGTTTCCCAAGGCATTGATCGGATTGATAAACTCATAGATATCGGTCCACTTTGTTTGCCCGGTTGCGGCCTGCCGATACCAGGGGCGCGTCCTCGGATCGTATTTTTCAATCTCTTTCACCTGAGCCGCTTGACGGGGATCTCGATTGAGATGCTTCACGAGGGTCGGACTCTTCCCCTCACCAAAGGTCACTTGATCCGTTTTACGAGATTCCTGTCTCAGCATGACGTAATCTCCCGCTTGATTCCCAAAATAGAGAAAGGGAAAGGAATTAAAAACCCTTCCCTGATCAAAAAGATAGGGTCCCCAAGCTTCTAAATTATTGACGTCTAGCTCGCCTCGCTGCAGAGCCTGTTTGAGTAAATTTGTGACCTTGGGGGGGGCTTCCGAATAATGTCGGAGGCGCTCTTCAATACGATCATTTACTCGCTCCTGCAGCTGCATGACAAGCTGTTCAACGGCTTGCTCCTCATTGCGCCAAGATAAATACTGAACCAGTACGACTGAACCGACTAAGGGGAGAACAAAGCCGACCATCAGCACTCGCCTGAGGGGGTGGTTGTTGAACAGAAAAGCCTTGAGAGATCGGAGGTAAGCCATGCCATTCTACGAACAAATACTTCTCATCATTTATAAATCGCCAACTACGGTGGGTAACGTTAACCAAAATTCGGAGCCTGAGTCCAGCTCACTGATGATGCCAATTGTGCCTCCATGTGCCTCAATAATACGACGGCAGATATACAATCCAATCCCTAAGCCGCGCGTGGGGCGAACAGAACCTCGCTGATAAATTTCAAAAAGATCGGTGAGTTGCGCTGAATCAATTCCGACACCATTATCTGACACCACACAGCGGAGAAATGTTGGAACCGTCGCCGTAACTGACGCGCTGAGGGTCACCGTAATTCCTGGTGGATTGTACTTAATGACATTGGCAAATAGGTTCTCAAAAACGCGCAAAATCTGGTTGCGATCGCAATGAACATGGGGCAGCTCTGGCTCAATCTGAAAAACTACCGTCATCCTCTTTTTGGCAAAACGATGTTCCCACTCCTCCACTAACTCTTGCAGTATCTGATCAATGGCAAACCTTTGTTGTCGGAGTGATAGCCCCCATACCTCAATTTCATGGGCTTCAATCAACGAATTAATCATCCTTAGCTGACGATCGCAGCCCCCTTGCATTCGCTCTAATATCGAGACCGGAATTTGGACCTGTTGTTGAGAACCATCATCGAAGTGCGGACGTTTGAGCAAGCTACCCACCACATTCATCATGCCGGTCACAGGGTTACGCAGATCATGGGTGAGCGCATGAAGATAGATCCGGAGAGCCTCTTCAGCCTTTTGTCGCTCCTGGACTTCATGGGAGAGTTGAATATTCTTTTGTTCCAGCTCTTGGGTTCGCTCAGAGACAAGTTGCTCTAAGCTCTGATTGAAAGCCTGAAGCTCCAGGTTAAGTTGGGCCAACTGATCCTGACTTTGCTGCAGAGCGACCAAATCACGGTACGAGCGCAAACTAGACACCAGCGTGGTAAAGAGTTTTTGTTGGGTTAGCTCCAGCTTGGTCTTGTAGTCATTAATGTCATACTCCACCACCACCGATTCCTCCGGCACCTGTCCGGGTTCACCCGTCCTCAGAATAATCCGCACAGCCAGATTCTGGACGACTTCTCGAATATATTGAGCCACCTGCAACCCTGCATCTTGGGTTTCCATAATGACATCGAGCAAGATTAGGGCGGTGTCCGAATGAGCCTGAATTAATCCCTTGGCCTCAGTTGCAGAAAAGGCCGAAATAAACTCCAGTGGCCGCTCTTCAAACGTAAAAAACTTGAGTGCAATTTTCGTGGCCTGATGAATCGAAGGATCATCATCAACCAGCATAATTTTCCAGGCAGTTTCAGCGCATTTCTTCTCCCCAGCATCATGGGCAAATACCATGGGATCTGGGTTCTCTTGGCTCACAACTGTGCGGTTAGTCATGGGGACAATTCATTCCCTAGCATCGTCAAAGACGGATGATTCATCTCATACCATTGAAGTCGGGGGAGTTTCTCACTCCATTATCTCTAAACGAGGCCAGCGCGAAGTGCCTTGACTGCCACCTGAACGCGATCGCTGACAGCTAATTTACCCATCAGACCCCGCATATGGGATTTCACAGTATTGGGACTGATGTAAAGGCGACCGGCAATTTCACTATTATTCAAGCCTTCCACAAGCAGCCTCAGCACATCAAACTCACGCTCAGTGAGGGGGCGGTCTAACTTGGGGGTCGGAGTAGAACGGATCTCTTGCAGAATGGTACGGGCAATTTTAACGTCTAAATATAAAGAACCCTGAGATACCGCCGCGATCGCCGTTAGCAGCAATTCAATCTCTCCACCTTTAATACAGTAGGCATCTGCACCACTCGAAAGGGCCGCAAAAACCTCTTCATCGGAGGTATGTGACGTCAGGATCACAATCTTCAGATCGGGCAGCTTTTCCTTGACGCGCTGGGTTACGGTAACGCCATCTAACCCCGGCAACCCAATATCCATCAGAACTAAATTGGGCCGCTTTTCGAGAATGGCCTCGATCGCCAAATAGCCGTCGTCCGCCAGTCCGACAACCGTTAGCTCAGAGTAATTGGCGAGTGCCTGTTCAAGCCCTAGCTGTACTAGTGGATCATCTTCAACCACCAAAACGCGCCATTGAGGGAGCTGAATAGCCTTATTCATGACACAACATCTTGCACTTTATATAGAGATAGAAGCAAAGGTGGAGAAAATGAGTCTAGAGGAGCAATTTCAAATTTAACGAGCTCTATATAGCCAGTCTTGAAACAACAAATTCCTTTCAAAAGTAAAATCTTTCTCCCCGATGAACTTGATCGAAAGTATAACCAGGAGGAGGGGCTTAATACTACCCATCTGGATGAGTTTATTGCCGATATCGCGAGTGAATCATACTGATACAAGTAGATTCTGATAAATACTTTCCAGAAATAAATAAATGAATTGTAAGTTAACCGATCTGACTTAGACTTGCAAGAGCTGTTTATTAATAACAGTCGTGAACAAGACGCGTATTGACTTGTCAGTGGGGTATGGTTCAGGCTGTGACTGCAGCAATGATTATTTTGCTGCGGCCACAGCCTGTCGATAACGACTATTTTTTCTGTTCCTTATGTGATGATGACCAATCATGCCTATATCTAGCCGTAAAGCTAGCCCTTGGACAACCCAACAGTTTTGGGAGAAATACCTTTCAGGTCAAAAAGATTATTCTCAAATGAACCTGTCGGAAATCACCCTATATAACTCTATTTTTTATGGCTTATGTTTGGATGAAGCGAATCTAGCCGGGGCAAAGCTGGAAAGAATTACGTTATCTGGAACAAGTCTTAAAAAAGCACAGATCACCCATGCAATACTTAACAATGCCAAACTGGCAGAGTGTGATTTCAAGTATGCTTCACTCCGTCGGTCATCGCTCGTGGGTGCCAATTTAGAAAATGCAGATTTAATGGAGGCTGATTTCAGCCATACGGATCTTCACCATGCGAATTTAACGTATGCGAATCTCGATGGCGCAGACTTTAGAAATGCTAATTTAGATGATGTGAAATTTCAGGGAGCCATTTACACGGAAGACACTCATTTTGATGATGATTTTAATCCCGAGGCCCACGGAATGAAATGCATCAGAAATGGGAGTCCCTTGGAGTCTGCGGAGCATCATCTCTTCAATAAGCGACAACAGCTGCAGCAGCATACATCCTGATTACTGCTTTCGGCTTAGTTTGGGACTAATTGATATTTGATATTTTCCCTGCGAATCTTCAGGATGCTCATTTCATATCTTTCATGCCGCTCTCAACCGGGGGTCGTGATATCCCGAGTGAGACATTGTGCCTCTAATAAAGTCCAGCTTTCCGTTGATTGAGTGGCACAAGAGACGAACACTTTAGGAAAAATCAGACTGGCGGGCTGTGTCTCCATCTTCTCAATCGCCAATGTTATTGAGGATTGATCTGAACGGTGGATGAGCCAGTCCTGTGCTAGGAGATATTCGGGTGTGAAGGCAGAATGTTCAACTAAGAAAAAATCGATTCCGTATTTATCGATGATTTGCTCCAGTTCAGAGGAGTCTGAGCTGTATTGAGCATTCAATAAGTCTGTAATGCGCTCTTGGACAATCTTATGATACTGAGGATGAAAGGCTAAAGAGAACTCACGCCCCATCAGCGTAGATCGCTGGGCAAAGGCACCTATATTATCTCCTTCAGGCGCGAGGGTGGCGATAACGGTCTCTCGGGGTTGTTGGGCGAGATAAGTATAAAGCCCAGGGGATGAGCCTTCTATCCAAACTTCCAAAGCGAAGAAAACGGGAGGAAGTGCTGGAACCAATAATTCAATGGCTGTAAAGAGACTAATGAAGGCGAGCAAAAGCTTCTGTTGAAACTGCAGCCGAACCTTTACCTGGCGTTTTTCCTGTAGCCAAGACCAGCCAGCTTCTAGCAGGATGGTGAGGGTAATCCCACTGGCGACCGCCAGCAAAACTCTGAGGCTGTGATAGGTATACCGGCTGGGATAGTAGAGCCTAAACAGTAGAATATGCGCAAGGGTAAAGAGACCGAGAGCGGCACCAAAAGCTTGGTAAAGCAGGGCAACGTCAGGCGTCAGTTTTTGAAGTAGGCGAAATCGACCGGGGGGTAGGAAGGGTAATGCCAACCCAATGAGAATACTGGCCGGGAACCAGGAGAGATTAAGGCCACTTCGACCTTGAAATAAGAAGTACAGGGGGTTGACACCAAAATATTCTTGGCGCCCCAGCAACCCAAATTCCGGAAGATTTCGCATTTGCTGGCTGGTCACGGAAGCACCAACCACGGATTGATGGCGAAGTAAAAAGAGAACGATCAAGGCTGCCACGAGGGAGCCCATGAGCCCAAAAATATAGCGGCTCCGATTACGAGTCAATGTGGGCCATCGTCGTTTCCAGGCCAATAGTCGAATATGCAAAATAGCCAGACTTAACAGCATAACAGGGGCATAAAAGAGACCCTGCAAGGCGATCACTGTAAGGCATGGAAATAAGGCCCGCTTGACCAAGCAATAGAGAAAGATCGTGAAGAGCGGATAGTAGAAAGCTCGGGGCGTTGCTGTGATCAGTTCATCATCTAGCCAAATTTGTTGATTGAGGATGAGTGTGGCAAAAAAACCACAGACTGGAATCGGGAGGATCTTGAGGGTTAACTTAAAGCCGAAGAAGGTGGTGATTAGCGCCAGCAATATGGGCAGCAGCTTAGCTGTCAGTAGGGGAGCCATACCGCACTTGGCGAAGAAACCATAGAAAGCTTTGTAGCCCGGAGGCGCAAGGGCAAGATAATAGTCTGCGATCGCATCTCCTGGAAACAACCCTGGATCCATAAAACGCTGCATCCAGACCACATGCTGCCGTACGTCATCTTGGACCACATATTCAGGCCCTAAAAACTGATATCCAAGGGTGATCAGGCCAAAGTACAACGGAGCAATAAAGCTCAGCCGAAACCAGAAGGTGTGGTGATGAGGGGAAAATAAGCGCTGGCCCTGATCCCAGACATTCAGTCCTTCTCTAGTCATGGAGCTGCCGTTCTCGGCGCGTTTTCGTGACGATACCGTCAAAATAACGGTTGAGTAGCGGAGCGATGAGGCTGTGCAACCGCGATAGTACCTTCATCTCTTGACCTGGGGTAATACTAAAGGTTCTATTGTGAATGCCAGCTAGGATCGTTGCGGCCACCTTCTCCGGCGCCCACATCTGAGCGGTACTACTGATGCGCTGCGTTTCCCTCGGTTTTGTCAAATTCTCCTGTGCCAATTGGGGGGTATCGGTGTCAGG
>CALFCG010000303.1 GCA_937951315.1 uncultured cyanobacterium
CTGATTTGAGATATCTAAAACAACATCTGTTTCACGCAGCCCACCAATTCCAATGGCCCCCGGATCTTTACCCCCATGACCGGGATCAATCACAATCACCGGACGTCCCCTCACAGCAGGCAAGGAGCCAGGAGCCGGGCTAACCGTAGTCGGAGGTCGGCTAATGGTGCTAGGAATGTTAGTGGTTGTCCCCCCTGCACGGGCAAGTCGCAAGAGGAGGGATTGAGGATTATAGGCTTGCAGGCCTAAAATGCGAACACCGGAAGCAGGCTTCGCTAAGATCGTTACGGTGGTAGGATCTTGCTGCAGAACTCGCACCTCAGACAATGAACTCCCTAAACCCACCTGAGGAGGCCTCAATCCTGGGGCAAGCTGCGCCGATCTAACGGTAATTCGATAGGTTGAGCCTTCCCAGCCCTGCGTATAGGAGAGCTGGCCATCGGCTCGAATGAGAAGTTGCTCTCCCCCTAAATCAATGCCTTGGATGGTGGCCAGTTGCCCTGCTCTCGGGGCATCAGCAGCTCGGACCGGCCGAGGGATTAAACTTGAAGCCGAATTAGGTTTTCTCTCACCCGCAACTTTTCGTTTCGGAGAAAGCACAATCCCACTAAACTTACTCACACTGGCGCGCCAACCCCGATTATCGGGATTCACCTTTAAGGTGATCAGGGCCAGTCCGGGTTCGGGTCCATCTTGAAGCGTAATGCTATCAACCCCATGGAACCTAGGCTTGAAGACTTTTTGGCGCAAATCCGAGACAAAGGCGGCATCTTTGACCTCTAGGGTCACGGTCTCCTTATCTCGGCTATTGCGGAGTTTAACGTCGGGCTTTGGCCCCAGCGTTTTGAAAAAGTATCCATCACTTGTCACCACCAAGTCACGAATCGTCGTTTGGTCCGCCGCTGCAACGGTATCTGTCTGAGAACTGGGTTCAGCTGTCGCGGGTTCAGCATTCGCAATGGCAATCGAGTCAGGGGGTAGAGGCTCCCCTAAACTATCTGAAGCTGCAGGGGGATCCGGCAATGGTTCTGCAGAGGCTGTGACTGGCGGCGTGACGGTCGCCGAATTTTGTGTCCAGGCACTGGGAGTCGGCAACTTAATCGACCAATTGGTGGGAGAGTCACCCTCAACCTTCACCTGCTCTGGATCAACGATGTATCCTGGCGCGAGTTCAACCACAATGCGGGCTGTTTGGGCATCAAACTGCCCAACCCTGACGCTGCGAAACTGGGCACCGACATTTTGGGTCACCGTCGGTCGGCCGAACACCACCCCCGGCAGGTCTACCACAAGGCGAGTGGGGTCAGGAATCAGCTGTACCCTCGGACTCACAGCTTGGTCAGTCGTGAACCGTAATTGATTTTGAGTTTGATCAAAGCGCCAAGATTCGAGTTGAGCGGCATCAACGGGCAAGCACCACAGCAGCCCTCCCCATAGGCCAGGCAACAACAGCCCAAATCTGAGCTGTTTGATGCGATTCAACTGCAACATCTGGCGCATGGAATATCTCCGTTATTAACCATTCTCCCCCTGGCTCTACAAGACAAGGGTCGATGCTATCGACCCTTGAAAAGTGCTTGTGAGGTACAGCACGGTGTCACCCGTGTTCCACTGCAGTTTGGACGCAGGAAACGACCAATAAGTTTCTGAGCGAACAACGACTAGGACTCCTGATTCAAGTCTTCTACACCCGCTGTGGACACAGTAACCCCGATGGAGTCAGTTGCATCCGACGCTATTGTGCCCACTGCATTACTTTTTGCTTCAGTATCGCCAAAAACAATGCGGAGAAAGGGCGGAGCAACGAATGTGGTCAAGATTACCATCACAATAATCGCAGCTTCTAGAGGCCGAGAGAGTGCCCCACTGGCTGAGCCAACACCGGCAAAAACAAGACCCACTTCCCCCCGAGGAATCATGCCAACACCGATTGCTAATCGATTGAGTTCAGGTTGTCCGACAACCGTCAGGCCTGTGATGACCTTGCCAATGATAGCAACAATAATTAAGAATGCGGCGATAATCAGCCCTTCACGGTTCTCAGGAACCATCGGGTTGAGAACACTGACATCCGTTTTGGCACCCACGCAGACAAAAAAGATAGGAACAAACATATCGGCAATGGGCAAGACCTGCTCTTCTAGCTCTTGTCGCTTATCTGTTTCTGCCAGAACGAGACCTGCCGTAAAAGCGCCTAAAATCGCTTCTAAATGAATGGCTGTGGCAATATAGGCCAGCACAAATACAAAAATCAATGAGGCAATCAATAAATTGCCTCGGGTATTGAGGCGGTCAACGAGCGCCGTAAAGTAAGGGCTGAGAAAGCGACCTAAAACAATGGAGCCCACGAGGAAAACAACGGAACTAATAATTAAGTAAATAATGTTGTTGACCTGAATCTCCCCTGTCTTAGCCAAGCTGGCAACAACGGCAAGAACAATGATCCCTAAAACATCATCCAGCACAGCCGCACCGATGATAATCTGCCCTTCTTTAGATGAAAGCTGTCGAATTTCAGCCAGTACCTTTGCTGTGATGCCAATGCTGGTGGCGGTGAGCGCAGCTCCAGCAAAGATGGCTGGGATTGCAGCCATATGAAAGAGGTAGATCAATCCGAAGGTACCCGCAACAAAGGGAGCCACCACACCCACAATGGCGACAACGGCCGCTTGAGGCCCTACTCGAATCAGTTCTGACAGATCGGATTCCAGACCAATTTCGAACAGTAGAATAATGACCCCAAGCTCAGCCAGAACAGAGATCACTTCGCTATAGCTAGCGGCCACAGACGTCGCCGTTTCTGCAGTGGTATCAGTCGTCGCCTGCAGCAGTGTTGACAGAACAGAAGGGGCCTCGCCCGTCGCAGACGCTTCTGGGAACATCAACAGATGCAGGGCAGAGACACCCACCACCACGCCCCCCAACAGCGATCCCAAAACAGGCGGTAGACTCAGGCGCGAGCAGATCTCTTCTCCAACCTTACTGGCAAAAAATATAACAATTAAACTCAGCAAGACACCCGCTAAAACGAGCGGTGCTTCGTCAGCCCCTGTGGAATCCTCCACAACATCCACGGCCAATTGAATCGGCAACAGGGAAGGGAGCATTCCCACAAAAGGGAAAAGAAAAGACATCATGAGGACTAGCGTTTCTAAGAGGGCACGAAGTTATTGTGAGCCGATTGGCGATCTTCAGAAAGCTCGTCACTAACGATTTCAGCTAAGACTGCCCAACAAAGACTCGATGCTGAAGACTGGGCATCTGACGGCGAACCTGGGCCAAACGAGAGGGTTCAATGGCTGCAATCGCAACCCCCTTGATGGTGCCGGCATCGGCCAAAATACATCCCCAGGGATCGACAATCATGGCGTGACCATGGGACTGACGGCGGGAGTTATGGCTGCCGGCCTGAGCCGGTGCAATCACATAACAGGTATTCTCAATCGCTCTGGCTTGGAGTAAAACCTGCCAATGATCTTTGCCTGTAAATGCAGTGAAGGCTGCAGGAACAAATAGAACATTGGCCCCAGCATTCGCCATTGATCGATAGAGTTCTGGAAACCGGACGTCATAGCAAACAGAGAGTCCTAGATTTCCGAATTGCGGTGATGGGTAGACCGGAGGCATTTGATCCCCAGCCAATACCGAACTCGATTCGTCATAGATATTGCCGTCAGGCAAAGCCACATCAAAGAGATGGACTTTTTCATAGCGTGCCAGCTCTTGACCATCAGGACCGATCAAAAGAGCAGTATTGTAGACTTTTCCTCCCTTTGCAGGTACAGGGAAGCCTCCACCTAAGATAGTAATTTGAAATTTCTGAGCTTGTTTTTTGAGAAATTTCTCACAGGCTACATTGATGACGTCAGCCTGTGCCATCTTGGCCTCTTCATCACCCAAAAAAGCAAAGTTCTCTGGCAAGCAAACAAGTTCGGCTCCCTGACGGACAGCGAGATCGATGAGTTCTTCAGCTTGAGCAAGGTTTTTCTCCAAGTCGGGCAGACTTGTCATCTGAACAGCAGCGGCAATATAAGACTTCATGGAGGATGGAGCTTTCTAAAATGAGTCAAGTTCTCTCATGTTAAGGCCTGACAGGCGGCGATCTCAAAATTTCTGCCTCTTAGATCGAAAAAAGGATGGGCGAACCCATCCTTTCTATCTCTACCAAGGCCTTTTAAGACCCAGTAATAAAGCTATATCAAGGCCTGTAGAGGCCAAGCATTATAGCTGTGGAACATAACGCTCTTTATCAGGCACAACGGTGTACTCAGCCACAATCTGCCGTAGCTCTTCACCACCAATGGTTTCTCTTTCGACCAGTAGATCGACGAGACGATCGATGACGGTACGATTTTCTCGTACAATGCGCATCGATTCTTCATAGGCATGCTGAATCAGTTCACGGACCTGGGCATCAATGCGAGCCGCAATTTCGTCCGAGTATTCTGAACGGGTCATCAGGTCACGTCCCAAGAAGACTTCACCTTGCTGGCTTTCCAGAGACATTGGACCTAAATCAGACATTCCGAATCGTGTCACCATCTGGCGTGCCATTCCAGTCACTTGCTGCAGGTCACCACCGGCACCTGTTGTCACTTCTGCATCACCAAAGACAACTTGCTCAGCAGCACGTCCACCCATAGCACCGGCCATACGAGCGTTGAGCTGAGACCGGGAGATCAACTCCTGTTCATCGGAGGGCGTAAACCAAGTTAAACCTTGGGCTTGACCACGAGGAATGAGGGTTACTTTCTGAACAGGGTCATGCTCTTTGATTAACGTCGCGACGATGGCGTGGCCAATCTCGTGGTAAGCAATCAAACGCTTGCTCTTGCTGTCGACGAGAGGAGTGCCCTCCATGCCAGCAACGACACGATCCACGGCATCATCAATTTCTAAGAGCGTAATGGCTTCTTTACGACGACGAGCGGTTAGGATTGCGGCTTCATTGAGAAGGTTGGCGAGGTCAGCCCCGGTAAAGCCAGGGGTGCGTCGGGCAATGCT
>CALFCG010000304.1 GCA_937951315.1 uncultured cyanobacterium
ACTCGATTCCTTCTATTGGTATGGAACTCACTTCAGGAGAGGTGTGGAAAAAGTTGTTGGAAACCAGTAGCTATGTCAGTGCCCCTATGAGTGGCAATGCTTATCGCCGCGAGACGCTTGTGCCAGTTTTTCCGATACCCGATGCCTATAAGACGACTGCAGATGATTACCTAATGATGTCAACCCCCTTTTATGCAGGTAAGCTCGCCAGCATTAATGAACCCCTGGGGTTTTACCGGGTGCATGATGATAATCAGTGGGCATTAACCACGGTCTCTGGTAGCCGGTTTCGGCGATTTGTGAACCATGATCTGCAAAATTTTGAACTGTTGCAGCAAAGGGCGAAAGAAAAAAATCTAGTGGTCCCTGATGATTTGGAACGGCGCTCAATGGGGCGGGTCTGGTCGCGATTGGCATCTTTACGACTAGAGCCTCAAGATCATCCGGTGTCTTCAGATAGTGCGATACAGCTTATGTCTTGGGGATTGCAGGCTCTTTGGAAATTTTCTAGTCATAATTTCCCCAAAAAAATTATCTACAGCATTTTGTTTGCCTGGGTTAGTTTGCTACCTGTTCCCCTTGCTAAGCAGGGGTTAACTTGGCTATATGCACCCCATTTGCGTCCTAAGGTGGTGGATAAGACTTTGACTAAACTCCGCACGCTTGTGAGTGAATAACTATAAACGTTGGATGATGGAAGCATTCCTATGCGTGTTGCAATTTTACGAAGATCCCCACGAGCTTCTTTTAGCATGGACGTCTATGCCGATAGTCTGGTCAGAGGGTTGAGGACTGTTCGACCAACCTGGGAGATTTTAGAGCGATCCCCTGATTTAGGGGCAGCTAGCGCCAGACAATCTAATGTATTGGCTGGTGGTCGAAAATACTATGAGCGATATTGGCGCTATCCGCGTTCGCTGAAGCCGTTAGATGCAGATATTTTTCATGTTATCGATCATAGTGATGGCTATTTGGGCTACTGGCTGAATTACTATCACAAGAAGAATGTGGTGACCTGTCATGATTTGATTAATCTGACTCAGCCAGAGAGTTTCAAGGGGAGAGCGAGTTTTCCTGTGATTAGTTTGACGGCCTGGAAATTTGCTGTTCAGGGGATGCAGACTGCGAATCACGTCATTGCGGTTTCCTCTCATACGAAAAAAGATACGGTTGAACATCTTGCGATCGCATCTCCTAAGATCACCGTTGTTCCCAATGCTGTCGATCCACGATTCCGCTCTCTATCCCAAGACAACGTTGACGTGTATCGTCAGCGAATGGGGCTTGCGGACGATACCGTTTTACTGAATGTTGGCTCTAACAATGCCCGCAAAAATGTCCTGACGATTCTCAAGGTCTTAAAGTCTTTGAAACATCAAGGTCTTTCTGCTCAATTTTGGAAAGTGGGGGCAGATTTTGACCTTGAGCAGAAAACATATATTGAGGCCCATCAGTTAGAAGGCTGTACGACTTATCTCGGACAGCCCGACGAAGAGGAACTCGTGCGGATTTATAATGCGGCGGATATACTGGTGGCTCCCTCACTGTATGAGGGCTTTGGCTTAACCTTGCTGGAGGCGATGGCTTGTGGGACGGCTGTGGTGGCGGCAAATATAACCGCAATCCCTGAAGTCGTCGGCGATGCGGGCATCTTGACAGATCCGATGGATGTGGATGCTATCGCAACTGCCATTCAAAACCTGCAGAGCGATGATCACCATCGAGATCAGCTGGTCCGCCGTGGCCTAGAGCGTGTGAAGCAGTTCACTTGGGAAAAGACAGCTGAGCAAGTCGCCAATATCTATGAACAGGTTTTAAATCAGAAAAATGCTCCGAATTAGGCTGAAGTCTAATTGATATCAATGCTTTTATAAATTGACAGATAAGTTTATGAGTTATCAATTAAAAGATATTTCTCGACTGTACGGTAGAGACCTGGTATTTGCCACCCGATATTGGAAAGACAAACTCGTTAATAAACTTAAAGGTAGGCCTTCAAAATCTTTAATTATCTGTAACTCATATCCCAAGAGTGGAACGCATTTGCTTTACCAAATTCTCTACTCAATCCCGGGCTTACTGAAGTGGGATGACATCGTCTCAGTCCAGGCTCTCTGTGGTGTGATGAACACCGCTGAGCACATTCGCTGGAAGGTGGGCTCAGCCCCCGATCACTCCATCGTCAGAAGCCACCTGATGTGCTGTGATGAAATCGTCGATATCCTCAAAGAATTCAACTGTAAAACCCTCTTTATTTATCGCGATTTGCGAGATGTTGCCGTTTCCCATGCCCGTTGGGTGACGAAGGAAGAGCGGATCTTCTTGCATGATCTATATCAGGATAAATCTGACTTTGATGAGCAATTGATGTGCTCGATTAAAGGGGTGCCCGTTGGCAGTCCCTTGGGCTCGAACGTTTCTCAACCGGATATTGGAGCTGATTTCATGCGGTGGAATGGCTGGGTGCAAGATGCTGATACCCTAGCGGTTAAGTTTGAAGATCTCGTGGGTGAGCGGGGAGGTGGCTCCGAGGAGCAGCGGATCAATATTGTTGAGAAAATTTTAGATCACCTCTCTATTTCTATGCCTACTGATCAGGTGAAGGAACGATTTGCTTCCTACACGCTTAACCCCTCTGAATCTCACACCTTCAAAAAAGGAGGGAAAGGCAGTATTGGAGGTTGGCATACTCTCTTCAAAGAAGAACATAAAATTGAATTCAAAAAAGTTGCTGGAGATATCTTGGTTCAACTAGACTATGAACAAGACCTAAATTGGTAAAGGGATCTTAATCTTCTTCTATCGAGTGATGCTTGAGCCAAATTAACCTCTATTCGATGGCCGAGATATGGCGCATTTCTCAGAGCATTCATCTCATTCTCTTTTTAGCTTTTTATATTTTTATATTTCATTTCTAAGTCCTAAATATTATGGTTAGGGGTCAACTATGAGCGAAAAGTTTCGTCTATGTGTTGTGTTTACGCATCCTACACAGCATCATGGCCCGCTTTGGCGCAAGCTGAGTGAAAATCCAGATCTTGAACTCAAAGTTCTTTATTTATCTGATGAAAATCAACAAAGTGGCGACAGCTTTTTAGGGGAGGCTGCTCAAGCCTGGGATGTTGATCTCACCAGTGGGTACGATTACGAGTATCTCAAGGATCTTTCCGGCAAGGTGCCTACAGTGCGGAAGAGTACAGTGATCAGTCCCGCGCTGCTCGACTATATTCACCCTCAGCGATGCGATGCGGTGTTTATGCAAAGCTTCGTTAATTATTCCTATCGCCTCACAGCGTTCCTCTGTAAGTTGCGAGGGGTTCCGCTCATTATGCAAAACGATGCCAGCATGATGTCCGACGCTCGCTACAGTCGGCAGCGCTTAATCGTGATGTCGGTGCTTTACCCTTGGATGAATAATCTGGCCGATTATTGGCTCTCCTGTGGTGATCACAATGAGATTCACCTGCGTCATTATGGCGTTGAGGCTGCCAAGATTGTCCGAGGCTGTCATCCCATCGACGGTGATCGCTTTGAGGAGACCATTGCCGCTCAGCCGGATGAGCTGAAACGCATTCGTCAAGAGCTGGCCTGGGATGACGACACTATCCTCTATGGATTTATGGGCAAGTATATCGAGCGCAAAAATCCCTTTGAATTTATAGATGCGATCGCAACTGCCCATCAGCAGGATTCTAGGGTTAGAGGCGTTCTATTTGGAGGGGGGGATCTCGAGCCAGCCATCAACAAACGTCTTGCCGAGCTAAACGGTGAAGTGATTAACTATGGCTTCGTCAACCAAGCCAAAATTCCCCTCTACTTCGCGGCTTTAGATGTCTTTGTCGTTACGTCATGGATTGATCCCCACCCCCTCGTCGTTTCCGAAGCCATGGCTGCAGGAACACCACCGATCCTGAGTGACCATTGTGGGAATTGGGGGTACAACGACACGGTTCGTCATCGCTATAACGGCCTTGTTTACCCCTGTGGTAAGCCTGCAGCCCTGACGGAAGCGGTTTTAGAAATGACTCATGCTGAAACCCGTCAACGGTATAGCGACCTTTCCAGAGAAGTCTTTGGTGAACAGAACCTGTACTGCGAAGTCAATGCCTTTCTTGAAGTCATTGAGCGGATCAAAGCCAAAGGTCGTCCCTCTGTACAGGGAGCAACTTCTCCCTCAAAATCCATGGACCGTGTTCCCGTAGAAACCCCTTAACCCGCTTGAACTGAGACGAGGCAAACGCATCATGAAAGTACTCATATCTGCCTATTCCTGTGAACCGGGCAGAGGCTCGGAACGAGGGGTGGGCTGGAACGTCGCCTGCGAAGTGGCAAAGCACCACCAAGTCTGGGTTTTGACCCGGCCCGATGAAAGTAAAGAAGCCATCGAAGCGGAACTCGCTGCCCATCCCAATCCCAATCTCAAATTTGTCTATTTCACCTTGCCTTTCTGGCAGGACAGTATGCGGTGGGGCCAGTCAGGGGCCATGCAGATCCACTACTATCTGTGGCAGATTCAGGCTTACTTTGTGGCCCGGCGCTTGCATGAAGAAATTGGCCTTGATGTGATTCACCATGTCACCTTTGTAAAGTATTCCGCTCCCAGCCCCGTGGCCTTCTTACCTGTGCCTTTTATTTGGGGACCTGTCGGGGGTGGCGAGTCAGCTCCTCCTAAATTTTGGAAAGACTTTAGCCTACGAGCACGTTTTTATGAACTGGCCCGAGATTTGGTACGCAATATTGGCCAGAGAGATCCCTTAGTGGGACTCACGATTCGGAATACGGCTGTTGTGCGAGCCACCACCGACGATACGGCCAAGCGCCTTTACCGCATGGGAGCCTCACAGGTGCAAATCGTGCCCGAGGTGGGGTTGCTGGATGAGGAAATTGCTGTGCTCAATGCCTATCCCCTGCCAGCCTCAGAGCCGGTGCGATTCATTAGTATGGGGCGCTTGCTGCATTGGAAAGGCTTCCATCTTGGCATCCAGGCCTTTGCTGCAGCCAACCTGCCAGACGCGGAGTATTGGCTGGCTGGAGAGGGACCCGAACTCGAAAACTTACAGCGTATTGCCCAGGACTGTGGTGTTGCCGATCGGGTTAAATTCTTCGGACGCCTGACCCGTGAAGATACCCTGGAGCGCCTTGGCGAAAGCCATGTTCTTGTTCACCCCAGTTTGCATGACTCCGGCGGATGGGTCTGTGTTGAAGCGATGGCTTCTGGGCGTCCGGTGATTTGCCTCGATCTCGGGGGACCGGCGATCCAAGTGACAGAACAGACGGGCATAAAGGTTGCTGGCGAAGAGCCGGATCAGGTCATTCGCGATATGGCTGTCGCGATGCAAAAACTCGCCCATGATTCAGATTTGCGGGTACAAATGGGCACAGCAGGCCGCCAGCTTGTCCAGGAAAACTTTAGCTGGAAAGTTGTTGGCGAACGTTTGGGTGATCTTTATAAGACAACCATCGATAATGCAGCGCCTGCCATGGCTTAGGCCGTAGGCCGCCGCTTTATTTTGTTTGCTTTGGGGCTTCATTTTTCTTAGATGCTGAGACTATAGCATTTGGGTACTTGAGGCGATTGACTTCGCCACCTGATGACGGCACTTTTTTATTGACAGATCTAACGGGGCTCGATTAAGTATGCATGTTCTCATTCCAGCGCTCCATCGACCGACTAAGCCCACTGGCGTTTGTCGACATGCCGCAAATCTGGCTCACTGTTTAGCAGAGACTGAACATGTCAGCAAAATCACGCTTGTGGTGGGGACATGGCAGAAGACATATTTTGAGCAATCCTTTAATTTTCAGTCCCCAAAAATCAATCTGCTTACCGTTGAACTTAAAAATACCTCGCTTGCCCGAAATCGGTGGTTCATTTTGGGCTTACCGCAGCTTGCCCGAAAGCTAAAGCCCGATCTACTCCATCTTTCTTTTCCATTTCCCTTTATCCGGCAATGGTTTGGAGTGCCAATTGTAGCCAGTATTCATGATCTCTATCCCTATG
>CALFCG010000305.1 GCA_937951315.1 uncultured cyanobacterium
TATCTTGGGCACTTGGTTCCTGAGCCATATTGTATGGCGGAACACTTTGCACACGACTCCATTTTCAGCGTGGTTGGGTTTCTCTGTTCTTCTGTGGACTTCGCTTATGCGTCAATGCATGGCGGAAAGTTCAGTACCGCAAGACAGCGGTCAAGAAGGTTAGAGCGACACAAGGGTTTCTGCTTTAATACAGCTCTAAAAATGAGTCAGGAGAAGTCAAGCTACGTCTTTAGAGCATGACATCATGCCTTTAAGGTCGGTCCAGAGACAATTTTCTTCTGAGAGCCAAATTACTGAGGTGCATCCCCCAACAAAAACTTCTATAGATTTGAATACCCCTTGAACCAAAAGGGCTTCTTGCTGCTACTATTTATCGCCGAACTCACGCTAACATAGTGAAGGCAAATCTCAGATGACTTAACTCTTACCAATATTTTGGGAGGGGTCCTCTGGAGATTTTGCTCGCTTTCACATGCCTGTCCTTTCTAGATAAGTTGTCGTTCTACCCTTAAAGCTATGAATTCTGACCCCCAAAACCAGCCTGCTGATGCTGGCACTAGCCCGGTAGAGCAAACTACCTCTATTGAAGTGAATCCCAGTGCACCTGGCGCTTTATCCACCGTGACTAACAACGACCAGGACTGGCAAGAGGTTAGTGATAAGGTCTTCAGCTACATTGACATGGTTCCTGACTTTGTCATGAATACCTTCAATAAATATCAACAGCCCTTAACCAAAGTCAGTATTTTCCTGCTGGCCTTAATTAGTGTTGCGATCGCAGATGGCGTACTTGACGTTGTGAATGCGCTCCCCTTAGTGGCTCCCCTGCTAGAGCTTATTGGCCTCGGATATACTGGCTGGTTTATCTGGCGCTATCTTCTCTATGCTGAGCGCCGCCAAGAACTGGGCCGTGACTATCGGGCCTTGAAAGACCGAGTCAAAGGTAACACGACCGAATAATACTTTAGATTTCAGAAGAACTGGGTCGGGAATTAGTCTGTGTTGATGCACCATTGCGCATTGATCTCGGTGGGCTTTTCTGACCCAGTTTTTTGTTGCTTCTCTGTTAATTAACAGTTTGGCTCAGGTCAACACTTGAGGTAGAACATCATCAAGTTGCTGGGGTCAGAGAACACCAAATCCTAAGATGCTGAAACACCTTCGCTTTCATCGAATCGATCAGAAACAGCTTCGCTGGATCGGTGCGAGTCTGCTCGTGACAGGAATCATTGCTGGCATTAAGTCCACAGGACTGCTGATGAGCCTGGAACTATCATCCTTTGATCTACTTCTGCAATTGCGCCCTCCCCAGGTACAAGAGAAGCGCATTGTCCTAGTGATGTTGAAAGAATCAGATATACAGGTTCTGGGACAGATCCCTGTCTCCGATCAGGTGATGGCCAATTTAATTACCAAGATCAAGCAGCAAAACCCAAGGGTGATGGGGCTGGATTTCTACCGTAATGTTCCCTTAGAACCTGGGCACCAGAAGTTATTACAAGTCATTGACTCGACGCCAAATTTAATCGGTATTCAGAAAATCGTTGCCGATCAAACAGCTGAGGCCGTTACAGGCAACCAAGCTTTTGCCAAGCATCAACAATTAGCTGCTAGCGATATTGTGCTTGATATAGATGGTCGCGTACGGAGGGGGCTCCTATACCTCAGGCAAAAGGATGGAACAGTCCATGAAAGTTTGGCGCTTCGTCTAGCACTTGAGTATCTCCATAAACAGAATATTGAGCCGGATTCAGAAGCAAAAGAGCTGACACTTCAGGGAACCCGATTTCCGATTTTTGACACAAACGAAGGGGGATATACAGCTGCCGATGCAGGCGGATATCAGATTATTCATAATCCTCGCTCTCATCATGAACCCTTCACAAAGGTTTCTTTTTTAGATGTGCTAGAAGAGCAAATTCCGCCAGACCTGCTCACCGATAAGGTGGTTTTGATCGGGAATGGGGCTGCAGGGGATGCTGATTTCTTTTTTACGTCTCATAGCAATGGATTTAGTACAAGGGCGAAGCCCATCTCAGGTGTAGAATTTCATGCCAGTCTCACCAGCCAAATCCTAAGTTCAGCTCTAGATGAACGCCCTTTAATCCGGGGCAGTTCTCCACTGATCGAGTTGCTAATGATCTGTAGTATTGCTCTGCTAGCGGGGGCCATTAACCAGCGCCATGACCAGCGTGGGCTGTTGATGATGGGAGTCCTCGTCGGGGTGCTGATTCTGTTTTGTTATCTTGCACTTTGGCAAGGACTGTGGCTCCCTCTCATACCCATGCTAGCCGCTGTTTTTGTCCCCACTGGATTAATGGTGATGGATGCCCAGCGGCTGCGACAACTTTCAGATCGGGATGAATTAACCCAGCTCGCAAATCGTCGCGTGTTCAATCGCCAACTGGCTAATGAGTGGCAGAGGGGGATGCGATCGCAAACTCCGATATCCATCATTTTGTGCGACGTGGATCTATTCAAGCTCTACAACGACCACTACGGCCACCCCCAAGGAGATCAATGCTTGAAACAGGTGGGGCGCTCCATTCAAGAGTCAATGCGACGATCCTCAGACTGCGCCGCCCGCTACGGGGGTGAAGAATTCGTGGTGCTGCTGCCGAACACAGATGGTGAGGGAGCATTCCAGATGGCAGAGCATATTCGCAACAGGGTCATTAGTAAAGGTTTAGACCATCAAAATTCGACCGTACATGAGTACGTCACCCTGAGCCTTGGCATCGCCAGCATTGTCCCTCAAGAGCAATACAACACAACCACATTGCTACAAGAAGCCGATTTAGCCCTCTATGAAGCCAAAAATAACGGACGCAATCAATCTGTCCTCAAACCGTCCCATTCGGCTTAGGTCGACAAAGTTAAGATTGAACAGGTAACACCGTCAACCTGAGATGTTATCTCCCAAGATCGTGCATTCTAGAACAATATTGATGGGCTGAAAGCAGGCCAGTAATCACAATGTTTTTAACAGCGCGGCGGCAGCAAATCATCTTTTGCTATCTGATCGGTTTCGGACTAGCCATATTTCTGAATCTGCTGACCCATCCTCAACTGGCCGCGAGCAGTAACGTTCCAGAAGTTCTGCCAACAAACCTGATCGCTGATGCTTCACAATCTTCTGAGACCCGAGACCGTCCCCAATCTGCCATTAAAATGTGGGAAGTGAGCCTGGAATCAAGCCCCAACGCAGCAGAGCAGTTAGCGCTCCACACCCGATTGGCACAAACTTATCAACGTTTAGGTCAACTCACTGTAGCCCTGCAACATTATGAACAGGCCTTAGCCCTTGATCGCTCACAGATGGAGGCTGTTGAGAGTCAACCCAGTCTTCAACAATTGCAGATCGAACAAGCACAGGTTCTAGGGGCCTTGGGCAAGCACCAGCGGGCGATTGATCAAAGTAGGGCGGCTCTGAAGGGCTTCAAACGCCATTCCAATCCCTTCCTAGAGTCCGCAGCTCAGGGCATTATCGGCAATGCTCACTGGGCCCTCGGCAATTATCGGCAGGCGCTCAGTGCCCATCAGACAAGCCTCAAACTGGCCCAAGATCAGCCCCTCTTTCGGGCCACTGCCTGGGGGAATATCGCCAATGTCCTGAGTAGCCAGGCCAGTCGCCATCGCTATCAGCAGAAAATCGCCCTTGCGGAAGGCGATACCCCAGAAATTCAACGTCTTCAGGCTTTAGTCAAAGCAGATCAGCAAGCCGCACAAAAGGCCTATCTGTCTAGCATTCAGACCAGCAAAGACCTCAGCAGCATGCTCGAGATCCAGGCACGGTTGAACTTTTACCGATTTCTGACCACCGAAAAACTAGCTTCCCCCATTTCAGACAACCGCGATCGCATCTTGACCCTGCTACAGACCACTCCGCCATCCCAGAAAAAAGTTTTCGCCCTGATTAATTTAGCCACGACCCTTCAAGATGCCGGCCCCGAGGACCGAGAACTCGCAGTCTCGCTCCTGCAAGAGGCGGTGCAGCTTTCAGCATCTGACCCGCGAGGGTTGTCCTTTGCCCAAGGGGCGTTAGGCCACATGCGAGAACTGGAGGGGGATTTAGAGACCGCTCTTCACTTAACACAGGAGGCACAACAGGCTGCCGATATTGCTCATGCCAACGATAGCCTCTACCGCTGGCTCTGGCAGTCAGGCCGGATTCTCAAAGCCCAAGGTCATCCGGATGCCGCTTTACGATCCTATCGGCAGGCCATCGCTTCCCTCCAAAGTATTCGCAGCGATATTTTAATAGCGAACCGAGGATTTCAGTTCGATCTACGCGATTCAGCGGAGCCCCTCTATCGAGAGAGTATTGATTTGCTGGTGCCTTCAACCCAGAAGCAGGCCACTCAAAATCAGCTGCAAGAAGCGTTAGATACATTAGAACTCCTGAAGCTTACGGAGCTGCAGAACTACTTTGGTGACGACTGTGCCCAAGTCACACGTTCGACGACCCAGGCCGAAATCCCAGCCGATACAGTTGTTCTGTATTCAGTGGCCCTTAAGAACCGTCTCGTCTGGATCCTGAGATCACCCACCGGAGAACTGCAACAGATATCCATTGCGATCAGTCCTCAGAAACTCAAGGAGGATATGACAACCCTCCGCTATGCCTTGGAAGATATTGCCCTCGAAAGTTATGTTGATAGCGCTCATCAGGCATATCTCGATCTAATAGAGCCGATCCGCCCAACCCTAGAGGCTCTCAATCCGAAAACACTCGTGTTTATCAATGATGGCGTCCTCAGAAATATTCCGATGGCGGCTCTCTATGACGGTCAAGACTTCTTAGTACAGAAATTTGCGATCGCAAATACCCTGAGCCTCACCCTGACCAATCGTGCCGAAAGGCCCACCCAGAGAAACGCCTTAATCTTCGGACTCACTCAAGCTCGGCCCCCCTTCAACGCCCTGCCTTCAGTTGCAACCGAGACCGAACTTATCCAGCAAATTTTCGAAGGCCGGCGCTGGCTGGATCGAGACTTTACCATCACGAACTTTAGTGACAAAGTCCGCCGCAGCCGGTCATCAATATTGCATCTCGCCACCCATGCAAAATTCGGTGTCGATGGGAGTAAAACCTTTCTCTTGGCCCACGACCAACGCTTAACCCTTGATGATATTGAAGCCGCACTTCGCGATCGCAAATATCCCGTTGACTTGCTCACCCTCAGTGCCTGCCAAACCGCAGCCGGAGATAACCGTGCAGCTCTAGGTTTAGCCGGAGCCGCTGTCAGAGCTGGCGTCCGCAGTACTCTAGCCTCCCTATGGTTTATCAATGATGCCGATACAGTCCCGCTGATCCAGTCCTTCTATACACAATTAGAAAAACCTGGCATGACCAAAGCAAAAGCGCTTCAAGCGGCTCAAATAGAGATGATTGAGAATCCACTGACTCGCCACCCAGCCCTTTGGTCAGCTCTCACCTTAATTGGTGACTGGCGCTAGGAAGAGTCACAGAGCAATATACTCAGTCACCACTCACAAAGAACCCAAAAAACTTGAAGACGAACATCACAGTAGAACCAGATTACGATTGTTCACGAGACTCTGAAGCATTGCAAATCAAGGCTTCAGCTTCACTCAATGTTGCCCCTGCGACAACCAACTGCACGTTTCCTTGAGGGTCAACCTGAAGCTGATTCGCTTCTTGCATCGATCCATCAAGCCCTTTATCTGAAACAGGGGGCGGCTCCCCGGTCGCGATAGCCTCCTCGGGAAGCACATTGTATGTCAAAGGTAGGGGGTCAAAAGGGCTAAAGGGCTTTCCACCATTGCCACTGAGAACAAACCGCCCCTGATCACCATTGCGCTTTGAGAGACAACTATTCGCCACCAAAAGATTCGAATCAGCAAAGGTCGTGGACTGTTCAAGCAAAATACTTTGAGGGTCCAAATCAAGGACGGCAATATCAATGGTGCCATCAATGCCTAATTCAGAAGCCGCCGAGATCGGACTGTCAGGGGATTGGAAAATCCCCTGCGTTGCGATGTTGATATTTCCCCCTTGCCCCTGGAGTGCATTGGCAGTAATCACACTGTTCTCAAAGAGCACGAGCGTATCTGAAGTCAAGTTAATATTGCCGCCATTCGCTGGACCTGATGCATTGGTTGTAATTAGACCTTGGCGCTGGAGTTGTACCTGTTTCGCTTCTACCTGAATGTTCCCGCCTTCGCCCGCCTGCGTTTCGGCCTCCAGACTTGCGCCATTGCTCACCAGCAACAAATCAGCATCGCGAATCGTTAGATTACCGGCATTCCCTCGACTGCTCACACTCAGCACCCCATCATCCATTACCCTGACTGTCTGAGCGGAGATCATCACAGAACCAGCTTCAAATTCACTATTTGACATTGCCGCGATCCGACTTGAGAGACCTTCCTCAGAAGCCCCTTGTACTTGGATCTGTTGCGACTGAATCCTGACATTACCGGCATCTCCCTGTCCCATAGTCGATGCAGATATTTGACCACCCTCAAAAAGTCGAATGCGATCAGCATTAACCATGACATTGCCCCCTTGACCACCGCCCACCCTTTCGACAGCACTGGTAATCCCACTACGGGAACCAGCAAAGTCAAGCACTGCTCCGCTCACATTCACGGTCTTTGCCTGAATATCAATGTTTCCAGCATTCCCAGTCCCTAAGGTGTTCGTGGCAATCTTGCCCCCCTCCGCTACGTTCAAACGCCCCGTTTGAATACTGAGGCGTCCGCCGTTTCCAGTTGCACCAGGCTCAACACTGCCAAAAAGGCCGCTTGAAACAATATCTACGTCTCCTTGCGAATTAAATGGCAAAAGCGGTGCCCCTGTGATGTCAATAGATTCAGAAGCCGAGACCCGAAAATCCCCTGCATCCCCTTCACCAAAAGTCGCTGTTCCCAGCTGAGACCCATCTTGTACATTTAAAGTTCTCAGCAAAAGACTTAGATCTCCTGCCTGGCCTGAGTCAACAGCGACAGCAACGATGCGGGAACCATTTTCTAAATTCAGGCTGTCTGCAACAATCTCAACCGTCCCCCCCTCGCCTAGGGAAAAAGTCGAGGCATTGATCGCCGCACCATCTTTGAGGGTAAATTGATCAGCAACAATCTCAACATTCCCTCCCTTACCTGACGTAAAAGTTGCAGCTCCCAATAAAGAGCCAAAACCATCACTATTTTGACCTGAAAATTCTATCTTTCGTGACTCGATACGGGTATCACCCGCATCGCCAATGTTCAAACTTTCTTCTCCTGATGTAGATATAGAATCAACCCCAATAAATGCACCATCTCTCAAAAAAAACTGAGGGGACTGAATACTTAAATTACCACCACGACCTAAACCGACAGTCCTGGCGACAATCCTGCTAGACCGACCACTGGTATCTGCACCTGCCAGCTCCAAAACTCTCGAGGCGTTAATCTCAATACCTCTTCCAGCGGAGTCCCCCAATGTAACGGCAGCGAGTATGGCGCCATCCTGAAGAGTAATCTCGCGTCCTTGAAGATCAATACGACCACCATTGTCACCATTCGTAGTGGCAATAGCCCCCTGAGACAATTCAATATCACCAAAATTTTCGACACCCTGAAATGTCCAATCCCCTCGAACACGACGCAGGTTGAGGTCCTGATTTCCTTGACTGCTAATCAAGGCAATTTGACCGTCGGGTGCAGAGACAACTCCAATTGGCAATGGTTCACCATCAGAAATAGTATCCACCCCACCGCGAAGACGAATGCTACCACCAGCTAAGATAAATGACTGTTGGGATTCTAGTGATAAATCAGCACGATCATTCACAAGCGGTCCAGGGTTACTGCCAAAACCTAAACCAATAGGCACATTGACCGCTAAGGCTGAAGGCGATTGCGGATTAGTCGCACTAAAATCAGCCCCTTCTGCAAATTGAAAGCGCTCTGCAGATGTTGCAAAAAATGCCCCCTGTAAATCGAGCTGAGCTGTTCTGCCAAAGACAAAGCCTTGGGGATTCAGCAAAAATAGATTCGCTGAGCCGAGCAAACCCAACGTGCCATTGAGCTGCGATCTCCCTCCCCCGGTTACCCGGGTCAAAATATTGCGAACGCCAGCCGGATTACTGAAATAGGCGGCCTCACCTGCGTTGATATTAAACTGCGAAAGGCTATGGAACAGATTGGTATTCCGCCGACTCCCACCTCGAATCAGCTGTGCAGGCAACCCACGAATGTTCTGGTTGTTGACAACAGAGTTTTCACGCCCGAGGGTTTGATCCGGAACAACTTGGGCAGTAACTCCGCTGGCCGAAAACCCTAGTAACACTATTGAGAGTAAGACTGAGAACCGCATATCGTTGAAGGTTATCTCTAGAAAGGTTGATAGTTAAGAGAGAAAAAGAAACCACTATCCTGCAGGCTACTGCCGCCGTCTTGCACTGAAGTCAGTGGCAAACCCCAATCTAACTTCAAGGACCAATCCCGCCGCCACTGCCAGCGCAACCCTAAGCCCACACTGGCGAGAATTGAGGGGCTGGGGTCAGGACGACCTCTGTTGTTCCATACATGGCCACCTTCCATAAAG
>CALFCG010000306.1 GCA_937951315.1 uncultured cyanobacterium
CAGTTGAGTCCCAGTTTTTGACAGCGGGCCATCACCACTCGATTGGTCTCGGTGGACAAGACCAGAATCTCTAAGCCCGATTCCTTGAGACGGGCAATCCCCCAGCCATCCCCCCGATGGCACCAAACTGATTCGGTTCCATGCTGATCCACCAAAACTCGGTTATCCGTTAGCACACCGTCAAAATCTAGAATCAACAGTTTGATCTGCTTCAGATCAGGCCAATCCAAGAATGACTTTTCAAGTTGCTCTGTCAGTCCCGAGGTGTTGAGAGCAGGAGACAGACCAGGATTCTCCTCCACGGCGGAGGCGTCCAGCACTTCACAGAGCAAATGCCCCATCATGGTGTGTGCTTCTTGAATCCGAGCCGTGCGATTAGAGGGAACCTGTCGGGATAACGAGCAGAGTTGAGCCAATTGCCCCCCACTTTGTCCGGTGAGTCCGATCACGTTTAAGGCCTTTGCTTTCGCAGCTTTCACACCAGCCACAATATTCGGAGAATTGCCACTGGTACTAATGGCAATCACCAGATCGCCGGTTTGTCCCAGACCGTCAATTTGGCGGGCAAAGATGGACTCAGCACCATAGTCATTGACCAAAGCCGTCAAGATCGAGGAATCCGTCGTAAGCGCAATGGCCGGGCAGGGGTGACGCTCTTGCTCAAATCGTCCCATCAGTTCAGCGGCAATATGCTGGGCATCCGCCGCACTACCACCATTGCCCATCAGTAAAATTTTCCCGCCCTGTTTCAGGGTCTGCCGCATTTGTTCTGCGACCTCAGCAATCTTGGGGGCTAGCTCCAAAATCGCTTGCTTAACCTGAAAACTTTCGTGAATAGAATCACAAATTAAAGCCTGGAGTGAGGATCGAACACCAGCCCGAAGACTCGCTTGGGTGTCAACCACCGGCACGTTATTTGTTTGTTTAACCACTATCACGCTCCCCAAAAAGGTTGATCGGTAACGTAAAGAGACTCAACTGTTTGCGCTATAGAGCAATAATTGGCTGAGTTTGAACAGTCCTTCTTCTGCGGGTGCGACGTTCGACCCTTTTCATGTCCCAATCAAGACGAGTAACGCGATAGAGCATGATTAGTCATACGAAGCTGTGCAGAGATAGAATCTTTGCTGCTTAGACAACCTAATTTGGCTAAAAGCTTTACTTATATTTATTTATGAATAGTTTGAGTGTAACATCCCTCGGGAAGACAAGCTCAGGATTCAAAGTTAGGGTCAAAACGGATGCAGGGGGTATGCTCCACCTCTACCGTACGTCTGGCAAAGTCGCGAGCAGATGAGTACTGAGTTTCTTCGCCCTGTACCTGCATTGCGGAGATATCATTGGCCATTATCTCTATAGAGAAACATACAAGGGGACCAAGATTTCGTCGCCTCAGCCACAAACTGCAACGCAGGGAGAGGTTCAACACCCGACCAGACAAAGGCTTTCATCAACCTGGGTTCTCAATGAGGGAGAATCATGTTCGATCCCACTGAAGACACAGTATTGGGCTGTTTGGCTGAATGCTGTCTCAACTCCAAGAGAGGTTTATGTCTCTCCGCTGCAGATCATGCTGGCTCTTACCATTGGCAATTCCTGGTTATCATCGTTTCCGGCCAAAGAATTACGTTAGCGGTTCTATGATGGCACCCCCCGAGAAACAGAAGGAGTCCTTGCTCTGCTAACGTCTTAAGGTTCTATCTTGTATATGCATCTTGCCTGTTTCTCCATCTGCCCAAGATGCGAATCGACTCGCCGGGATTGGGTTTGCGATCGCAACTGCTCTACTGTTCGGTGCAGGAACCCCTCTCTCTAAACTACTGCTCGACCAAACCGAACCTTGGATGCTCGCAGGTCTCTTATTTATGGGGGGTGGCTGTGGCTTACTGCCGATTGTCCTATGGCGACATTGGCGAAAGACTCCGGACTACGTACAGCCTGGAGAATGGCGCTGGGTCTGGAGTTCAACCCTTGCCGGTGGAATCGCCCCCATTCTTTTGATGGTCGGTCTGACAACGGCCTCTGCATCATCGGTAGCCCTACTGCTGAATTTTGAAGCAGTGTTCACCGCTATTTTGGCCTGGACCCTCTTCCGAGAACGCTGGCAATGGCCGGTCTTTTTGGGCATTATCCCAATCACAGTGGGAGGCATTCTCCTGTCGCAAGCGACTGGGGCAGGTGCAGGCTGGAACTGGGGGTCACTTGCAGTGTTAGGGACCTGCCTGGCCTGGGCCATCGACAGCAATTTAACCTTCCGGGCCTCCCATCGCGATCCGTTTCAGATTGCCTTGATTAAAAATGGGGTGGCTGGGGTGGTAAATGTGGCCATTGCCTTGCGACTCGGCCAGTCCTTTCCCTGCGGATCAATGCTGCTCAAGATCGGTGGAGTGGGCTTTTTCTGCTACGGACTCACCTATTGCTGTTTTATCTTGGCCCTCAGACGCATTGGTTCCTCCCGCACAGCAGCGTTTTTTGCCCTAGCGCCGTTGGTGGGTTCCAGCATCGCGGTTGTGGTCTTACGGGAATCGGTGACCATAGGATTTGCGATCGCAGCCTTAATCATGACGGGGGGCGCAGTCCTCTGTGCATGGGAACCCAATAAATAGCTATGCTGTAGCCAATATCAACCATCAGCCCCCGCTGCAGATGCCCGTCTCTCTTCAGCACGTTGATCTTCTTCGCATGGGAGAGGCCGTTTCAACGCTTACCCTCGCCTGCAAAGGCAATAGATAACTCCAAGATCAGGAGAGTCCTATGCTTAATTACACCAACACCCCCACCAACAACTATGTCGAAATCGTGGTGGAAGGCCAGATTACAGAGGCAGACCTTGACCCCGTCATGGCTCGGATCAAAAGTGATATTGAGAAGCATGGCAAACTGAGGCTCCT
>CALFCG010000307.1 GCA_937951315.1 uncultured cyanobacterium
GGTTGTTTTTCCCGCACCGTTCACACCGGTCATCAGCCAAACATTCAGAGTGCCCCGTTCAGGGGTCATTGTAGGTGCATGGTCTTTCTGATAAGGCTCCTCTAGCATCTCGCGCAAAATTTGCTTGAGATAGGCAATCGCCTCATCCGAAGGCAGGGTCTCTTCCCGCAACTTTGTTTGCAGGGCTTCTAGGACGCGATCGGTGGCCGCCACACCAACATCGGCTTGGAGCAAAAGCGTCTCAATCTCGGTGACGCCATCCTGGTTGAGGGGACCTTGACCGACGACCGCCTTGAGCTGGTTAACAAACCCCTGACGCGTTTTCCCGAGCCCACGGCGGAGCTTTTTGAGCCAAGTGATTTCCTCAACTGAAACATCTTCAGGACGTCGTCCCTGAGCTGCTAAGACCTCTGCTGACCAAAGAAAACCCTCATCAAAGTCAACCGATTCTGTGGTCGTTTCTGGCGTCGTCTCTGAGGTTGCAGAATCAGTCTCTACAGCGATAACCTGCGGGCTCTGAGGCGGTTCAGGAGTCGGTAGACTTACAGCGGCTGCAGATGGGGCATCAATCGCTTCTGGCTCAGACGCAGCCTCTTCGCTCTCATTTGCAGCATTTTCACTTGAGTCCTCAGCGGGCAAGGCTGCTGCGCTATTGATTGCTTCAGAAGATGTCTCAAGTTCTGGTTCTTCAACCGTCTCTGTGGCCTCAGGTATCTCTGGCACAGCATTTTGCTGCTGAATATTCTGGAAGGCAGCTTTAGCCCAGTTGAGATAATCAGGCTTGGCCTCACCAGAAGAATCCGAGCTTTCAGATGCTTCTTCTTCAGTCTCTGTGGACGCTGATGCAGCTTCCGCAGCGCTTTCGTCGACGCCTGACGTTTCATCTTCTGAGGACTCGGGAGCAAACTGACGACGAAACCAATTGAAAACCATCTGACTCAATTCTGAAGGGGCATTGGGGCACAGAGCCTTCCCCTAACTTTACCCCAATGGGCTGAACCTTAGCGGGCAGGGTAGACGCGCCCTTTCCAGGCTCCGCCTTTACCCTGCCAATAGCGGCGGGCAGAGTCTAAGGTCATGAGGTTATAGAACAAAGCAATCAGAGGAAGTGCAAAGGTCCAAAGGGGTGAGAGGCGATACAAACGGATGGTGGGCCAGTAGGCTAGGGCCATTAACAGCCAAGTGATACCGCCAGCAACCGCCACGCCTTGGGCTGCAAAGAGACAGCCATAGGCCAAACTCAGGGGCGGCAGCAAATACACGAGGCTCATGCCAACGATGCTGCCCATGAGTAAGAGGGGGGAATAGTTGAGCTGGGTAAAGGCAGTTCTGGCCACCATTATCCAAATACTGTTCAGGGTCGTGTAGGGTCGCAGGCTAATGGTGGAGGAGGTTAAGCCAAGCCAGATGTTGCCCAATGATCCGGACGACTTGACCACAGCGGCAAGGGAGCAATCATCAATGAGGGCATCCTTAATGGTGACTAGGCCACCTGCGGCTTGCAGGGCTTGCGATCGCAACAGAATACATCCTCCTGCTGCTGCGGCCATCTTCCGACGGGGATCATTAACCCAGGGGAAAGGATAGAGCTTCTGAAAGAAAAAGACAAAGGCTGGAATCAACAGCTTTTCCCAAAGGCTGTCACAGCGCAACAACACCATCAGGGAAACAAGATCGCGCTGCTCTTGCTCCGCCTGGGTAACCAATGCCCGTACATTGCTAGAGGCATGGTCAATATCGGCATCGGTAAAAAGTAGATAGGGCGATCCGCCCTGCTGCTGAAGAACTTCAACCCCTTGATTCATTGCCCATAGCTTACCGGCCCAGCCCGCTGGCAATGGGGTCGTAGTGATGACCTGGAGGGCTGATTCTTGCCCCAGCTCCACTGCAACCTGACGAGCCACAGCGGCGGTGCCATCGTTGCTTTGATCATCGACCAGGATAACGGAAAATTTACCGGGATAGTCTTGGGTCAGCAGCGACTTCAGACTCTGGGGCAAAACATCTGCCTCATTACGGGCTGGAACAACAGCACAAACGTCAGGCCATTCTTCCAATGCCGAAGAATTTTCAGGCAGCTGCTGATCAGAACGCCAAAATTGCCCCCAAGCCCCCAGCAAAACCAGCCAAATAAGCAAAGGCAGAAGGCTCAACCAAATCACGCGCCTAACTCGGTGAGAGTGACGCCAGGAAGCTCTGCATCACCTTGACTTGGTGGCGATCAGGAGATGCATACTTGTGTTTCTCTTTTAGGGATGCGATCGCATCTTCCAGCGGAATATTTAACTCTTGGGTCAGATACAACGCACAGACAGAAGCCGAGCGACCAACCCCCGCAAGGCAGTGAACATAAACCACATGCCCCTTACGATACCAGCGACTCAAGACCTTCATGGCCTGCTCAAACTGCTCCTCAGAAGGCACGCCGCCCGTATATCCATCGGGGATGGGAACCCGCTCCCAAATAAAGCTATGCAAAATCTCAGAAGGGACCGTCGGCTCTGACTCTTCATTCAAACAGAGCACAGCCGTAATACCCTCTCGTCGTAACTTAGAAACAGAAGTAGTCGTGTGAGGGAAAGAGCCCACCGCTAACTTTTGAGGTAAGACCCAGGAAAAACGTTCAGGCATGAACAAATACCGTTAAATGAGAAAGTGAAGGGGCAAATTGAGCCAAAAGCCCATAGGATTAGAGGTCCACTGCTAGGATAGCTCCCTAGCCGGGTCCTATCAAGATGACGCTATTCATCAAAGATTGTTGCCATCCATCAGGAAGATACCAATAGATGTTACCCAAGAAATTTCCATTACTGTCCATCTCGAATTTCAGCCGTACCGCGCCAGATACTGAAAAATAGCGCAGCAGAGACTAAAGCCCCTAAATTCCATTTCACTGAATTCTTAAGCAAACCCTGGCGCTGGGAAGCCTGAGTCGCCTTGGCCTGTTGTTTAATGCCTTTCTCTCTTTTACTTAAAAACACACCCAACTGTTGTTTCGCAGTCTGCAGCTCTTGATTATTTTCAATCTTGGGCGCACGGCCCTGAGCATCGAGACGATTCAACAGCGACTCCATTTGTTCTACATTAGTTGCAGCCTGAAGAGCATTCTGAGTGTCTCGAAGCTGAGTCGTTGTTTGATTGACGCGAGCCGTCAGTTGTTGGCTATTTTGCCGATCAATCCTAACAGCACTCGAAATGCCCAAGCCGATCAGCGGCAAATACAGAAAACTAACCACGAGCGTGAGCCAAGACAGAGTTTTGAGCGTTAGCCGCTCCCACTTCAAACGTTGAGCATTTCCACCCAGAAACACTAACCCAAAGCCAATGAGCGGGGCCGCCACCTGCTCAACCACTTTGCCCACAAAACTAAACTCCCAAAACGGGTTAGTGAAGTTAGCCGGTACAAGAAGCGCAACATAGTCAAACAAAGCCAGAATCAGAAAGCCGTAGCCAATCCAATTCAAAACCCGCAGAGATTTCCACAGCGTTGCAGTTGTGTAGCGCTGTAACTCGACTTTACGGGCCAGCTGTTGTTCTGCCAATTCATTCATAGTGCTCATACATTTCGATTTAGAAATACTGTGTATGCTCAGTCCACAGCGCTGCTTCCCTCCTCGGCTTTGAGGTCGTCCCCGGCGACCAAAGCACCCCCATCAACACAAGGGAGGTCACCCCAACTAACATCCCCAACAGTAAGATACGCCATGGGCGACTTTCTTCGGTGAGATTTAAAGGGGGAGGAGTGCTCGTCACGGTGGGTTCTTCCTGCCTTAACAGCCAGCGATAGAAGAATACCAAGAATAGAACCGCCAAGAAGGCAAAAAGATAGGATCCTTCGCCCGTATGCCAGAGTTCAAAAGTCGCTTGATTAGAAACTGAAAAAATAGCCATCAGCGCCACTCGAATGCCATTGGCAACAAAGCCTAAGGCAACGCCCACCAAGGGCACCAAAACCTGTTTAAACCATCCCGTTAACGGGAACATAACCAATCCCAGGACAGACAGGCCCAGCAAATAGTTCATCTGGTCAATGCCTGAACAGTCATATACGACCCTCACACTTCCCGTGGGCAGTTGCACATCTACGCCTTGTCCTGCAACATCAAATCCCAGATACAGCAGCAATAATCTCGCCCATTGCGCTGTTAAGGGCGAAATATCAAGCCAGAATGCAGCCACGACACTGGGCACCCCCAAGCAAAACAGTAAAACGAGTTCTTGAGTTAATTGCCTAAGCCCCTTAAAGCCCACCGCTAAAAGCCCGACGCCCAGCCCTGAGACCAGAGGTAACAACCTTAGGAAGCCCCCGTCAGCTTGATAGATGCTGTACCAGAGGACACTTAGAATCAGCAAAATACCCACGAAATGCCCCTGCCCTCCACTCTCATAACGGAGCTGTTGATACTTATCGTGCAGCAGTGAAAGTACAGCCAGCCCAAAGAGTAGGCTAACGGCTAGGTGACTCACATTTTCATGACGGACAACTAATGTTAGATAGATGGCATACAATCCCGCCAGCAGCGAGAGCAACCAAAAATGGGATTGGGAAAATAGCCGTGCAGGGATGCTTGTCATTTTGTAGAAAAGAGATTTCAGACCACCTCAGCTGGGCCAGATTACCTTCAGCACAGACATAAGACTTCATGGCACACCAAAATGTCCCAGCCATTGGCAAAGAAAAAGTAATCCCCATTCGAGGCACTTGAGGAAAAGTCTCAACGGTTGTTCAGCAGAACAGCGCTGAGACTGTAGCAGAGAGTGGCGTCATTTGCGCTCAATGCCAGGACCAGCTCACCCTAGGTAGTTGAAGATGCTCTTTTTCGACTCTTGATCTTACGAGAGATGCCATAGGCACCAGCCAAAAGAGTCCCGATAATCGTCACTGGTTCAGGGACATTCGCTGCATCTCCCGTGGCAGTTGAAAACTTAAGTTCATAGTTTTCAGTGCCGGTAGAAGAAGCCGAGTTCCCCCAACTCCAACCACTCAGGGTCGAAGTACTTTCCCAGTTCGTTCCATTACCGGAAAAAACAGCATTGTTAGCAGCATCGACAGGAACATAATCCTTAGATGACACCCCTAGATAATAGGTACCACTGTAAAGATTATTCACTGATAGCCTGGAACTATCGCTGCTTGAAAGCCCGACACCTCTTAGCAATGAATCAGCACCGCTATCACCTGTTGGCGTTCCGACCCTGTAAAGCGACAACTGCAGGTCAGAATTATGACCTGCAAGCCTGACATTAAAATCTTGAGCATTTCCTGACTCATCCTTTTCCCAGGAGAACTTATAGAGGTCGGCATGGGAAGAAAGCTCCCCTTGGACAACACCAACTCCCGCCCCAAGCTCCTGACTTGAATCAACCGTTGAACCCACGTTAGCGTAATTGACCGTTTCACCTACGCTTGAGAACTTGACGGCTTGGGCTGCATCACCCATTAAAAATCCACCTGCCAAACTCCCAGCAACCACAAAGGCTGCTTTAACCAAAATTTTATGAATCATTGACTTACCCCTGAAATTAGGCAACAAAAACTCAAATGCACAGAAATATATCAATTGCTGTTTACAAGACCTCATAGCCCCGTCGAAACGACGACTAAGCTAAAACCTAGGACATGGGCCAAAGGCGAAAGACATCCTGACCATAGTCAAACCCCGACAGATCCTGATGAAAATCGTTGACCCTTGAAACAGTGACTTCGAGTAGAAATTTAGACAAGGAAAGTCAACTAAAAAGCATTAAGGCTTTGATATCTTTTCCTGACCCC
>CALFCG010000308.1 GCA_937951315.1 uncultured cyanobacterium
ACAAGTATCAGGCACCGCTCTATGATCTAAGATAGATTCGATTTGAAATTCCAAGCTGGGAAGCCTCTATGAGCCGTCGCCGTTCTAAATCCTCCTCTCCGCTGCATCGTTGGTCTCGACCTGCAATAGGTGCGATCGCAATTTTAGGGGCCATAAATACTGCGTATCTCTTGGCAACCCGTCTGCTTGGTTCTCAAACCGCCTGTCCCACAGACGGTTGTGAGAAAGTCTTATCCAGCGCCTATGCTACGGTGTTCGGCCAGCCCCTAGCCCTCTTTGGTCTAATCGCCTATGTCGTGATGGCCATTTTTGCCCTTGGGCCCTTGGCCATCAGCCCCTCCAAGAATAAGCAGCTACGTACTGACCTTGAGAACAAAAGTTGGCTGCTTTTATTCCTTGGCGCCACTTCCATGATGTTATTTAGTGCCTATCTGATGTACATCATGGTGACTAAATTTGTGGTGCCCATTGGTCCCGAAGCCGTGTGTATCTACTGCATCGCTTCCGCCATCTTTGCCACCGCCATGTTTTTGCTGACCATATTAGGGCGCGCTTGGGATGATATCGGTCAGCTTTTTTTCTCCGGCATCATTGTCGGTCTGATTACGATTATTACCACCCTGGCCATTTATTCTCCCATTGGCAAACCGGTGGCAGATGCCTACAACATTGAATCAGGGACCGGTGAAGTGGTGTTCAGTGTGAAAAAGGAGTCCGGTGAGTCTGAAATTGAGTTAGCGAAGCATTTGAAATCTGTGGGGGCCAAGATGTACGGTGCTTATTGGTGTCCACACTGCTATGACCAAAAGAAACTCTTTGGTGTTGAAGCACTTGGTGAAATGCCCTATGTTGAATGTTCTCCAGACGGTAAAAAGGCTGAGCCTCAAGCCTGCCAAGATCTGTTTGCCAAAATAGAGCAAGAGACCGGAGAGAAAGCGGGGTTCCCCACTTGGGATGTCAAGGGTAAGTATTTATTTGGCAGTCAATCCCTAGAAGAGTTGGCACAAGCTTCTGGCTATCAAGGTCCACGTAATTTTAAGCCGTAATTTTAAGGACCATGGTGTAGGTCCTCTGTAGAAATAACAGGGCATGACCTTGCAACGCCAGTCAGCCTTGAGACCTCATTGCACCCCGAGATTATATGGTTCTCAACATAGAATCTATGCTTCTCTGACAAGCTCTTAAGGCTTAGACTCCTGATGGTGCAGTGACTCAGAATCTAGAATGGTGTCTGCGTGCGAAGAATAGATGCAGTGTTAACGAAGAGCATTGATGCATTGATATATATCAAGCCCTTTCCCTAAGCTTGAGAGCTTCTCACACGGTTGAGGGAAAGGGCGACCATATGCTTTCGGTTAGCGGGACTTAGGTATTACGCTTAACAGGTTGTCCAGAAGGCTGTTGTAGATTGAAAAGCATGTGCAGCGACTGCATCGCCTTCTGTCTGACTTCAATGTCCTGCTGGGCGCGTAACTGCACCATTGGGTCATGTAAAATTTTATTCACAATGCCACGGGTAAGCGCCTCAATGACCTCTTGATGCTTTTCAGCAAATTCTGAGCCGAGGCGAGAAAGCGCTTTTTCGAGTTCTTGCTCCCGAATTCCTTCCACTTTGGCGCGTAAACTGCTGATTGTGGGTACTGTCTCTAGTGAACGCCACCATGTATCAAAGGCGGACTGTTCTTCCTCTAACAGAGTTTCTGCTTCCATTGCCATCTGGCGTCGGCTTTCTTGGTTTTGTGCAACTACAGCCTTGAGGTCATCAACATTGAAAGCTTTGACCTCTGGTAGCTCACTGACATCAGAGTGAACATTCCGAGGGACTGAAATATCGACAATCATCAAGGACTCTAGAGAGGCAACAATGGGTTCTAGAACCTGACGCGTTAAAATCGGCTGAGTTGCCCCAGTACTGGTAAACACAAGATCAGATTTTGTGAGGACCGGTTCCATCTCCCCCATCTCATGGAGTTGAAGGTTCGCTTCTTTAAATTGCGCTGACAGCTCTTCCGCTCGCTTAAGCGAACGATTCACAATGGCAATCTGATGGGCACCTTTGCTGAGTAAGTGCTTCACCAATAGACGAGACATTTTACCTGCGCCGATAATGGCGACTCGACAGTCTTTTAAGTTATCTGCCTTCACCTGAGCTAGCTCCACGGCTGCAGAGCTAATGGAAACGGCACCAGTGCCGATACTGGTCTCTGTTCTGACTCGCTTACCGGCAGAAATGGATTGCTTGAAAAGGCGATTGAGAATGGGGCCCGTGCCGTTGTACTTCTGTCCCAGTTTGTGAGTGTGTTTCACTTGGGATAGGATTTGTCCCTCGCCCAGCACCAAGCTATCGAGGCCCGCAGCAACACGCATGAGATGCATCACAGCATCTTGATGCAGTAGGACAAATAAGTGAGGGCGCAGCTCTGTCAGAGGGAGCTGACTCCACTCTGATAGAAACTGCGTGAGTTCGCGAATCCCTTGATCTGTTTCATGGGCGACAACATAAACCTCTAGGCGGTTGCAGGTACTGAGCAGAGCAACCTCTTCGATGTGGGGGTAGCTTCGTAACTGTGCGATTGCACGTTCTTTTGCGTCATCAGGGACGCTAAGCTTCTCTCGCACATCAACAGGGGCTGTTTTGTGGCTCAGACCTACAACTGCAATATTCATGTTCTCTTCCTTGGGTAGTCGCGTCCAAATAACCAGCTAGAACTCTTGGCTCCTTAGTGGAGTTGGAGAGCCTTCGGGCGACTGGGTTTTTCAAACATATGAATGGTATCTACAAAGCGGACAGTCTTAGACTGCGTTGAGATAACCAAGGACTGGGTTCGTGCCCCACCACCAAAGAAGCGAACGCCTTTCATTAGTGTGCCGGGGGTAATTCCACATGCCGCGAACAGAACGGTCTCGCCGGAGGCCAACTCATTGGCTTCATAAACCCGATCAGGATCTGTAATTCCCATACTCTTAAGGCGGGCAAGGTTGCTTTCCTTGCTTTCACCAATCAGGCCAGTCTTAACAATCTCAGGATCGTAAACAAGCTGTCCCTGGAAGTGACCGCCTAATGCCCGCATAGCTGCAGCGGAAATCACACCTTCAGGTGCAGCACCAATGCCCATCAGTGCATGGATGTTTGTTCCAGAGAAGGCGCAGGAAAGCGCCGCCGAGACATCACCGTCGCTAATAAGAGCAACTCTAGCGCCTGCATCTCGAATCTCTTTGATGAGGCCGTTGTGACGTTCTCGCTTCATAACGACCACAACAAGCTCATCGATGGAGCGGTCTAGGCACTCTGACAAAATTTTCAAGTTTTCAGTCGCAGACTTGTTGATGTCCACTTTGCCTTTTGCCGCAGGAGGTGCAGCTAGCTTCTTCATATAGAAGTCAGGGGCTGCAAATAGACCACCCTTCTCTGAAATTGCTAGCACAGCCATAGAACCGTTTTGGCCATAGGCGACTAAGTTGGTCCCTTCGCAAGGATCCACCGCAATGTCAATTTCAACTAGCTCATCAGGATTACAGAGGTCTGATGCGTTCTCCTGAGTACAAATCCCTAGTTCTTCACCGATATAGAGCATGGGAGCATCATCTCGCTCACCTTCTCCAATCACGATGCGACCACGCATATAAATTTCGTTCATGCGTTCCCGCATGGCTTCTACTGCAACTTCATCTGCAGTATCTTTCTCACCCTTACCCATCCATCGAGCGGATGCGATCGCTGCTTTCTCAACAACCTCAATGATTTCTAATCCAATAACATTATCCACGCAGAGATCCCTCCAGATTGCCCTGATTGCGTCTATATTGATGCGTTCTGAAACTGCAGTACTTTTGACTGATTTCTTTTTGCATATCAACGATCAATCCTATCAGACCGCCGAACCAGACTAGCAGGGAATTTTAATTGTTGCAGCTGATCCACGTTGATATGGCTCTCTCTAGCCATGATGGATTGTTTAAAAAGCCAGAACCTAATTTCTAATATCTATCGTTTTATGGATGGATGGTGTTCTTTGAAGAACGATTCAACACTCCAAAAAATATAATGACTTGAGTTTTCTCGAGATTTGATGTGCCGGGTGAACAATATGACTCTGAATCTCATTGTTATGAAACACGAGGGGGCAGGATCGCTAGGGTGTGAAAGATATCTGATGATG
>CALFCG010000309.1 GCA_937951315.1 uncultured cyanobacterium
GCAAATGAGCTGGTAAGGACCACCGTTGTACAACCACTCATCTAGAGAAGCTGCTTCCCAGATGGGGTAGAAGTGAAGACCAATGGCGTTAGATGAAGGTACAACTGCACCTGTGATCATGTTGTTGCCATA
Organism: uncultured cyanobacterium; assembly: GCA_937951315.1. Classification (GTDB taxonomy): domain Bacteria; phylum Cyanobacteriota; class Cyanobacteriia; order Thermosynechococcales; family Thermosynechococcaceae; genus RCC1774. The sequence goes on from CALFCG010000309.1 coordinate 133, forward strand.
TAGAAGTGAACCAGCTACTGGCTCACGGATGCCGTCGATGTCTACTGGAGGTGCACCGATGAAGGCGATTACGAAACATGTTGTGGCTGCTAGGAGCGTAGGGATCATGATCACGCCGAACCAACCGATATAAAGGCGGTTGTCAACGCTAGTGATCCAGCTACAGAAGCGCTCCCAAGCGCTGCCGCTTTCGCGGCCCTGTAGAACTGTAGTCATGATGATAATTGCGTTATGTAATGTGTTTGCAGACAAACATTAATATATAAGTTGCCTACGTGAACAACAGTAACGAACATTCCTTCGATATGTAAAGTTATTTATGTTGTCTTAATCTTTTGCGTCAGGAAGCTGAAAAACATCCTCCACATGGGTTAAAAAGCCCGTTCAATGGCAAGGCCACAGCCTGTAAGCTCAGAATATATGAAGAAAAAAGAGGTCTCGATGCATATTTATAGACTGCCAGCCTTCTCTGACAACTATATTTTTTTGCTTCTCGACCAAACGCAAAGGGTTGCGGCGGCTGTGGATCCCGCAGATCCAACCACTGTTCTGAAAAAGCTAGAAGCTTTAGATGTAAGGTTAGTGGCTATCTTCAACACGCATCACCATTCAGATCATGTGGGAGGAAACCGTCGACTCCTGAAAGCATTCCCTGAGGCAGTGGTGTACGGGGGAGAGAAAGATAGGGGACGGATTCCTCGGCAGCAGTTTTTTTTAAGAGATGGAGATCAAGTAGCGTTTTGCGATCGCATCGCCCAAGTCTTCTTCGTCCCTGGCCATACCCGAGCCCACATTGCTTACTACTTCCCACCCACCGCAGATGAAGGTGGCGAACTATTTTGTGGTGACACGTTATTTGCAGGAGGCTGCGGACGCCTTTTTGAAGGCACCCCCACACAAATGTTGAATTCCCTGAGCAAATTGCGGAATCTCCCCGAAAACACACGCGTCTGGTGCGCCCACGAATATACGTTAAAGAATCTACAGTTTGCCCTTACCGTTGACCGCAACAACCCCGACCTACAGCAACGATTTAGACAGGTTCAGGAGGCCCGATCTCAAGATCAAGCCACAGTCCCCTCCGAAATCGGCCTTGAGAAACGGACCAATCCATTTCTTCGCTGGGATCAGGAAGCCTTGATAGCTGCGGTCAAGGGACAGGATTCTGTGCAAACCCTTGCTCGACTCCGGGGCCTGAAAGATCAGTTTTAGACAAAGGTATTGAGCCCTAAGGACACCACCGCGAGCAGAACAACCACGCTGTAAAACGTAAACACCACCGTCACCTCAGGCCAGCCTGATAACTCAAAGTGATTATGAAGGGGCGACATGCGAAAGAGTCGCTTTCCAACCCCATCCGGTCCTTTCGTCGCTTTGAAATAGATCACCTGCGCAATCACCGATAGCGCCTCAACCAAAAATAGACCGCTCAAAATCAGGAGAGCCCAGAGGCTGTTGCTAATCAATCCCACAGCTGCCAAGGCACCACCAAGCGCCAGTGAGCCCGTATCGCCCATGAACACGCGGGCTGGATTGTAATTATGGGCCAAAAAGCCCATGCAGCCACCTGCCATACAAGCGCAAAAAATCATCAATCCAGGCCAGTCAGGCGCAACGACAAGCGCCATGCCGAACAGCGCGATTGCGCTGGTTCCAGGCGCTAAGCCATCCATACCATCCGTCAGATTAACGGCATTGCTCTCCGCTGCCACCACAAACGTCGCCAAGAACAAAAACAAAATGCCGATGGGAACCGCAACACCAAACGGGAACTGGAGCGTGGTAATTCCAGACTGCTGCTGCATCAACCACAGCGAGAACAGCACCCCACTGCCAATTTCAATGGCCAGCCGGAGCCGTGCTGAGATCCCTTTATTCGACTTCTTCCGCAGCACCTGCCAATCATCAGCCCAACCCACAAAGCCCAACACCAAGGTCAATAGAACAGCAGCAACGACCTCAGCCGGGAAATTGGGTAGGGCAATCACCGACCAAACAAGACTCAACAGCAAAGCCACCGGCACAAAAAAGATACCTCCCATCGTTGGCGTTCCCGCCTTCTTAAGATGGGACTGGGGACCGTCCTCCCGGATCACTTGGCCTGCTTTGAGCGATCGCAACACCGGTACCGCCCCAAACCCTAAAGCCGTGACAGCTAAAGTCGTCACCGCAAAGGGGAGCGTCAACGAAACCATTGGCTCAGAGAATCGCCCTGCAAGGCTATCCGTCACGATAGCCGCCGCACCTAAGCTCACCAGCAAGAGCCCGTAGAGTTTTTGCCCTGAAAGCCAGGTGGCTTTAGGAGACTGCTTCAAAACCGTCATAGCGCTGCGTTAGCTATCCTCGTCAGAGCTATCGTCATCGCCATCGAAGTCATCATCACTGTCGCCAGACATCAACGCATTGATCTCTTCCATCTCTTCGTCATCAGCGGCTTTTTCCTGGGGCTCACGCTCCATCAAACGACCGGAATTCTCTAGCCAGCCCAGAATTGAAGCATCTTTTCGAGACTCCATGATGGGAGCGGCTTGTGACCGTGGCTGTTCTCGGAGAGAGGGATTTTTCATTTGTGTCAAATTTATGTGTATCTGCCGTACCCATCTTACTCGCAACTGCTGGTTTTGGTAGGGCTAGAATAGCGGGAAATACTTCACGGGTAACCGATGCCAAGACCGACGCTCTACGCTGCTATCACGAATCATGGGTTTGGACATGCGACCCGAACAGCGGCCGTCCTCGCTGAAATTCAGCACCAGTATCCTGAAGTTCTGCTGATCTTGGCAACGGGGACTCCCCGATGGTTACTCGATCTCTACTTGCCTGGCGACTTTATTTACCGTCCCTGCACCTTCGATATCGGAGCCATTCAAAGTCATGGCTTTTATATTGATAAAAACGCCACCCTTCAAAAACTGCAGCAAATTCAAGCTCGAGAACTGAAGTTGATTGCTGCAGAAGCTACTTTTGTGCAGCAAAATCAAGTGGATTTAATCCTCGGAGATATTCCGCCATTGATTGCAAAGGTGGCCGAGGCGGCAAACATTCCCTGCTGGATGAGCAGCAATTTTGGGTGGGATCTGATCTATCAAGAGTGGGGCGAGGAATTTGCCGACATTGTGGCCTGGATACAAGACTGTTTTTCAAGATGCGATCGTCTCTTTCGTCTCCCCTTTCACGAACCCATGCCCGCCTTCAAAAACATCGTGGATGTTGGGTTAACGGGCTTTAGACCCAATATTCCCGTTGAGAATCTTCGCTCCAAGCTAAACTTAACCGTGCCTCAAGAGCGCACCGTGTTGCTCACCTTCGGCGGAATGGGTCTATCCGAGGTGCCATACCACCATTTACAGCAGTTCCCAGACTGGCAATTTATTACCTTCGATAACGCTGCCCCGATCAGCCCCAATCTCTTGCAGGTGCCCAAAGAAGCTTTCCGCCCCATCGACCTGATGCCCGTTTGTGGACGGGTGATCGGCAAACCCGGCTATGGAACCTATGCCGAAGTGTGTCGCTTACAAATCCCCATGGTTTCTTTGCCACGCCATGACTTTGCCGAAGCCACCTATTTGATTTCAGGTCTGCAAGATTACAACCACCATCAAATCCTGAAACCTGGCGAATTCGAGCAATCCTGGGATTTTCTCCACACCCCCCCAAAGCCTCCTCGCAGCCCGCAGCCTCTCGCCACTAACGGCAATCAACAGATTGCATCAGCCGTTATCGATTATCTACAGTCCGTCAATCACTAGCCTCTGGAACAGATTCAGTGCAAGTTTCATCTAGTCCTTAGAGATCCCCCGTATTTTTTCTATGCAAAAAAAATAGGGGGGATCGATTTGATAAAATTTGGCTTGTCCTTGGTTAACGTTTTCTATGTCAATTCTGCTCTCCTCTTTGCTTTTAGCCCCAGCCCCCATCGCTCTGGCTCCAGAGATAATACAGGAGCAAGAAGTACGCGCTCTACCAGGACAGCTCGATAACTTCCCAGTATTTAACAGCAACAGCCCTGAGTTAGTGATGTCAGAAGGCATTCTACTCTCGACCTTTCCAGGCAAAGACAAATCATCCCCCCAAGCCCACTTGGATTACCCCATGGACGGTCGGTTTGATCTGTTCTCCCACCACGTCACCCGCATCAACTCCAAAAATGGCAACCTGCCCATGTATCTGGGTGTCTTGGTTCACAATCCTGGAGACAAGCCGGTTAAAGTTTTAGTCCTTCAAGCCAATAGCTATCTCAGCTCATCGGAGGCCCCCTTCATTGACCTCCCCGATCAAGTCGAGAATCGAGGCGGGCGTGTTTTTTCTGGCCCTGGTAGCCGCACCGCCAGTGATGTTCTCCGTCGTCAGAATCAGGCAGGTTGGTCAACAAGCGTTGAAGTTCCGCCCGGGAAAAGCAGCATGCTGATGAACCTCAAAATGCCCGTCAGCAATAGTCGCACCACCTGGATGCGTCTCTACAGCAACGACAAACTCTATGTGGCGAGTATGGCAAAGTTTGCCACCGACCCAGACTATAAGCCGACCCTAGAGGAGTGGCGCTCTCTTTTAACGAACGGGGACTTAGTGACCCCTCGCGATAAAGCTCCCACCCCCCCTGAAGAAGAAAAGGCAGACCCTTTTCTCTATGGCCGAGTCTCAGGGATCTCGCAGGGGGCTGAATGGCAAGCCGACATTACTGATGACGAGAAATCAGACAAACTCACGATTCCAGAACCGGGACAGGCTGTCTCCTACGTTCTCAATTCCTTAGATCGTGGCACGTTCGGCACAGGGCAAATTCAGAGTGCCCCGATGTTGGCCCGATATCCAGATACCGCTTACCGATCCCACGGCAACTATGGTGTCAAATACAAACTCAATGTGCCGCTGCAGAACACCACACAAACCCCTCAGAAAGTGACACTCGCAATCCAGACTCCGATTAAAGAAGATCAACTGAGTCAGAAAGGCTTGAGATTCTTCAGCGCTCCGAAAGGCCAGCCCTTTTTTCGCGGCACTGTGAGGGTAACCTACACCAGCGATCAAGGACAGCCGAAAAAGCGATATTTACACTTGGTTCAAAAACAGGGTCAGCGGGGCGAACCTCTGGTGAACCTAACCCTGCCCCCCGGTGACGAACGTCCCGTCAGCCTAGAATTCCTTTATCCTCCAGACTCTACGCCACCACAGGTGCTCACGATTCAGACCCTGGATAGTTCTCAGGCTTTAGCGAATTAAGGAGTCGCCATCGGGCGATATTTGAGGGCTGACTTGAGAGCCGTTAGCTCATCTCGATGAGCGACAACCGTCACAAGGGTCCGTGACTCAGCCGTTGAGGGTTCAGCTTGAGACAGGGATTCAACCTTAAGCACCACCTGCTCAGATCGTTGCGCTTTCTTCCAGTAGAACAAGAGGGTGAGGGGAGAGAGAGCCACTAAGCTCGTCGACCAAATCCCAATTGCGGGCCACTGGATAGCCACGACGAGGCTGAGACATAACAGACTGACCGCAGCAAGCAGCATCAGAAAAATCGCTAACCCTAGGCTGGGACGGACAATGCCTTCAAAGGTCAGTTGGGCTTGGTCACGGTTCATACCCACCAATTGATAAGCCCTCTGCTTGAGGTATGCCTCTAATTGATTGAGCGTGACATCCTCAGCGTCTGGAGCAATGAGCGTTACTTTTTGGGTGCGATCTTTAACAGATGCCCGAATAAAGAAAAACAGCCCAATCAGCAATAGCACGGTGATAAAAAAAATAGAGGGGAGAGCTAGATCGCGCATTATTAGTTCGCTTTCAATAATTTTCGGGAGGTCGTTCGTCGATATAGGTATCAATAGCCTGAGTCTTCGCGACAAAAGAAGAACGCGATCTCAATATATTTCTAACACTGCTTCGTTGGACCGATGAATCCATTTTACTGCCGATACAGGGATTGATGCAGAACATTTCACCCCTGCGGCACAGGGTGATTTGTCATTAGATATTGATCAAATCGAAGGGAACACCCCACATTTATGAATGCACAGAGATGACCCTCGACTCATATTAAGATCTGTCGTTGAGAGCGGAATTTTCTCCGTAGATTTACGGAGAAATTCTCTTGCGAAATCCTTTTTACTCTAGAAACGGAATAAAATCAATTTGGGATGGTTGAAAGGCTTTATTTATGGGCACTATAAGTTCGGGAGCGGGTTAATTCAACCCTTCTAGAGGTAGCTCAATCATGTCGACAATGTCCCAAAAATCCGAAGCCATTCACATCTACTCCAAAACAAAGAAAGATCATTCCGCCGGTGATGGTCCCGACAAAACAGAAGAGGATATCTATGAGGAGCTAGCTGCAGATCCAGAATCTGGAGTCAGCCCCGCAAAATTCAAGGGGAGACGGGGGACAACTGATTTAGTACGTCTATATCTACAAGAGATCGGTCGAGTGCCTCTTTTGGGCAGAGACGAAGAAGTTTCCGAAGCGCAAAATGTGCAGCGGTATATGCAGCTGTTAGAGTCCCGCGAAGAAGCAGTTGAAAAGCCAGATATAGCTGAATATATGAGGCTTGTTGATATCCGAGACCAGCTCACAGCAAGACTCGGACACCGTCCCTCGTTTCAGCGCTGGGCACGGGAAGCAGCCATCGAGTTAGAGGCACTCAAGCCCAGCCTTAGATCCGGTAAACAAGCATGGGCAGAGCATACCGAACTCTCTGTTGCTGAGTTAGAAAAAATCCTTAAAGATGGTGTTCGCGCCAAGGAACATATGATTCAGGCCAACCTGAGATTGGTTGTTTCAGTGGCGAAGAAATACCAGAATCGGGGGCTAGAGTTACTCGACCTGATCCAGGAAGGAACGCTGGGCCTCGAACGGGCAGTAGAAAAGTTTGACCCGACAAAAGGGTATCGCTTTAGTACCTACGCCTATTGGTGGATTCGCCAAGGGATTACCCGTGCGATCGCAACTCAAAGTCGCACCATTCGACTTCCGGTTCACATTACCGAGAAGCTCAACAAAATCAAAAAAGCACAGCGAAAAATCTCTCAAGAGAAGGGACGCACAGCTTCGATTGAAGATGTTGCAAAGGAAATGAAAAGTACGCCTGAACAAGTGCGGGAGCTGCTGCTAAAAGTCCCCAGGGCTGTTTCGCTAGAGATCAAAGTTGGCAAGGATAAAGATACCGAGCTGGGTGATCTGCTTGAAACCGATGAGATTTCTCCCGAAGAACTGATCATGCGTGAGTCTCTGCAACAGGAACTCCGGGACCTGATGGCAGAACTAACCCCTCGTGAGCAAGACGTATTAAGAATGCGATTCGGACTCAACGATGGCAAGACTCACTCATTAGCTGAAATTGGGAAGGTGTTAGAGCTTTCTCGGGAACGCGTTCGTCAAATTGAATCCAAAGCTCTACAAAAGCTACGTCAACCCAAGCGACGTAATCGTATTCGCGATTTTCTGGAGGCATTCTCTTAAAAACGGTACTGACGAACCGATATCGAAGCAGTTCAGAATAATAACTCCAAAAATAGAAAAAGCGCTCATGAAAAGGCCATAAACGCCTCATGGGCGCTTGCAACATTTCTCAATAAGCAACTCTTCTTGCCAATGGTGAACTTTCAAGTTAAGGTTATCAACAAGACTTCGCTATTGAGAAGAAAGATGTACACCTCCAACGCCCTTAAAGCCGAGCTAAACGACAAAGGCTGGCGCTTGACTCCTCAGCGAGAAACGATTCTCACAGTCTTTCAAAATTTGCCTGAGGGGAAACACCTAAGTGCTGAAGAACTCCACGATTTCCTAGAAGAGCAGGGAGATCCGATTAGCCTATCAACGATTTATCGAACGGTAAAGTTGATGTCTCGCATGGGAATTCTGCGAGAGCTAGAGTTTGCAGAAGGCCACAAGCATTACGAGATCAACCAGCCTTATCCCTATCACCATCATCATCTGATTTGCGTCAAGTGCAATAAGACGATCGAGTTCAAGAGTGACTCAGTCCTGAAGATTGGGACAAAGACAGCTCAGAAATCAGGTTTTCACCTGTTGGATTGCCAACTCTCAATCCATGCAATTTGCCCGCAATGCCAAAGATCAATTGTGCCGAATTGATAGGTGAGAAAAGACACCGCAGCCAGCCCTTGACAGTCAGGCAGTTGGGCAACATCACCCTTCACCAGTGGGTTAAGGGTAATTACGACAACAGGTCGTACACGGGACTTCACTAGGGGAGAATGTGAGGAGTATTCCACTCAATTAGGTTCTCATTGAACGTTACTGAGTGATTCGTCACTAGGACAAGCATGCTCCCCAATAGCCACGAATTCTTTCGGCATTTTTGGTATCCGGTGATGCCTTCAGACATGCTGAAGAAGGATTCCCCGCAAACATTTACGCTCTTAGACGAACCACTTGTACTTTGGCGGCACGAGGGACAAACCATTGTGCTGCGTGACCGCTGTTGTCACCGATCAGCCAAGCTATCTTGTGGCACGGTTCAAAACAACACCATCCGCTGTCCGTATCATGGATGGGTTTTTGATGCCCAGGGTCACTGCATAGCAATCCCGCAGGAATCTCAGTTTAAGCCCTCTGCGGCCCACCAGGTACCGGCATATCAGAGTCAAGAGCGATATGGATATATTTGGGTCACGTTAGCTGAACCGATACGTCATATTCCAGATTTTACGGAGGAGCAAGAAGCCTCTTTCCGCCGCATCCCTTGCTTCTATGAACGTTGGCAGACCAGTGCTTTTCGTTCGATGGAGAATGAGCTAGATATGGCCCATTTCTCATTTGTGCATACAACAACATTCGGGGCAGAAGCGAATCCAATCCCCCTGGCCCTCAATCTAACGGATATCGATCCCTGGACATTCCATCTCCATGCAAAATTAGCCACTCTCGCACCAGAAGCACAGGCCAAAAACACAGGAATGCCCCAGGGGGAATCGAGTCGGACCATGAACATCACTTGGTTCATGCCCTTTATAGTGCGCCTAGATATTACCTATGACAGTGGGCTACAGCATGTCATTATTAATTGTTCGACACCGATCACAGGCGATCAAATTCAAGTGGTTCAATTTCATTATCGCAGCGACTCCGAAACGGATGTCTCGGCTCAGGAACTGATTGATTTCGAATCAAAAATCATCGCCGAGGACAGGAACATTCTAGAGATTCTCGATCCGAATGTGGATCTCTATACTTTTCAGTTAGAAGCTCACATGGCAACGGATCGCCCCGGATTAATGATGCGCAAAAAGCTCGCTAAAGCCATCCAACAATACGAAGCGAAAAAAGTATGATCAATATCGCTTTGATTGTGGCAGCTTTAATGGGCTTGGGCATCGCATTTCAGCCTGTGACAAACGCGGCGGCAGCCCGGTTTATCGGTCTAGCACCGTTGATGGTTGTTTCGAATGGCCTCGTCCTCATCGGTTCAATAATCTATGCGGGGTTAGCCCGCGAGCGCTTCTCGTGGAATGAGATAGCAACCCTACGCCCCGATCTCCTGCTTGGAGGCGCACTCTATGGTCTTTTAATCCTGTTTGGAGGGATTTACGTCTTTCCTCGCCTAGGTGCAACCTTAGCCCTGATGATCATTATCCTGAGTCAGCTTGTATTCGGACTCGTGATTGATCACTATGGGCTCTATGGCGTCCCCAGACAACCCATGTCTTGGGTCCGAGGTCTAGCCATCGTTTTCGTGATCATGGGCGTTCTGCTGGTGCGAATCAAGAAGGTGTAAAGCGCTCATACTCAGATCTCCGGCCCATATCAAACTCATTTTTTAGGTTGCAACGCCTTCTAGGGCTTCATCGGTCTGCTCATATAGGGCACGCAATTGCTCAAGCTTCTCCGAGTCCGGTTCCCAAAAACCGCGACCATTGGCCTCTAACATCCGCCCGACAATATTGCGGAAGGCTTCAGGATTGGCCTCGCGTAACTTATTGGCCATTTCTGCATCTAAGGCATAGGTCTCTGCAGCTTGGTCATAGACCCAGCCTTCTTTGAAGTCGGTGGTCCCTGCCCAACCGATCAAAGCCGTCATTCGCTGAGAGATTTCGTAGGCGCCGCCAGACCCTTGTTCTGCCATTGCATCAGCCCATTTGGGGTTTAGGAGTTTAGTGCGATACTCCATGCGTAAAAGGGACTCTAGCTTACGAGGGGTCGTATCTTTGGAAAAGCTCTCGACAAAATTGGCGTTCACTTTTTGCCCCCGCTGTTGCTCGGCAGCGCGCTTGAGACCGCCGGTATTGGCATAGTATTCCTGGATGTCGGTGAGGCCGTACTCGACAGAGTCAATCTCTTGCACAATATCTGAGGTGCTTTTCAGAAGGGTTTGCAAAATCTCAGGGCGGGCTTGGCCCTTGTCTTGACGGCCATAGCTAAAGGAGTTGCGATCGCGCCATGTCTCCCCCAATTCTTCCCCCGTTTCCCAGTTTGAATCCGTCACCCGATCATTAACGAGGGAGCCGAAATCGCCTGAGGGGTTAGAGAACAACCGTGCGGAGGAATTCTCGACACCCTTGGCTTCTAGTTCTTGGGCATGTTTACGAATATAGTTTTGCGCCTGTTGTTCATCAGCAGCAGCGGCTCGCTGAAACAGATCGTCCAATAGCTCAATGATGTTGACGAAGCTATCCCTAAAAATTCCAGACAGGTTACCGAGCACATCAATCCGAGGATGATCCAGTTCATCCAAAGGAATCAGCTCATATCGGACAATGCGACCGGTTCCTTCTTTGACAGGTCTAGCCCCCACTAGCTCTAGCAAAATGCCTAATGATTCACCGCGCGTTTTAATAGCATCCAATCCCCACAGCATCACGGCGACGGTTTCGGGGTAATGGCCATTTTCTTCTAAGCTCTGGGCAATAATCTTGCGGGCAATCTCACGGCCCCGTTCGTAGGCGGCGGGCGACGGCATCCGATAGGGATCTAAGGCGTGAATATTACGACCCGTAGGCAATACCCCCGGACCATCCCTCAATAAATCACCGCCGGGGGCAGGGGGGATATATTCGCCGTTGAGGCCCCGCAGTAGGTTGGTGAGTTCATCGCCCGTTTGGGCCAGTCGAGACCGAATTTCGATGGCTTCTTCTAGTTTCGGAGTGCTGCCGTTGAGTTGGAACTGTGTATATAATTCTTCGGGCTCAGTACCGGAGGCGACAGATGCGATCGCATCTTCTGGCAAATCCTCTCCAAAGTAGGCCCGCAGATAACTTCCTAATTGATCCGAATTGGGCGACTCACCCAGCACATGCAACCCAGAAGAGAATAGGCGCGTTTCTAGCTCCTGTAGATAAGCGTAAAGCTTCACTAAATAACGACTAAACACCTGCGCGCTGAACAAGTTGGCATTTTCAGGCGTAAAGGCAATGCCCAGCTTCTTAGCCTCGTCGAAGGGACAATCCGCATCCACCCCTGAGTCGACAATCTTCTTGCAGATGGCTTCCTTCAACGCATAATTCTTCTCAGGATCTTCGCGATACTCTTGAATGAGTTCTCTTAAAGCAGCCAGTTCCTTGTAGAGTTCAGCCCGACCATAGGGCGGCACATTATGGGACACCAACACCCCATATCCCCGCCGCTTGGCCAGCATCGACTCCGAGGGATTATTGGCAGCGTAGATATAGATATGGGGAATCTCTCCCAGGAGCACATCCGGCCAGGAATATCCGGTATTGCCCAGGGGTGAACCCGGTAGCCACTCCACAGTGCCATGCATGCCAAAGTGAATCATGGCATCGGCCTGAAACTCATTCTGGAGCCATTGATAAAAGGCAGCATACTGGGGGTGGGGCGTCATATCGCGCTCGAACATCAGCCGCATGGGGTCACCCGAGATACCGAGAGGGGGCTGTACACCTATCCAGATATTGCCGAGTTGGACTCCCCCCAGCAAAAAGTCATCACCTAAGGTCTTAATGCCGCTATTGGTGAGAGAATCCCATTGATTTGTAATTCGCTTCGTGAGCAAATACCCTAACCATTGTTCGAGCTGTTGCGCCTTCACGGTGGTTTGCTGCCCTGCCATTCCGGACTGCCCAGAGTCAGCATCAGCCTCCCGCACACGATCAATCAGTTCTTCGCCATCTTCCGGCAAATCGCCAACTTCATACCCCTGATCTTTGAGAGACTGCAGCAGCTTCAAGAGTGATTTGGGCACATTCAACAATGCCGCCGTTCCCGTCGCCCCGTACCCCGGAGGAAAGCCATAGAGCATAATGGCCAGTTTCCGATCGGCTGGAGGGGTTTGACGCAGAGCAATCCACCTTTTTAGGCGGCCCGTGAGTCGATCCACACGCTCGGGTACCAGATAAATATCATTGCCCACCAACCCGCCCAGGGGAATGGTATCAATGGCACCATCCAACTCGGGCAGCGCATAAAGCACCACACTCTGCAGACCGCCAATGCCTTGCCGTGTCCAAGAATGAATATCTTGAATCAACAGGGGCGCGGCCACTAAGTAAGGAATATTTTTCGCGGTCAAAATGCCCTTCGCCACCTCGACCTGGCGTCCAGCCTCCATCGAACCGGCGGGACCACCCACCAGCGGGAAACCAATGGTAGAGACAATGGCATCCACACAGGCAGCCTGATCTGAGAGAGATTTAATCACTCGGTTGCCCTGCTGCCGCTGCTCCTGTTCATGGGAGGTGGTTAGCAAATCGCGGACGGCAACATGGCCCTCAACACCATTAATGAAAATCGGCAGCGGAATCAGTCCAGCCTCTTCAAACTGGCGAATCAACTGCGGGATATAGGGCTGGTGCGTAATGACATGTTTGCGATAGAGCAGAATTCCTACAACTGGCGACTGAGCAGAGAGGGCCTGGGGAGAGGAACTCAGCAGACAACGCTGTTGGCGATACCATTGCAAGTACTCTAATGGTGACTCAAAGTAGCCCTCATACTCTGGATGCAAAAGGCCCAGATTGGGTGTCTCTTGAGGCGATGGAATTTCACCAATGTCTAGACCTAAGTATTTCTCAGCTAAAGTCCAGCACATGGCGGCGACGTTCTCTGAGCCACCAGCATTCCAATATCCATAGATGATCAGCCAGTTCCGGAGATCCTGGACTTTTTTGACGGGGACATATTTTAAAAGCTTGGGTCCGGCTTTCAAAAAGCTGATATAGCCAGCCAGCTTATCTTCTTCTTTACCGCTGCTGAATTTGCTCAGGATGAATTTGACGGGCTTAGGCATCCCTTTGGGCTGGTCGCCAATCACAAATTTGCCAATTTGGGTCAGGCTCATTAATTCGAGAGCGGACTCAAACACCAAACGAATGGGAATGTGTTGGACTCGTTCGCGCAACCAAAGCACTTGGTCATAGTCGAACAGCAAGCTTCCGAAAAAGACATCGGCATTCTGCAAAGCTTGCGTAATCAGCTCAGGTGTTGTGGTGATGTCGCGATCGCTAAACACGCAGATCTCTAATTCTGGGCATCGAGCCTGAGCTAATTCAGCAGCTTGGCAGTAGAGGTCTTTATTGAAAGACTCAAACCCAGCAATGAGAACAATGCGCGCCATACTTCAGCCAGAAACAGATGAACTAACTCGATCTTAATGTTTTTTAATGAAGGATGTCATGGCTTCTCAAGACTTGCCAAGTCCAGAAGCAATAAAAAAAGCTAGATAAGCTCACATTGCAGCCATGATGCTCTAACGTCCACGACGACTGATGACATTAGGTTCCTAGCGCTAAGGTAAAAGCAGCAGTGAATAGCATTCTCTCGAAAAATATGACAACAGAAGAATTGCTCATGCACATCGATCAAGCCACTCAGAAAAAAGTGACGAAGCTTAATCTATCAAAGCAAAATTGGACAATTCTGCCCTCAGAGATTGCGCAACTACAAAACCTGACGGAGCTAGACCTCCGCGCAAATCAACTGACAAAACTGCCAGCAGAAATTGCACACCTACAAAACCTGAAGGTGCTATACCTCAGCGAGAATCAACTGACAACGCTGCCAGCAGAAATTGCACAACTACAAAACTTGACGGAGCTACATCTCAGCGAGAACCAACTGAAAACAATGCCCTCAGAGATTGCGCAACTACAAAACCTGACGGAGCTAGACCTCCGCGCAAATCACCTGACAAAACTGCCAGCAGAAATTGCACACCTACAAAACCTGAAGGTGCTATACCTCAGCGAGAATCAACTGACAACGCTGCCAGCAGAAATTGCACAA
>CALFCG010000310.1 GCA_937951315.1 uncultured cyanobacterium
GCTAATCAGACGCGAGTTCATCCTCAGGTAATAAATCTTTCACCTCTCGGCATATGGGGTATTAGCAGTCGTTTCCAACTGTTGTCCCCCGCCTAAGGGCAGATCCTCACGCGTTACTCACCCGTCCGCCACTCGCCACCAAGGAGCAAGCTCCTCGTGCTGCCGTTCGACTTGCATGTGTTAAGCATACCGCCAGCGTTCATCCTGAGCCAGGATCAAACTCTCCATGTTGGTAGAATTCGATGACTCTATTATGTAATCAAGAAATGATAGTAAACTACCCTTCCTTAGTTTTTTTGAACGAGGTTTATATGTGCTATTATGGCTTTCAAACTATTAACTTATCTAGGTTCTTGGCGCCTCCGAAAGGTGTTACTCTCTCGAGCGCTTTACTAATATAGCGATACCCCAAAAGACTGTCAAGCGCTTTTTTGAGAAAAGCTCAGTTTATTTTGTCTAAAATCGTAGAAGTCTTTCCTAGATAGGGTTTTAGGCTGAGATTTTTTATTGATGTTTTCCGATTTGCCTGTAAACCTATCGTTAAGAGGTCCTTTTTTGGGTCCCATCAATGGATGGCTCCTTATCTGAATGTTGGAGCTTTTTTTTATAGGTTGCTTCCAGCTTGAATCTTGGTGTCGATAATATTTTGTTGACCCGAAGGATTTCCTTGTCCATTTTTAATTTGGTAAGGGGAATCTATCGATCTTGAAAAGAGAAAGGACATAGTGATATTTGGCAAATTCTGTCTCCGTCCCTCCCCAGGAGAGGAGGTAATCACCGTGGAAGACTTGTCAACGTTAGCGACTCACCCAAAGTCTCAGTACGATTTAGCGAATGCCTAGATGATTCAAAATGCCTTCGGCGATC
Organism: uncultured cyanobacterium; assembly: GCA_937951315.1. Classification (GTDB taxonomy): domain Bacteria; phylum Cyanobacteriota; class Cyanobacteriia; order Thermosynechococcales; family Thermosynechococcaceae; genus RCC1774. Next base: position 868 of record CALFCG010000310.1, read on the forward strand.
GCAACTGCCATTTGCTGGCGAAAGGCGTGCTGCCGAAGCCTAGGCGCATCCCAACGACCGGTCACAAATCCAACTTCTACGAGGGAAGATGGCATTGAGCTTTTACGTAGAACATAAAAGCGGGCCTGACGCACCCCTCGATCTCCGATACGGATGCGACGATGAATACTGCTATGAATAGACTGAGAAAGGCTTTTGCCGGTCTTGTAATAAAAAGTTTCTACACCGTTCACATCCGGGCGACTAAGGCTAATCGCGTTCGCATGAATACTGACGAAGACTTTCCCTTTGGCTCGTTCAGCAATGCTAACCCGACCCTGCAAACTCACATACTGGTCTGTATTGCGCGTCATTACAACGTTCACGCCTTTGGCTCGTAAAATGCGCCCGACTTCTTGTGAAATCGGCAAAACCACCTGAACCTCCTTTAAACCACCGATACCAATAGCGCCGGGGTCTCGCCCACCATGCCCAGGATCAATCACAACGGTGGGGCGCTGACTTGAGGAGCGCCACGGAGAGGGTGAGGATTGAGCGGAAGGGAAAGAGGACGTTGATGAATCTGAAGGGGTTGAGGCTAAAGCAGCATTTCTGGGCGCTGGCACAGCGATAGGAATGGGGCGTCGTTGTAGGGCAAGAGCACGACGATCATGAAAGGAGGATTTTTTCGGTTTCTTAAGGGTAACCAACCAACGATTCGGAGCTGTGCCCTTGATGCGAATCAATTGCGGTGATAAGCGATATTTGGAACCCAGCTCAATCACGATTCGAGTCGTATATTGATCAAACTGTCCGGCACGTAAAAGACGAATACGTTTGCCCAGCTTTTTTTCGATGTTTGATTGACCGAGCTGGGTGTTGGGTAAATCAATGACGACCCGGGTCGGGTCATGTACAAGATGAGCGCGGGGAGAGACTCCCGTTTCAGTCACGATTTCAAGCTGCCGTTCGTCTGTGTCAAACTGCCAATTAAGGAGTCTGCCACCGGCATAGGCAGGAAGAGCTGCGAGTAGAAGGCCCAATAAACTGGGGATTAACCAAAAAGATCGCACAGGCTAGTCTCAGAACAGTTGATTCATGCGAGGAGACGTATAGAGAAGTCTGCATGTTTCTGAACCCCCCTGGGAATTCCTCTAAGAAAGCTTAGCAGCCTGGGGGAAATTCGTTGAAGAATATCCGATACACGTCGTGAATGGGGCTCACCCCCTAGAAGCGCGCTAACCTGGATCAAATAAGCGCTCTGTAAGCGCCAAAGATCGATCACTGCAGCGGAAAAGTGTCATGTCTAACTTCTTTCTAGATGAGCCTAAAAAGCATAAGTCGTTTGAACTGGCGGGTGCACGTCCGCATTACAACCCTGATCGACCAGGTCAAGTTGAACATATCTTTTTGGATCTTGAGTTAGATATCGCTCAAAAGATCTGTCAGGGAACATGCCAAATTCGTCTTAATCCAGTGCGCAGCGGGATTACACAACTGGTACTGGACGCAGTCCATCTCAAGATCCAAGAGGTTCGAGTTGGTCGGACGAAACAACTGTTTGATTATGACGATGAGCGGTTGGTGATTCAACTAAAGCAGGAGACAAAGGTCGGGAAAGCGATAACGGTTGCGATCGCATATTCTATAGACCATCCCCAACGTGGCCTGTACTTTGTGGGCCCAGACGCCAACTATCCAGATAAACCGACACAGGTCTGGACGCAAGGGGAAGATGAAGATTCTCGTTACTGGTTCCCTTGTTTTGACTATCCGGGACAACTTGCGACCTCTGAAATTAGGGTCCGGGTGCCAAAACCGTTTCTGGCTGTTTCCAATGGCGAACTGACAGAAACGAGCCTGGAAGGAGACCAAATGGTTTACCACTGGCTACAGAAAGAAATTCACCCAACCTATCTCATGACGCTGGCAGTGGGAGAATTTGCCGAGATCCGAGATGAATGGCAGGGCAAACCCGTTCTTTACTACGTCGAGAAAGGTCTCGAAGAGAACGCTCGCTTGAGCATGGGCAAAACGCCTCAGATGATGGAGTTTTTATCAGAAAAATATGGGGTACTTTATCCCTACCCCAAATATGCTCAGGTCTGTGTCGCGGACTTCATCTTTGGCGGAATGGAGAATACCTCAACAACATTGCTAGGGGATCGCTACCTATTAGATGAACGCGCTGCCATTGATAATCGCTGGACCGAGAGTTTGGTCGTACATGAACTCGCCCACCAATGGTTTGGCGATCTAGTGGTGATCAAACACTGGTCCCATGCCTGGATTAAGGAAGGCATGGCCTCTTACTCGGAGGTGATGTGGACAGAGAAAGAGTATGGAGCCGACGATGCTGCCTATTACCGCCTGAATGAAGCGCGCAACTACATTAACGAAGACAGCAATCGGTATCGGCGTCCGGTGGTGACACATATATATAGAGCAGCCATTGAACTCTACGATCGTCATATCTATGAAAAGGGTGCTTGTATCTACCACATGCTCAGAGCTGAACTGGGTGAAGAGCTATTTTGGAAGGCAATTCACACCTTTGTTCAAGACAATGCCCACAGTACGGTGGAAACCATTGATTTGCTACGGGCCATTGATAAAGCAACGGGCCGGAATCTAGCCTTCCTTTTTGATCAGTACGTATTCCGAGGAGGCTACCCCAACTATACGGTCAGCTATAGCTGGGATTCTGACAGCAGCCTCGCCAAGGTAACGGTGAAACAACCCCAAGCGGATCCAAAGAAACCTAAATACCAAGAGCTCTTTGATCTCAAAATTCCGATTGCTTTTGGATGGGTCAAAACGGTTGGGAAGAAGCCACCTCAGGTGGAGCAGCAAACATTTACGGTGCGGGTTCACGAGGCTGAGCAAAGTTTTTATTTGGTGCTCCCCTCTAAGCCAGACTTCATTAGTTTTGATGCGGGAAATCATTTTCTGAAGCAGGTCACCCTTGAATATCCACTACCGGAATTGAAGGCCCAGCTTCAACACGATCCAGATCCACTCTCACGCATTTATGCAGCGGCGGCGTTGGTGAAAAATGGAGGATTAGATGCTGCTAACGCTTTAGGGGAATCACTCACAAAGGATGTGTTTTGGGGTGTCCGGGTAGAAGTGGCACAGCAGTTGTCGAAATTGCAGTTAGATCAAGTTCTCGATCTATTAAAAGCAGGCTTGAAAGATAAGGATGCCAGGGTTAGACGGGCAGTGGTTGTTGCGATCGCAACTTTAAAGCACAGCAACAGCTACAAACTGCTGAAGCCGATCGCGGAGAAGGGCGACCCCAGCTACACAGTGGAAGCTTCAGCTCTTAGAGGAATTGGAACCCTCGCCGGTTCAGGACTTGCGAACAAACCTAAGGAAGATAAGGTGATCAAGCTGTTTAAATCGGTCCTAAAGAAACGATCCGGCTGGAATGAGGTAGTGCGTTCTGGAGCGATTGGCGGTCTCAGCCAGATGAAGACATCTGCGGATGCCCTTGATTTAGTACTGGAACAAACCGTCTCCGGCACGCCACAGCCATTGCGTCTGGCTTCAATTAGAGCCTTGGGCGCAATCTCTTCGGGGCAGTCACCCGCAAATCTTCAACGGATTTTGGACTGCTTGCAAGCCATTTCGGGTGAATCCTTCTTTCTGACCCAGGTCGCTGTTGTCGCGGCACTAGGGCAAATGGAAACACCCAAGGCCATCGGCATACTCCGGGGTCTTGCCAACCAAACTTCGGACAATCGCGTGGAACGAATGGCAGAAGAGGCTATCAAGAAAGTGCAGACAAGATCGGGTTCGGGTCAGGCCATTCAATCGGTTCAAGAGGAGCTAGAACAGCTCAAAAAAGATAACCAAAGTCTCAAAAGTCGTCTGGAGGAACTGGAGGCCAAGACCAAGAAAGAATGACAAGGTACGGGGATGTGAGCGTTCGCTGGCAATAGCCTCGTCAAAATTCGCAGCACCCCATACACAAAGATGAATTGGCCGCGTTAGGGTGGAACTACAATCAAGGTTGAGGTCCACCCCTTTGTCTGCCCAAGATCAATCCCACCCCATCATTCAGCTAGAAGGCATCACCAAAGTTTACGGTGCTGGAGAAACGACGGTGAATGCCCTTGGGGGCGTGGATTTAACGATTTTACCCAGTGAATACTGCTCCATTATGGGAGCCTCAGGTTCCGGCAAGTCGACGATGATGAATGTCATTGGCTGCTTAGATCGGCCCTCGGAAGGTCGATACGAGTTAGATGGGGTAGATGTTGCCCAACTTGAAGACGATGCATTGGCACTGATTCGCAACCGCAAAATTGGTTTTGTATTCCAACAATTTCATTTACTGAGCCAAGTGAGCGCCCTCGATAATGTGATGCTGCCCATGGTGTACGCCAATGTGCCACTCCAAGAACGAAAGGAACGCGCTGCCCATGCACTCCAGCAAGTCGGACTGGCCGATCGGATGAATAATCGCCCCAATCAACTTTCGGGGGGACAGCAACAAAGAGTTGCGATCGCAAGGGCCATCGTCAACAATCCGGTCCTGTTGCTTGCCGACGAACCCACTGGAGCCCTAGACACAAAAACAACTCAAGAAATCTTAGATATTTTTACCGCGCTCAACAACAGCGGCATGACCGTTGTGATGGTCACCCATGAACCGGAAGTCGCTCAAAGCACCCAAAGAGTCGTCTGGTTCCGAGATGGCAAAGTCATCCATCACAACATGCATCCTGAAGACCTCCACCAGACGGCTTTCTAAAGATCATCTCACCCGCCCCAGGAACCGGCACAATATCAAGGGAACACCCTATTCACACTGCAAGCAGGATTCCACTGTTCAATGACGACTGCCAACCCATTTCTCAATCTTGACTATGAACCCGCATTGGAATCCCTTGGAGATGACTACTTCGATCGCGTCGTAGCCGCAGAATTTCCCCAGCACATCCTTCGATTCCGCAATGATGACGTTTTACAGCAGATTGGACTCGATCCTCATCAAGTTAGCGAGACAGATTTCATCGAAGCCTTCGGTCAATTCCAAGCCAGAGAACCTTTACTCGCCCAACGCTATCATGGCTATCAATTTGGTGAATACAATCCCTGGCTCGGAGACGGTCGTGGCTTTCTTTACGGTCAAATTCGAGGCGTAGACAATGAGCTATATGATTTTGGCACCAAGGGGTCCGGAACAACCCCTCACTCGAGAAGTGCAGATGGCCGCTTGACGCTAAAGGGTGGAATCCGAGAAATTCTAGCGTCTGAAGCCTTACACCATCTAGGAGTAAGAACCTCACGTTGCCTTAGCTTAATTGAAACGGGAGAAGCTCTGTGGCGAGGCGATGAACCCTCCCCAACCCGATCCAGCGTGATGGTGCGATTTAGTAAATCTCATATTCGATTCGGTACTTTTGAGCGCCTCTATGCCCTGAAACGCCCCGATCTCATTCAAAAGTTGCTCAATCATGTCATCGAGATCTATTACCCCCACCTCAATAACCAAACAGATAAATATCGACAGTTCTACACAGAACTTGTAAAGCGCACAGCTGAACTCGCAGCCCAATGGATGTCTGTCGGCTTTTGCCATGCGGTCTTGAACACCGATAATATGTCCATAACCGGTGAAAGCTTTGACTACGGCCCCTACGCCTTTATAGAGACACTCGATCTGAATTTCACAGCTGCCTACTTCGACTACTTCAAACGCTATCGATACAGCAATCAACCTTCGATGTGCAAGTGGAATCTAGAGATGCTGAAGCGTCCACTCTCTGCCATCCTCTCCGAGGAAGACATGCAAGAGAGTCTTGATAACTTTGATCAGTGGTATCACAGCACCTATCGACAACGAATGCTGCAAAAGCTAGGACTTAATGGAGAGCAATGTGACGCGATAGATACCCACACAACAGATCAGCTCCTGACTCTCACCCTCAGCTTTCTTCAGAAAACACAGATGGGATATCACGCTTTTTTCGCCGAGCTGCGACTCCAGTGCAACGACCTATGGCGCACAGATGCAGGCCACATTCTTGCCGAGTCCCAACTGATGGCTGAATACTTAGCAGAGCTGGGACCTTGGCAACAGGCCTATGCGAAACTGCTGCAACACGAGGAGAACATCGAGACTGTACAACAAAGATTACAAACCTATGCCCCCTATACAGTCATCACACGTCCCCAGATAGAGGCAGTTTGGGCCCCTATTGCGGCAGAAGACAACTGGCAGCCCTTCTATGAGCTTCTGAAGGACTTACAAAACCCTTAGGCTAGTAGGTTGAGGGGTTAGCAGATAAGGGAGAGGAAGCTGGTGTTGCTAAGCGCCGAGTCCCGGCCCAACGCTGATAATCGGAGATAAGTTGCTGACCAATACGTTGCTTAAAGGTCATCAAAATACCTTGGAGCAGGCTGTGGCCGGCAGCTTCTAGAATCGGCTTAGGCGTCATCCAGAAAAGGGGAGGCAATTCCACTCCTACCTTAAGGTCACCACCCCCCTCTAGCCAAGTTTGACCATTGCGCTGTAGCGGATACAATTCACCAACCAAGTTAAATTTAAAACGCTCATTAATATAATCAACGCCTCGGAGTTCACACCCTTCAGAACGGACATGAACGGTACCATTTGACTCGGACCAAACCTGCAGATCGACGACAGGCTGAAACTTCAGAGCCATAAATTCTCGCGGGCGCATGCTCAAACGAAACATATTTTCGTTGAGCCGCTCAATTCGGCGGCGATCAGCTAGCGCATATATCAAGCGATGCGGTTGACGCAGATAATGCTGCAGGGGCACCGATTCAGTCGGAACCTGAACTGAGATTGCCTGAGAGCCGGTGAAGTTAACCTGCATATGAGGAATGCTAAATAGTTCTTTAACTAATTTTACAGTTATTTTGGAAATCAAATACGGGTTTCTACTGATGCTTTTAGAAAAGTAACCAAGTAGAGCATTGGCAGCTATCTGTCATCAACAGCAAATATGCCATCAAAGTATGTAGGCTTGCTATAATTGTTGCAAATTGTAAAGCAGCGTTCAAGCTTTCAGATGTTGCTTCTACATTCAGCTCACCCCCTCCTTCATGCCATGTTAGACAACACCACGACAGCAAATGCTGTACAGATGCCTCAAAGTGCCACATCAAAGGATCTAGCAACACCAAAATCCTCAGCTATTGGTGGTACTGATCCTCAACGCTTTGACTGGCACGAAGCATGGCACCCTGTCGCCTTCATCGACAACTTAGACATGGCGCAGCCCAATGCCTTCACGCTGCTGGACCAAGATCTTGTAATCTGGTGGGATCCGAAACAAACCGCCTGGACAGTCTTCGAAGATCGTTGCCCCCACCGTCTAGCAAGATTTTCAGAGGGCAGGATTACAGAAGATGGCCTGCTTGAATGCCCTTATCACGGCTGGTCCTTTTCGAGTAATGGTCAATGCCAAGACATTCCTCAGCAGGTCGAAGGACAGGCAGCAGAAACATCTTCTCGAGCCTGTGTCCAGTCTTTCCCAACAGCAACCCGACAAGGACTCCTGTTTGTCTACCCTGGCACACCTGAACAGGCATCCGATATTGAGATTCCCATCATTGGCCCCCTAGAAGAGGGCCCAGATGAATGGGTTTGCCTCAACACATTTCGAGATCTGCCCTATGATGCCTTGACATTGCTAGAGAACGTACTGGATCCAAGCCATTTACCCTATACACACCATCGCTCAGTGGGCGATCGCGCCAACGCCAGTCCAGTGGAACTGGAAGTTGTTTCAGCAGGCAAAGAAGGCTTTGACGGCATTTGGGCTGAAGGTCCCCGACGCGGAAAGCTGGGACCACAAGAGACTCGCTTTATTGCACCTGGGCTCATGTGGCATGAAATTACCTCTGAACAATATGGGCGGACTGTAACTGCGGTTTATGCAGTCCCAACCAAAAAGGGACACTGCCGTCTGTTTGCTCGTTTCCCGTTTAAATTTAACTCTCAGATTCCTGGCCTATTTATGAAGTTGACACCTCAGTGGTACAACCATATCGGTCAAAACAGCATCTTAGAAGATGATCAAATTTTTCTACACCACCAAGAACGTTATCTAGAACAGTCCGGGGGAAGTGGGCGCGCGAGCAAAGCCTTTTATCTACCCACAAAAGCCGATACCTTCGTCACGGCACTTCACAAATGGGTGCAACAGTTTGATGCAGATCCATTTGCGGGACAGGCACTCCCGCCAGCTCTACCCAAACATGCACTGCTAGATCGCTACCATTCTCATACCGTAAATTGTCCTAGCTGTCGGGGTGCCTTGAAAAATATCAAGCGGCTCCGACTAGCAGTTGCAATCTTAGGGGCAATCCTTTGGGCAATATCACCCCTCATCAACTCAGGATTACTTGTGACGCTACCGGTGGCCCTGTGCGGTGCAACATGGTGGGGACTCAAGCAACTGGAAAAACGGTTCTACGAAGGGCGCGCCGTCCCTCTACGCAACATTCCTGATGATTGATGTCATTCATTATTGTCATGAATCTGATTTGAGCCGGAAAGACCCAAAAAGCTTTTAACGTCAACCATTCTGCGACCAGGGACATCTAAACAATTAGATCCCTCAACATCAGGCAGTTTCAAGCTTGAATCACGCGCTCAGTTCTTACGGGCAAGAGGTCTAGAGCGGGAGCTGTTCAATCGCCTCATTATCACCAATCACTACCATCATGGCCCCCTGCACCAGGCGTAATTCAGGAGCGGGGTTTATCTCAAACATATTCTCTCGCCCCACAGCCAATACATTGAGACCATAGCGATTGCGCAGTTCTAATTCAGCAAGGGTCTTACCGTGGAACTCTTTCGGAATCAAAAGCTCTACAATACTGTGCTCAGGATCGAGATCAAATCGTTCCAAGATGCCTGTTTTAGTTAGGGATTTAGCCAATGCACAACCCGCTTCATACTCTGGGAAAACAACCCGATCCGCCCCCACTCGTTTCAATAACTTGCCATGCACTTCTGAGGAAGCTTTGGCCACCACATTCATAACCCCGCCTTCTTTCATATTTAGAGTCGTAATGATGCTTTCTTGCAGGTAATTACCAATCGCAATAATGACGGTGTCAAACTCATAGAAGCCAGCCTCTTTCAGGGCGAGAGGATCCGTTGAATCTAGTTGTAAAGCATGGGCAGCAATCTGGCAGCTTAAGGCTCCTGCGACAAGTTTTTCGTCAACGTCAGCCCCTAACACCTCATAACCAGAATGATGCAGAGACTCACATACGGCTCGACCAAAACGTCCCAAACCAATCACGGCAAATTGTTGACTCTTGGGCTGAAGCCCTTTTAAAAAACTAAAGGAGGAAAGATTCACTGCTGACACCTAGATACCAAAGGAACAGAATCAATGCCAATAGCCTCTGATTCTTGCTATTTAGCCTATCAGGCCTGAATCCTGAAGACCAACTGGATCGTCGATAAAATCTCTCTCGATTCATAGATGTAACATCAAAGCAGGAAGCGGGCAAGATATCACTTCTATTAGATATTGAATCTTCAGAACAAGAGACAAGCTTATTGACGGGTTAGTCCATCATTCAGAAAGTTTCTAAGACTAGTTTTGTTTTGCGATAGTTTTCACAATTCATCTGCTCAAAGTATAAATCTGCAGCTTTAGACAAATCCCGGAGCGCTTCACTAATT
>CALFCG010000311.1 GCA_937951315.1 uncultured cyanobacterium
TAGGTGCAAACATACTTAACTCCGTGATTCATCTCTGTGTGTCTTTATGTAAATCAATGTAACAATATATTTACATAATGTCAATATGCTTGCTATTTATGCTTTCGTGTAGTGAGGCTAATGTTTTCTGGTTGCTGCTCACTTGAAAACCCTCTATATATTCGTTTGAGGTGGATCGGTTTCTCTAAGTTGTGTGACATATCGCTCTGTTGAGACGTTGATATGAACTGCGAACGGCTGAATTGATGTAACAAGAAAGGTATGAATGTAACAATTCTGTTACCTCGGTGAATGGACCGCAGCGTTGTTATTTTGGGTTTTGCTGGAATTTGCTACATCTAATGGGTGAAGAACTGATGGGCAGATAGCGAGCTGCAAGATTGAGCACTGAGCTGTCAGATGCAATGTCACTTGAAGGCTGAGTCACTGCTTCCTTGTCAGGCGTGATTTCTAGGGTGTATTTGCACGCTCTCAATGGCCATCCATGCTTTTTCTGAAGGTCTGTGCATTCAAGCGACAGGTAGATTGATCGGGAAAATCCCCAGTCGTCTCATCTATTGAGAAGATCTATAAGGGCGAGGTCCATGCCAGTCAACATAAAGTGCTCAGCAGTTCTGGGAGGCAAAGGGGCAGCGCCTATCTTCGACGCCAGACCCACGATGCCCAATAGGTTGAGGGATAAAAACGAGCGTTGAATGTGCATAGATTGACGCACAATGGATGCCATTCTTGCTAGGGGCACAGATATCAGCGCACTCTAGTGATGCTTCTGGGATTGATTCAATTACCTTTTGAGGGTTCCGAGTGATGGATGGCCAGAGGTTCTTAAGGCGTCACTTCTCCGCTGCACAGTGCTTTAGCTCGATTTAAAGACACAATCGGGTTCTCCAATGGTTTTAGGGGCTCATTTTGGGGTTGAACGAAGTCCCAACAACAGCGATCGCTAAAATAGCATCGCCCCATCTAACTCCACTGGGATGTCATGGGTATGGGCACCCTCGCCACAGGTTCGGGGGGTGGGAAAGACCTTGCCAGGATTGGCCAATTCCTTGGGATTAAACACATGCCGGACCCATTGCATCGTCTCTAGATCCGCTTTTGAGAACATCTCAGGCATATAGCAACGTTTATCCGCGCCAATTCCATGCTCGCCCGAAATACTGCCGCCCTTTTGCACACAGAGTTTTAGGATCTCGCCGCCCAGCGCTTCTACCTGTTGGAGTGCTCCTGATTCTGATTCATCATAAAGAATGAGGGGGTGCAGATTCCCATCTCCGGCATGGAAGACATTCGCCACCCGGTGCCCGTACTTCTTGCTCAATGCTTCAATCTGCTTCAGCGTATCGGCAAGCTGAGTGCGGGGAATGACGCCATCTTGCACAAAGTAATTGGGGCTCATGTTGCCTGCTGCTGCAAATGCAGCCTTTCGGCCCTTCCACATTTTGTCGCGGGTGGCTGCATCCCCGGCTGCGGTAACATTTCGTGCCCCATTTTTGCGGCAGATCTCTGCCACGCGTTGGCTGCTGGCTTCCACTTCCACGGCCATGCCGTCTAATTCCACCAGCAAAACGGCCCCGGCATCGCGAGGGTAGCAGTCTGTTTTAACGACATCTTCCACTGCATTAATGCTGAGATTGTCCATAATCTCCATACCGGCTGGAATTACGCCTGCGGCAATGATATCGGCGACGGTTGCGCCTGCAGCCTCCACAGCCATGAAGTCGGCTAGCAGTACCTTAATTGTCTCTGCCTTCCGCAGGATTTGAAGGGTAATTTCAGTGGCAATCCCGAGCGTGCCTTCTGAGCCGACAAAGATACCGGTGAGGTCATACCCTGGCATCTCTGGGACTTTGCCACCCAGGTCGATGACAGAGCCATCCGTCAACACCATTTTCATGCCCAGGACATGGTTTGTGGTCACACCATACTTAAGACAGTGGACACCCCCTGAATTCTCGGCAATATTGCCGCCGATGGAGCAAATAATTTGGCTAGAGGGGTCGGGGGCATAGTAGTAACCGGCATGACTGACGGCTTGAGTCACCCAAGCATTAATCACTCCTGGCTGGACCACAACACGGCGATTTTCTAAATCCACCTCTAGAATCTGATTCATGCGGGTGGTGACGATGAGGACACAGCCCTCTGTGGGCAGCGCTCCTCCCGATAAGCCGGTCCCTGACCCACGGGCTACAAAGGGAATATCATTCTGGTCGCAAATCTGCACAACTGCAGCGACTTCTTCTGTGGTGCGGGGCAGTACGACTAAACTGGGACGTTCTCGATAGCTGAGGAGGCCATCGCATTCATAGACAGACCGCTCCTCTGGTGTGACAACTACGCCTTGTTTGCCAGCGATTTTTTCAAACTGCTTGATGATGGGGCGCCAATTGCGGGATTGGGGTTGGGTCAACATAATTGCAGCGGTGAAGCCAGTCATGATTCTATGAACAGCTTACTGCGTAATTCAAAGGCTGTCTCACTTAAATGCTGGGTTTATACACAGTGCGAACCGAAACCGGTGACTCAAGAAATCATGCTTAGGCGCAGTGTCAACCCGCAATAAAGATATGATTGCCGCAAGTTTAAGGTCTGCTTTTCAGCGGCGCTCATTGTTGTATGGAGAGATCGCAACCTACTCCGCTCAGAACCAGCCCCGCACTCTAAAGCATCACCGCCCAAAATCTAACGGAATCAATGGCTGTAATCGGTTGGGGTGCCCTGCTGGTGTACTGCTGAATTGCAGTCATTGGCATGACTGTCTCTGGCTTTAAATCGAAAGTATTGGGCACTTTTATACATCGTTACTCTGTTCTTCGCTCTTCCTGGATTGTCAACGTGACAACGATGTATATCATTCGATGTATATACATCGTTCTGACTTAGACGCTGCCCAAGACCCATTTCTCAAGCCATGGAATTACGGTATTCTGTCGGCATAGTTACAGTTTGTTGCCCTCATTGATGGGATTCTAGTAAAGCTGAAAGGTCGCAACCACAGCCCCTCTAAGTCGCTACAATAAGGGTGCAGCATAAGTTTTAACGCTCCTGCAAATGCCTGGGAGCAACTTATCGTTGTCACTGTGATGAATTCCTTGACTGAACGAATTCATCCACAAGCTTTGCCAAGGAACACGTCGGTTATGGGTATCGAAAGCATGGAAAATCATCAAGGTCGTCAGGCTGCTGCAGGGTTTCAAGGACATCCTTGGCTTGTGGAAGAGCGCGACGCCTGTGGTGTGGGCTTTATTGCCAGTCAGAAAGGCCATGCAACCCATCGTCTGATTGAGCAATCCCTGACGGGTCTGACCTGTATGGAACATCGAGGTGCCTGCAGCGCCGATCGTGATTCCGGTGATGGTGCGGGTTTGATGACTGCAATCCCTTGGGAGCTGTTCAGCCCTTGGTTGCAAGAGCAGCAGACCTCGGTTCCTGGTACGGATGCCATTGGTGTGGGGATGGTGTTTTTGCCGGCTGATGATGGAAAAAGTGCGATCGCACGTCAAAAGCTCGAACAGTTCGCCACAGAAGTTGGATTTAAAACCTTGGGATGGCGTACCGTCCCCGTTCATCCAGACGTTTTAGGGGAACAGGCCAAAGCCAATCAGCCCCAAATTGAACAACTCTTTCTCGCATCGGAAACCCTCAGAGGCGACGATCTAGAGCGGCAGCTCTACCTTGTCCGCAAACGAACTGAACAAGCGGCAACAGGGAGCGATTGGGGGACTGACTTTTATGTTTGTTCTCTCTCTAATCGAACCATTGTCTACAAGGGCATGGTGCGGTCTGCCGTGTTGGGGACGTTTTATGCAGATCTCCAGAATTCCCTCTACACCAGTTGCTTTGCCATTTATCATCGTCGCTTTAGCACCAACACCATGCCCAAATGGCCGTTGGCGCAGCCGATGCGATTCCTGGGCCATAACGGTGAAATTAATACGCTGCTGGGCAACATCAATTGGATGAAGGCCCGGAAGCCTCAGCTGAGTCATCCCCATTGGGACCAGTATGCTGAGTCCCTTGATCCGATTGTGAATGCCAACAACAGTGACTCATCCAATCTCGATAACGCGATGGAGTTGCTGGTGCAGTCCGGTCGCAGCCCCCAAGAAGCATTGATGATTCTGGTGCCGGAAGCCTATCGCAATCAGCCTGCCCTCACGGATCACCCAGAGATTGTCGATTTTTACGAGTATTACAGCGGTCTCCAAGAGGCCTGGGATGGCCCTGCACTGGTGGTCTTCAGCGATGGCAAAACGGTGGGTGCCACGCTCGATCGCAACGGTTTGCGTCCAGCCCGGTACTGCATTACCAAAGATGACTATGTGATTGTCGGCTCAGAAGCGGGTGCGGTGCCAGTGCCCGAAGCGGACATTATTTCTAAGGGGCGTCTGGGGCCAGGGCAAATGATTGCCGTGGATCTGGAGCAGCAGGAGGTCCTGACCAACTGGCAGATTAAGCAACGCATTTCTCAAGCCCATCCCTACGGTGCTTGGATTCAGGCGCAGCGGCAGACGCTGACGGAGGGGGCGTTCCTCGCTGAAACGCAGATGGAAACTTCAACCTGCCTGAATCAACAGGTAGCCTATGGCTACTCCATTGAAGATGTGGAGATGGTGGTGCAGGCGATGGCCAAGGATGGCAAGGAGCCGACCTTCTGTATGGGGGATGATATTCCGCTCTCGATTTTGTC
>CALFCG010000312.1 GCA_937951315.1 uncultured cyanobacterium
CCTCATCTCCATTTTGAAGTGCGATTCAATGGTGAACCCACCGATCCTGCTCCATACTTGGCCTAGTTAGATTCTCATCAGTGCTGCTATAAACAAAACAGGACTTGGATGGGAGGGCGTGATGTTACGAAGATCGTTAGCAAAGTTCCTCCTTGGAGAAACTTCGGTTCAGCAACGCTCAAGCAATCGCCAAAGAAGAGCGCCAAAGATTCACGTTGCCTTTCAGAATGGCCTGTTTCAAGTGTCAGGGCTCGATGATTGGCTCGCCCACTGGCAAGAACCCTATTATTTTTTGATCACCATTCCCTGGCTCGGCTTTATCTTGATTGTCACGCTGGTCTATTGCCTGATCAATACTTTGTTCGCGATTGCATACTTACTGGGGGGCAACGGCATTGCCAATGCCAGTCCGGGTTCGTTTTGGGATGCTTTTTTCTTCAGTGTCCAGACCCTAGGTGCTATTGGCTATGGGGCAATGCATCCAACAACGTCCTATGCTCATTCAATCGTAACCATAGAGGCTCTCACCAGTATTCTATTTACGGCTCTGGTGACGGGATTGGCCTTTGCTCGCTTTTCACTGCCGAGTGTTCGCGTGATGTTCTCTAATGTTGCGGTGGTTCGGCCCTATAACGGTGTGCCTACTTTGATGATTCGAGCGGCTAATCAGCGGCGCAACAAGATCTTAGAGGCCAAGATACAGATGTATTTCCTGCGAGATGAAATCAGTCTGGAAGGGACGGCGATTCGACATATTTATACGTTGCCCCTATTGCGCGATCATACCCCCAGTTTCAACCTACCCTGGACCGCGATGCATCCCATTGATGAGCACAGTCCTTTGCTAGGGGTTAGTTTGGCCTCACTGCGAAAGACTAAATCTGTTTTGTTAGTGGCGCTGACTGGGGTGGATGAGACGGTGGCTCAGGCACTCCATGTTCGTCATACCTACAGTGTGGAAGACATCTTATGGGACCGAGCCTTTGTCGATATTTTCTATGACACTGAAGATGGACATCGCTACGTTGACTTTTCCCATTTTCATGAAGTCACAGATATTGTGCAGGTCGATGAGGCTCCTATCCGATGAACCCCACCGAAATTCTGAAAATTGTGGCTTTTATCGGATTGCTAACGCTGTATTTGATCTGGTCTGCAAAAACAGAGATGGGGACGAAACGGTCTCAGAAAAAATAGCCCTGTTTAAGAAACTGAGACGCAAACGGGAGCTATTTTTTCCAGGCGGGATGGTTGAAGAGCGCATTCACCACTTGTACACCCCGGAGTTGGTTGGAGAGGGGAAGGTGTCCTTTGGGGGCACTCAAGTCCCAGGTGAAACCATCGGGATAGCGGGTCCAATCGCGGCCTGAACGCCATGCGATTTTGGGCCAGAGCGCGTCCCAATTGCGCCCCACTGTCAGCCAAAGCTGGCGCTGGACCGAAAAACCGAATTTACCCTCCGAATGAACCCACCAGAGTCGGTCAATCGTTTGTAAATCAGAGATCGGGAATTGTTCAATCTGGGTAAAGTAGATCCATTTCCGCTTAACGGCTGCTGGTCCCTCTAAGGCACAGAGGTTTTGCAAGGTTAGCCGATCAGCCTCTTCAAACTGATGGCGAGCCAGGAGTTGTTGAAGGGGGAAATAATCGGCCCCAACTTCGGACTCAAGCGTCACAACGCCGGTGGGGAAATTCTCCTGCAGAAAGGTTTGATTTTCTGCCGTGTCAGTTTCGAGGAGAAGCTGATAGCAGCTCCCATCGATAAATGTGACTGCATCTTGGTGGCGACTGAGGAGAAACTGTTGCAAAATCTGACATCCGGCAGCCCCTGCCGCTTGAAGCTGCTTCATGACTGGGAGCTGCGTTTTTTCGGAGCCAGAGCTGAGCTGAGATTCTAGCTCAGCAATATCTGGATGTTCCACTGAGGTTGCTGGTGCGTCCATAAAAACGAATATGCCAGTTGTGAGTATAGTTCGGTTTCCCCGTACCCTAACCTATCAAAAAGCTTGGGTCTTGTGGGGTGGTGAGTCAAAGTCTGGCAACTTTTAAGAATGACAACTATTCCGCTATTTCGGGCAGAGTTTTGAATAATGTGGGGGAGGTTCATTGCCTCTCTGGGACAAGGTTATGTCTTTAAGTGGGGGCAATGACTTGCTGGTTCGAGGTTAACAGGTTACCTAGAGAGGAGATATATGAGTTGGGAAAAAGCAGTACCACAGGATGCACTTGCTCAAGACGGTGCTAGAGAGGTTGTCAAACTGAATCAGAAAAAGATTGTTCTCCTGAATCATCAGGGTGAGATCTATGCGGTCGAGAATTCTTGTCCCCATATCAAGGCACCCATGGCAAAGGGAAAGGTCGTTGATGGAAACATCGTCTGCCCTTTCCATCGCAGCGTTTTTGATCTAAAAACGGGGGCCGTTCAGGATTGGTGTCCTTTCCCGCCTGGAGTAGGTAAGTTGTTCGGAAAAATCAAGCCGGAGACTGCTTTGGGGGTCTTTCCGACCCGTGTTGAAGATGGCAGTGTATGGGTTGATATGAGCGCTTGACGAATCTATCGTCCTCTATGACGCAGCACCCCCTAGATTCTATCTGTGAATAAATAGAATCTAGGGGGTACTTAACGACAAAAGCTTCGATCTACGCTCATTTTTGGTTTTTGGAGGTGTTCTGTGACTCATGCTTCTGTTACTGCGGCTGCTCGGCAAATCATTGTGCCGTTAGATGTGCCCTCTGAAGCAGATGCGATCGCACTCATAGACCAGCTCCCCGAAGTCCAATTCTGGAAGGTG
This sequence comes from uncultured cyanobacterium, assembly GCA_937951315.1. Taxonomy (GTDB): domain Bacteria; phylum Cyanobacteriota; class Cyanobacteriia; order Thermosynechococcales; family Thermosynechococcaceae; genus RCC1774. The sequence continues at coordinate 2,793 of CALFCG010000312.1, forward strand.
GGGCTAGAGCTATTTGTGAGCTGCGGCCCTTCTATTCTCAAGATTCTCAAAGAACGCCAAAAGAACATTTTCCTCGATCTTAAATTCCACGACATCTCGAATACCGTAGCTGGAGCCTGCCGAGCCGCAGGGCGCTATGGGGTGGATCTGCTCACGGTCCATGCAACAGCGGGCAGAACTGCACTCAAAGCTGCGGTTATCGCTGCTCAGGAGGGGGCGACAGACGCGGCGGTAGAACCGCCTCAGTTGATCGCAATTACGCTACTCACAAGTCTATCGGCGAGAGATTTAGCCTTTGATCTCAAAATTCCAGTGGAGTTGCCCGAATATGCGCTGCAGATGGCGCTATTGGCTCAGGAGTCTGGTCTCGCGGGTGCTGTGTGCTCGCCCCAGGAAGCTGAGCAACTGCGACAGGTCTGTGGGGATGACTTTCTGTTGGTCTGTCCCGGCGTCCGTCCGCAGGGATCGGATCGGGGAGATCAGATGCGATCGCAAACTCCGACCCAGGCGATCCAATCAGGAGCCAACTATTTAGTGATTGGGCGCCCGATCACCACTGCCCCT
>CALFCG010000313.1 GCA_937951315.1 uncultured cyanobacterium
CCATTGGCGGCTTCATAGTTGAGAAATTCAGGTTGGAGCGATTCGAACGGTCAAAAACACAGCCACGGAAAACGGGGTTGAGAAAAATAATGGTGTTGGAGGAAGACTCTCCCCCAACACCCTCTCTATTTAAACCTGTACGGGCATCGGACAGGCAACGTTAGTACCACCGAGACCGCAATAGCCACGGGGATTCTTCGACAAGTACTGCTGATGGTAGTCTTCAGCATAGTAAAAGGCTGGAGCCTCTAAAATCTCGGTGGTAATCTCACCATGTCCCGCTTGAGTCAGCGCCTGCTGATAGCTCGCACGCGAAGATTCTGCCAGCTTCTTCTGTTCCTCGGAGAACGTATATACCCCAGAACGATATTGGGTGCCCCGATCATTCCCTTGCTGCATCCCTTGCGTAGGATTGTGGCTTTCCCAAAACACCTTGAGGAGTCCAGCATAGGAAATCACGCTAGGATCAAAGACAACAAGGACCACTTCGTTATGACCTGTCATTCCCGAACAGACTTCTTCATAGGTCGGGTTAGGGGTTTGACCTGCCGCATAGCCCACGGCAGTACTGTAGACACCTTCTTGCTGCCAAAACTTGCGCTCGGCTCCCCAAAAGCACCCGAGGCCAAAGATAGCCGTCTCCATCCCGTCTGGGAAAGGGGCCTTGAGGGGATGACCATTCACAGCATGCTGCGCCGCGACCGGCATCGTTTCTGACCGTCCGGCTAATGCTTCCCCTGCGGTAGGAAGGGTGAGTTTTTTGCCAAGTCCAAATAAACCCATGATTTTTTGTGTTGTTAAAGTAGTTGACTCTGTCTTTTAGCGTAACGAATGTTGATGGCTGCCAGGGGCAAAAACGCTAATTTCCTTGCGGCAGGCACCAAACCAGAATAGACATGCTACCCTGTTTGCAATTCGCGTCATTGACTATATATAGCCAATGCCAGAGACCTGTGTAATGATGGCTTAACTTAACTGGCAATTTGTGTACGTAAAGCAGCTCGAACTTTCTAATTTCAAGTCTTTTGGGGGCACAACAAAAATCCCGATGCTGCCAGGGTTTACCGTCGTCTCTGGCCCCAATGGTTCCGGGAAATCCAATCTTTTAGATGCGTTGCTCTTTGCCCTCGGTCTCTCCAGCTCCAAGGGAATGCGGGCAGAGCGGTTGCCCGATCTCGTCAACCATTCCCAAGTCAAGCGCGGCCACGCCATTATTGAAACCCGGGTTTCTGTTACCTTCCAGTTAGATGAAGCAGAGGTTGAGGAACACGCTTCTGCTGAGCCCCACCAAGAAGTCGAAGACGCTGCGGAGGCCCCCTCCCAGAATGGATCTGCGCCAACCTCCCCAGCAGAGGATGCTGAGGAGCCAGTCTTAGCACCTGACGAATGGAAGGTCACCCGCCGCCTCCGTGTCACCAAGCAGGGAACCTATACTTCGTCCTATGCCATTAATGATGAGCCCTGTACTTTATCCAAGTTGCATGAAGAGCTGAACCGTCGCCGAGTCTATCCTGAAGGCTATAACGTCGTTCTGCAGGGCGACGTCACCAGTATTGTCTCCATGAATGCGCGGCAGCGGCGAGAGATCATTGATGAACTAGCAGGGGTCGCCAACTTCGATCGCAAGATTAATCAGGCCCGGGACAAACTAGATGCGGTTAAAGACCAAGAAGATCGGTTCCGCATCGTTGAAACAGAACTGGTTGAGCAACGTGATCGTTTAGATCGCGATCGGATCAAGGCACAAAAATATAAGGCGCTCCGTGCCGAACTCCAGAACAAGAAAAGCTGGGAAGGGGTGTTGATCTGGCAGGATTTACAAAAGCAAATTGAGAAACTCCAGAAGCAGCTGGTCTCAGATACAGAGGCACAGGAGCAGCTTGCAGTTAAGATTACGGCGGCCAATACTGAGATCCAAGCCGTCACCGTTAAGCTCGAAGAACTCAATGCCCAAGTGCGGGCCTTAGGTGAAGAGGAACATCTCGCGGTTCAATCTCAAATTGCGAATCAAGAAGCGGAGCTGAGACAACTCCAGCGACAGCAGGCAGAGTTGGTCACAGCCAAAGAAGCAACGGTTGAAGCTGAGGCTCAAACGCAAACGCAGCTCAGAACCTACCAACAGAATCTGTCCGATCTAGAGCAGCAACGCCAGACCCTAGAATCTGAGCAGATCGCGGCCCTGACACAACAGCGCGATCAAGCCCAAACCGATTTAGAGAAGGTGCGATCGCAATCCCAAGAAACCGCGCAATCTGCCGATGCCTGGATGCAGCAGCAAACGCAGCTCAATGATCAGCGCAACACACTCCTTCAAAGCCTTGAGCCCCAACGCGCAGAACAGGCCCAACTCCGAGAGCGGGTCCAACAGCTTGAGCGGCAAACCCAGCTTCAGGATCGTTCCATTGAGCAGATCGATCAAGAAATCACTGAGGTGCAAACCCAGTTAAAGCAAGCGCAGAAAACCGTCTCGGAGCAAGAGGCCCAGGTGCAAGAACTGGCCTCAGTAGTGGCAAACTCTGATGAATCCATCCACACCCAAGACGAAACCCAAAAACGCTTACTCCGAGAACAACAGGAGAAACAGCGGCAACTCGACAAGCTGGAGGCGCAAGAGCAAGCCCAACAGGAAGCCCAAGGCACCCATGCCACCCGCATTATCCGCAAGGCTAAGCTAGAGGGTGTTCTAGGGTTAGTGGCGCAGCTCGGTCAAGTGGATGCTCGCTACCAAGTGGCCCTAGAGGTCGCCGCTGGGGGCCGCATGGGACAGCTCGTGGTCGAGGACGATCAGGTGGCCGCTGCTGGCATTGAGATTCTGAAGCGAGAACGGGGCGGTCGGGCCACGTTTTTGCCCCTCAACAAAATTCGGCGCCCGAAGGGATTACCGCCCCTCAGAGAAGCGGGTGCCATTGACTATGCTCTACGACTGATTGACTTTGATCCAGAATACGAACCCATCTTTGCCTATGTGTTTGGCAGTACGGTCGTCTTCCCCTCCTTAAACGAAGCGCGTCAGCACATTGGCCGCCATCGCATGGTGACCTTAGATGGCGAACTGCTAGAGGCCACAGGCGCGATGACCGGCGGTAGCCGCAATAATCAACGCACCCTCCACTTTGGCACCGGCGAAGCAGGAGAATCAGCCGCCATTGTCACCCTCCGGCGAAGGCTACAGGAAATTGACGATCTCCTTAATCCTTTAGCCCAGCGCCTCGGATCTGCTCAGGAAAGCTTGGCCCAGGCCACCCGCGATTTAATCCAGGGGCGGCAGTCTCATCGTGAAGCCCAGTTACGGGCTGAACAATTGGAGAAGGAAGTCCAAACCCTCAATGCCAGACGTCAGCATTTGGCGACACAGGGCGAGGGCTATACCCAGGAATTTAAAACAGCTCGAGAACGCCTCCAGGCTTTAGAGGTGGGACTCCCCCAGCAGGAATCGCAGCTTGAGGAAATTCGGAAAGCGTTGACGATACTGGAGCAGTCTCAGGCCCATGGTGAATGGCAGGTGCTCCAACAGGCGATTCAAACCAGTGAAGTCGCGCTGCGCGAGCGAGAGCAAACGCTACAGGCAGCCCAAAAGAGCTTAGGCGAATTTGATTTAGAGCAACAGCGATTGCAGGAACGGCTGCAGCAGGGAGAACAGCAGCTCAAAACCTATGCCCAACAAAAGGAGACACAGGCGCAGCAGCAGAAAGATAATCAGACCCAGCAGGAAGAAATGGGAGTTGCGATCGCATCTCTCAAAACCGACCTCGCCAAACTCGAAGAAAAGCTAGGCAGCGGCAAACAAGAACGAGATCGGGTTGAGCAACAGCTCAAAGAATTGAATCAAGGCCATCAACAACTGCTATGGCAGCTCGAAAAACTCCAGGCCACAGAGCAGGAACATAAAGATCAATTGCAGCAAGTGCAAGAACAGCACACCACTCAAGCGGCAGAGCTACCAGACCCTCTACCCGAACTGCCCGAGGAGCTAACGCTAGAGCAACTTCAGCAAGAACTCAAATCACTCCAGCGCCGCCTAGAAGCGATGGAGCCTGTGAACATGCTGGCAATTGAAGAATATGACCGCACTCAGGCTCGACTCGAAGAACTCACCGAGAAGCTCGAAACGCTTCTAGAAGAACGGACCGAGCTGCTGCTACGCATTGAAAACTTCACCACCCTGCGCCTCAAAGCCTTTAGCGAAGCCTTTAATGCTGTCAACGCCAACTTCCAGAAAATCTTTGCTGAGTTATCCGATGGGGATGGTCACCTCCAGCTCGAAAATGCAGAAGATCCGTTTCTGGGCGGCTTGAATATGATTGCCCACCCCAAAGGTAAACCTGTCCAGCGCCTAGCCTCCATGTCCGGCGGAGAGCGCTCCCTCACAGCCCTCAGCTTTATCTTTTCCCTCCAAAGCTATCGACCGTCCCCCTTCTACGCCTTCGATGAAGTCGACATGAACCTCGATGGTGCCAATGTTGAACGCCTCTCCAAAATGATTCAACAGCAGGCCAAGTCCACACAGTTCATGGTCATTAGCCTCCGCCGACCCATGATCGAGGCAGCAGATCGGACCATTGGAGTGACTCAAGCCCGAGGCACCCACACACAAGTCATCGGACTACAGCTCCGCTCCGCAGCCGAAGCCTAGCCGGGATCCCTAAATGACCAAAACTCTACTTATTTCTACTAAATCTTGAAGGCATAGGCGATCGATCATCGAAGATCGCAAAAACGCTGACGGCATCTCAAGCTGAAGGCGATAGGTCGTGCTCTTTCCAGAAAGAAAATCTATTTTGAGTTCAAAAACTGTATCAAATGATACAGAGAAGACGACCTCTAGGTATTTATTCTTAATCTACACTCCGACCAATCAAACTCTCCTCAATGACAAACAAGCAGTTTCGCTACTGGAAGAACCGCTTTTTATCGAGTTGCAATCTCCAAAATCCTGCGGGGGAAATCCCCAAAAGACAGGATGAAAGAGGCTTCTCTCCCAAAGAAAATCTTAAACGAAAAGCATGGGCCACCGTCCTATTAACGGGCATCGCACTGGTCTCTCCGCTTTACCTCTTACAAGACAACTTGGATACTGCCCCCCTACCGATGGGTGGAACAGGGGCCGGAGATATTCAGCTGCGAAACACTCAGGATGATGCGGTTCCCAGACTTTACCGTAGCCCTACGCCTCTTGCTCAGCAAGCCCCCACAATGGCATCTCCACTGCAGGGATTTTGCCATCCGCTTAAGGGGAATGGCTATCTTTCTCAAGGGGTTCGCAGTGGTACCCATACAGGTCGTACAGCCTTTGCCTACGACCTTGCGATCTCAATTGGTTCTCCGGTCTATGCAATGACGGAAGGCCGAGTGATTGACCAAGAAGACCGTTATCCCGATAATGGCGGCGGTAAAGGCAAGAAGAGTAAATTCAACTATGTCTGGCTTGAGCATGTAGATGGTCATCGCTCTGCCTATCTCCACCTCCAGCAAGGCTTTGGCCGCAAGGTCAGACTCAGGCGAGGGAGCTGGGTACGAACCGGTCAGCTCATTGGCTATAGCGGGAACTCAGGCTGGAGTACCGCACCGCATCTCCACATTGAAGTTCAAGCTCCCGGCAGTCTAGAAAAATTCACAAAGACAGTCCCGTTTTCCATTGCTGAAAACTGCAATGGAGGATACATCTCTAAGGGCAAAGGCTAAGTATTCAGGGCATTGTTCAGAAGTGGCCGAAAATGGGTAACACTCGTACGATAAATCAGGCCATCTCCAGACATGAACGTTCAAGCTTTTTTTTGCTAGGCTCTTTTGAGACGATTGACTCCTAGCAGTGCTAGCCAGTGGAGATGCTCTTCACCCAAAAACAGTGCCTAAGGACTTTTTCCCTGCCGCTGGTCGCAATTACAGCCCATAAATCTACGGTGATTGAGGAAGTATTGGAGAAGGGCCAGATAGGACGTACCAAGAAGTTTGCGAAGCGTGAAAAATTTTGCAACCGAGAGTTGAGATTCTCCACTAGGGAGCTGGTCTAGGCGTCTGTTTTACCGCCTCTTGGATCGCTTGATGGAGCTGAAAGAACGTCCGCCGCAATGCCTCAAATAGATCACCCCAGGTCCTCCAATAGGCTGCTGAGGTCAGCTATTTACAGAAACATAGACCCGTTTGCCGGACGAGAGATAGCGGTGTATCGAAGAGAAAACAAGCGTACAAATAGCCCATAACATCATCAATATATAGGTGGCGTTCCCAAAATTAATTTCTAGAAACGGACAATCTTTTTACAGCTTTTGCCATACACTCCGAAAACTATTTGAGCTAGAGTCGGGCTAACACATACGAACAAAATTAGAACTTTCTACAGGCAAAAAATATACACCCAAAAATGTTGTCTGTAGCAGATCCTTCACTCAATCATCCACAGCGAACAAAATAGAAAGTCTTTTGAAGTTGAGTCTTATAAGGATGGTGGATGCAACCTAGGTCTGTAAGACTCTCTGCACACAATTTTCTGCCGATTACAACCTGGTCAAAATATCAATCTGCAGATCCACAGCAGACACACATATTATGCCCCTAGAATAGGTACGCCCTTGCTCTGAAGGACTCCGATGAACCAAGCTGCAGGCTCTTATTATACTCCTGAAAAAGCAATACTCCCTGCTCCTCCTCAGATATCCCCCAAGGCAACACTAGCAACAGGGATTGAACTCATGAATAACTTTAGGGTATGTGAACTATCAGAGACTAGGCAACTGGAAGATTCAGACAATGATGGGGAAAATTTACTTCGCAATTCGGGCTGCATTTTAGTCACAGAAGCAGGCAAACTTCAAGGAATCTTGACCGAACGCGATGTCGTTCGCTTCACAATAAACGAGATAAATCTTGAGGAAACTCCCGTTTCTGCAGTCATGCATTCACCTGTATTCAGCCTGATGCGTGAAGATGTGACGGATCTCGTGATCATCTATAACCTGATGCGACGTCACCGTGTCCGCCATTTACCTATCATCAATGCAGAACAACAGGTTCAAGGTTTAGTCACAGTTTCTAGCCTACGTCGAACCCTCAATACCAGTTACTTTCTCCGCTTTCGTCTGGTCAAAGAAGTGATGAATCCCCAAGTTGTAACCGTACTTCCCACGGATTCAGTCAGGGCTGCCGTGCAACGTCTGACCGCCTACAACATTAGCTGTGTCGTGGTGGTTGAACCCCAAAACTTTACTGCAGAAAAGTCAAAAGACTGGGCATTCCAGTTTAGCCGTTCTGAACAAAAGGCCATCGGAATCATTACCGAAAGAGATATTCTACAGTTTAAATCTTTAGGTTTAGATCTAAACTCTATCACCGTGGAACAGGTCATGAGCACTCCTCTCCAATGTGTCAGCCCAGCAGACACACTGGAAACGACGCAAGACCTCATGAAAAGCTTAAGAATCAGGCGTTTGATTGTGACAACTGCGGAAGGATTTTTAGCGGGAATTATTACAGAGACAAATCTCACACAAGTACTAGACCCAGTAGAACTCTATGGAATTTTAGAGATTTTACAACTTCAGGTTTGCAATTTATCAGAAAGTCGTGATCGATTATTAAAGAGTCAAAACTTTGACCTATCTATGGCCTTCGATCGCCATGAATTCCGTTTAGTATATCAACCCATCCTTGAACATTCCAGCAATAAGATCATAGGAGCTGAAGCTCTAATTCGTTGGAGTTCTCCTGAGTTAGGGAATATTTCTCCTGCGACCTTTATCCCCTGGGCTGAGAGAACTGGATTTATCAATAAATTAGGATATTGGATCTTAGAAACGGCCTGTAAACAAGCTGTCATTTGGCAAAAAGAGAATTCTAGAGAAGAGATATCGATTGCGGTAAATATCTCAGCCAATCAACTCATTGATCCTGAATTTATCTCTCGTACCATGGAAATTCTACAAGCCACGGGGTTACCCCGTCATTGCTTAAAGTTAGAGCTTACCGAAAGTGTTTTAGTCGAAAATGTCAATTTAACGGCAGAAATACTCAAACAGCTTCAAGAGGTGGGCATTCAAATCGCGATTGATGACTTTGGAACAGGCTACGCATCACTTTCTTATCTCCAACACTTTCATTTTGATATTTTGAAGATCGATAGATCGTTCATTATGAATATCGATCAGAATCCCAAGAACCAAGCGATCGTGGGTTCAATTATCAGGATGGCCCAACAGCTCAATTTCAAAGTGGTTGCAGAAGGCGTTGAGACTCAAGCCGAGAATGAGTTCCTGAAAGCGCAAGCCTGCCACTATCTTCAAGGTTATTTCTTGAGTCGCCCCTTAGAAGTTCAAGATTGGTCCCGTTTCAAACTGACTCCTGAACAAAGTATCCAATAGGCAGGGATACCTCTATCTCCCGAGATGAATCTTTCATACAAGGCTCTAGCACCGGATCATTCGATCTGACTATTCATAGCCTAGATATGAGAATCGTCTTCATGTAGATGGAACGGTCTCTTGGCAAATCTCAGCCGGTAAACTCGACAGTCACGGACTATACGCGGCTGAACTTATCCCATGATGATACGGCCAGTGACAAATCTCAGAGTTGCGATCGCATATCAAAAACTCCTCCACAGAGGATACTCCGCCCAACCCTTAACCACTCAAAATTTGGGTGATTTGGGGATTGACCGGAATCGTGAAATGGAAACTTGTTCCATGCCCCAGTTCACTCTCCACCCAAATACGGCCCCCATGTGCCTCAACCACCATACGAGAAAAGGGGAGCCCCAATCCTGTCGACTCTCCTGCGACGCGTCGGGTTTTAGACCGACCAAATTTCTGAAAAATCCGTTCAAAGGCCTCCGAGGGTATACCCTGCCCTGTATCTATGACGGAGAATCGAATATTGGGTCCTGCATCAGCCTGTGCCCATACGGTGATCGTCCCACCCGCGGGTGTATTTTGAATTGCATTGCCAACCAAATTGATAAGTACACGACGCAGCTTCTCAACATCAGCTCTATGTGGCATCGCTTTAGCCACATCGTATTCCAGACACACACCTACTTTTTCAGCCAGAGGGACCATCTCTTCACATGCCGTCTGGATCAGGTGAGAGGAGCTTACCTCCACGAGATTTAACTCCAGTTGCCCAACTTCTGCCTGACTGACATCGAGGATGTTGTTGATCATCCGCAACAACGTATTTCCGCCTCTTTGTGCCAGGGATAAATACTCCTGATGCTGATCTGTGAGTCCCCCCGATTTCTGCATCAACATCAGCCCCCCCAGGAAAGACGTCAAAGGGGTCCGTAGATCATGAACCAGCATCTGCACCATCTCTTCTCGGTAGAGTTCGAGACTGCGCAATTGCAGGTAGTCAGTATGCAGTCTCTTGGCCAAGAGACGCAGTTCAATCTTCTCAATGACAAGATCCGCAATCTCTTGCAGGATTTCGACCTCCTTTGGGGTCCACTCGCGCGGTTGGACATCGATGGCACAGAATGACCCCAGCGTATACCCCTCAGCCGTTGTCAGCGGAATCCCCAGATAAGCGATCACACCCAGATCAAAGATGGCTCGGTTGTTATGAAGGAGAGGATGGGTCCGGGCATCTGCAACGGATAGAACCTCCTCACAACTGACAACATGCTTACAGAAGGAATGAGATAAAGGGGTCTGCCGACTCGTTGCCCACGGTTCCGGGAGACCCACGCAGCTTTTAAAGAACTGTCGATCTTGATCGACTAATGAGACCAGTGCCACAGGGGTTTGCAAGATCGTACTGGCCAGTCGGGTGAACCGATCAAAGGTCTCTTCTTCTGGTGTATCTAAGAGGGCGGCTGCTTCGAGCACGGCAAGCCGCTCAAGTTCAAGCCACTCCGGTGACAAGTGTAGATTTTTGTCCACCATCTAGCACGACCTCCCATCCAAATACAATCATGCGGCATGGACTCACTCTTCAACACTTAACCCTTTTCAAATCGAGTGTAAAGCCAAGACAGATATCTTCACCCGCAAGCGGGCTAGGGTTATCTACAATGCGGTATCGACATCCAAGATCGGGTCTGCCACTAAAGCCTCATCGCCTTCAGATTCTAGCTCTAGCAAGACCTCATTGACCTCACTAATCGGGAACCGATCCATCAACTGCTGAGCCCGCTTCGCATTCTGCCGCAGCTCAGTAGACGTATGCGGTGCATAGGGAATCTGAGACAAAATATCCAACGTTCGCCGCAGCATCCGCACAATATCGCCCTCATCCAGACTCGTGTGCGTACACAGCTCCGGCCAATCCATGCCCAACGCCCACTGCTCCACAATGCCAATCAACTCTGTCTCCAGACCGATTGGGCTGGCAACATCCTGACGATATTGCTCCTTGATCAACTGTCGCTGAATCGGACGCAGCTCAGCCAGCGCACCTTGCACCTCTGCCGAAGGCGAAAAGTGCGTCCAGGTATCGGTGCGGTTGTTGTCATACACCAGTGCCGTACAGGCTGCTGCCAGTTGATGCGGGGCCAAACTTTCTAAAAAGCCCGAATGCAGGACTAACCCCAACCACAATTCATTCTCACCGCGCAGGCCCGATGCCAGTTCTCCCAATGTCGTGGGAATCACATCCTGCAAGGCATTGAAGTGACGCAGCACTTTCACCAACCCCATAAACTCAGCCCAGTGGTGGTGGGACCGATGATGGAACTTCGTTTTGCGATCCTGCAATTGGGCCTCTAAACTCTTCACCCGCCGCTGCCACCGCAGAATCGAATGGTGGCTCTTGCGCGAAGCATGGGCAGGATGATCTCCAATTTTTTCCTGCACCGCCTCAACCCGCTTGCTCTGGTCATAGACTTCAGGGGCAACCTGCCAGTCTCCAGCCGGAATTTGCGATGCGATCGCAACACTCTGTTCATCACCACTGGCGGACTGGCCCAGCTTCGGCTGCAGTTTGGCGGGGGGCATCAACGCCTCCAGCTCAGACTCAAGCGAGAGATGGCCTTCTAAACTGGCCACCTCTCGATGGGATATCACCTGCCAGCGATTCTTCTGAGTCAAACACAGGAAATGGGACAGTTGTCCCGAACTGGGTAACAGACGGACCAAAATCGCTGAGATCGGGCTCTCTTGATCGGAGGTTTGGATACCGACGACCGTCCCAATGGGGGCATGGGCCATGATCAAGGCCAATTCTTGGGCCCGCGTTTCTTGGGCCTGCTGCTGCAAAATTTTCAACAGCCGCTGCTCTTCTTTAAGACGCTGTCGCAGCTTTTGATAGATATTCAGCTCAGCTAAATCGATGTTCGCCAGCTTGGTTTGCAAGTCCGTTAGCTCTCGCTCGACAGATGCGATCGCATCTTTTTGTGGATCAAGCTGGAGCATCGCCAAATACTGTCCAAAGCTTTTCTCAATCAGGGCCTTGGCCTCATTGAGCGTGTGGGTCTGAAGCAGATTGAGCACCATCCCATAGCTAGGGGTAAATTGACTCACCAGCGGATCTGGCCCCACGGTTGCCAAGAAGGCTGCTTCCTTGGCGCCTTCAAAGCGGGTTTGCACCGTCACCACATGGCCCCGATCATCCATGCCCCGACGCCCAGCCCGCCCCGACATCTGCAAAAATTCCGAGGCCGTCAGCAAGCGATG
>CALFCG010000314.1 GCA_937951315.1 uncultured cyanobacterium
CGAGCGATACGCGGCTCTAGCACCTGTTGCCCCGACTCTTGGCCCTGATCAAAAATAACCCGGCAGGTTTGGATATCCTGGGCATCTTCACAATCCCCAGCATCCAGCACCTTACGAATGGCCAGCGGTGTTGCCTTGACCCCACCATTCGCCACCACAGCATAGGCACGGCTCATCTCTAAGACCGTTGACTCATTTTGCCCCAGCACCACGGCCGGGACCGCATCGAGTTTAGACTCAACCCCCAAATCTCGGGCGGTCTGAATCACGCGATTGAGCCCCGCATCCTGAGCCACCCGCAAAGCCACCACATTCTCTGACAATGCCATACCGGTATACATATTGACGCTCTCCCCACCCGAACGACAGCCCTTATAGGTGAACCCCTGGTATTTGAGGGGACTACAGGCATACGCTTTACTGGGCGAGATACCGCGATCAATGGCAGCCACATAACCAAACAGCTTAAAGGTAGAACCGGGCTGACGTTTTGCCTGAGTCGCCCGATTAAATTGGCTTTTGGCAAAGTCAACCCCACCCACCATCGCCAAAATTTCCCCCGTTCGATAATTCAGGGTCACCATTGCCCCTTGGCTAAACCCAAACTGAGATCCTGCAGTACTGACAGCCTGCTGCAAAGAGAGCGTCGCCTCTTCTTGGATATCTGGGTCAAGACCGGTTTCAACAATAAAATTTCCCTCTTGGGCCAAGTCAGGACCCAGAAGCGTTTTCAGTTCATCAAAAACGTAGCTGTAATAGTAGGGGGCTCGATTACTTTGCAAAGCTTTTTTCGCCTTAGGGCTAATCTCAATGCGCGATCGCCGTGCTCGATTGCCTTCCTCTTGCGTAATGCGACCTTGCGCCGCCATTCGGGTAATGACGCGATTGCGATAGAACAGCGCCGCATCATAATCCTGAACAGGATTAAAGGCATTGGGTGCGGGCAAAATTCCCACCAGGGTAGCCGCTTCTGAGATCGACAAATTGCCAGCCGACTTATCAAAGTAGAAGCGGGCCGCATCTTCAAACCCATTGGCATTGACACCTAGATAAACCTTATTTAAATAGGTCAGCAAAATAAAATCTTTGCTGTAGAAGGTTTCCAGCTTGAGGGAGACCATCGCCTCACGATACTTTCGAGCAAGGGAATTTTCTGCCCCCACATAGCCCCGAAACAGGCTCCGAGCTACCTGTTGGGAAATACCACTCCCCCCCTGCTGACTACCGCCACTGATATTGGTAAGCAGTGCTCGCAGGGTTCCGATGGGGTCAACCCCCAGATGCCAATAATAGCGGCTATCTTCAGAGGCTAAGAGGGCATCAATGACGTAAGGAGAAAACTCAGATAGTGTTTTCAGCTCACCATGGGCAGAGGTGCGTTGTGGCGTCAATGGGGTCTGGTCACGGGCCAACACAACAATCGGTCCCTGATTCACGGTGGGTAAGGGAACAACCTCAAATTTTTGCCACTCCAAGGCGACAACAGCGGTGACCAATGCAATTACACCCGTGACACCATAGAGTGCAAAGCGAATTCCGCGAATATACCAAGGGGGCGGATCAATAAAGGTAAGTTGTACCGCTTCTTCTAAAGCAGGTGGACCAAGGGTTAACTGGTCTTTATGGCGCAGCCAGTATTGTTTAACGCGTTGCTTGCGGTGAAAGGTACCGTTCGTAGAGCTTTCATCTAGAAATACAAAGCGGTTGGGATGTTTTTGATCCCGCTGGAGTGAGGCATGAACCTGACTGACGATGGGATTCCGAATCACAATATCGCAGCCCTGAGAACTACGTCCAATAACGTAGCGGTCCCCAATTAATTTGTGTTCTTTAGACTGGTCTCTCCCTGCACGAATACGCAGCTTTGGCACTCTGGCATTGCTTTTGAGGGCCAGCTTCGTCACATTAGCCGGCGCAAAAATCGTCTTCACAACCTGCGTGACATTACCCAGGATGGTACGAGAAGGAGGGGGTTCAGGAGGAGTCATTTAATCTGGCGCAGATGACATAAGAGCTATCATTCCCTAGTTTCTTGCATGTAATGAGAGGGTCAAATTCACAGACGTCAAGGGGAGGTCAAGGGTTTCTGAATCCGATCATACAGGGAGATCCTCTGGGAAGGTGAAGTTCAGCAAAACAGTGCCACAATGTTTTCCAGAGTTAACTGCGTCAATATTTAGGAAACAGCAGCAATGTGGAAAGTGACCATTTACTGTTCTGCTGAGGCTTGGAAAGCCCAGGCCACAGCATTCCGTGAAATCGTAGATAAATACCCAGGGAAGCTCCTGTCCTCGCGCAAGACCAGAGGAGACGAAAAACGAATCATGGAATATGAATTTGAAGATGCCAACGATGCCGAACTCGTGACGCAAGAATGCATGACGCTGGAGGGTTTTATGGCTAACTTTGAGTCAACTTAGACCTCATATCGAAGATCAAGGCTTGTGCAAAGAAAGACCGTAATGAGGCGTCCGACTAGCTCCTAAAACTGATGTAGACTTCCTCGAGAAACATATTGTTGAGAAAGACCTGAAGAAATTGAGTTCTCGCCAAATCTTGCGCTACGATCCAAAACTGTTCGTTTAACCGCTAAGGGGATGCCCATGGGCACGCAGCACAGTCTCGAAACTAATTGTCTACACGCCGGTCACGTCCCTGACCCCACCACCCTCTCTCGGGCCGTTCCAATCCATAGAACCACCGCCTATACGTTCCGTGACACAGAACATGCGGCTAATTTGTTCGCCCTCAAAGAACTGGGCAACATCTATACTCGTCTGGGCAACCCCACACAAGATGTTCTAGAACAGCGCGTCGCAGCAATGGAAGGTGGAGCCGCAGCTCTAGCAGTCGCCTCCGGCACCAGCGGAATTTTCTACAGCATCATCAACATTTGTCAGAACGGCGATGAAATTGTCGCTGCGAATAATCTCTACGGCGGCAGCTACACGATGTTTAACGACATCCTGCCCCAGTTTGGGATTAAAACTCATTTTGTAGACCCCAGCGACCCAGCCAATTTTGACAAAGCCATTACCGATAAGACCAAGCTGGTGTTCTGTGAAACGATGGGCAATCCGGCCCTAGAAGTGGCCGATCTCGACGCCATTTCTGCCATTGCCCATAAGAATGGTCTACCGCTAATCGTCGATAGTACCTTCACCACTCCCTATCTCCTGCGCCCCATTGAGCATGGCGCTGATATCGTGGTTCATTCTTTAACCAAATGGCTAGGCGGCCACGGGAACGGCATTGGCGGCATTGTGGTCGATGCCGGTAAGTTTGACTGGACATCTGGCAAGTTTCCTCTCATGAGTGAGCCAGATCCCAGCTATCACGGCCTCCGCTATGCTCACGACCTCGGGGATTTATCTCCAATTGCCTATATTCTCCGGATGAGAGTGGTCCCCCTCCGGAATCTGGGTGCCTGCATTGCACCTGATAACGCTTGGCAGTTCCTCCAGGGAATTGAGACCCTCCACCTCCGTATGCAGCGCCATTCTGAGAATGCACTGGAAGTGGCTAAGTTCCTATCAAAACATAAGGCTGTTGATTGGGTTCGCTATCCTGGCCTTGAGTCCGATCCCGGTCATGCCACGGCGAAGAAGTACCTCAAAAATGGCTTTGGGGCAATGGTCGTCTTCGGCATCTCGGGCGGAGAGTCGGCCGGCCAGAAATTCATTGAGAAGCTTGAGTTGTTTTCTCACTTGGCAAATGTTGGCGATGCGAAAAGCTTAGCTATTCATCCTGCTACGACCACCCATTCACAGCTCACCGAAGAGCAACAACGCTCGGGTGGTATTTCTCCTGAACTTGTGAGACTTTCGATTGGGATTGAGAACGTCACTGATATCATCAGTGATCTCAAACAGGCACTTGCCTAGATGAGTGTTGGTCCCGTCTCTACTCAGTTTCATACCTTTGAGCATCCCTTTGAACTGGAATCAGGCGACCAGCTTGAAGGGGTTGCGATCGCATATGAAACCTATGGCACCCTCAATCCAGAGGCCAGTAATGCAATTTTGATCTTCCATGCATTAACCGGCAGCCAACATGCCGCGGGCGTCAATCCCCATGTCCCCGGCGTCGAACCCCTCTGGACCTCAGATTGTGAGCAGGGCTGGTGGGAGGCCTTCATCGGACCTGGCAAAGCGCTGGATACCGACGCCTATTTCGTAATCTGTGCCAACTATGTGGGAAGCTGCTACGGTTCGACGGGACCTCATTCCATCAATCCGAAAACAGGCACCTCCTATGGAAGTGCCTTCCCGCCGGTCACCGCGTGGGACGTCGTTCATAGTCAACTTATTCTTCTTGATCACCTAGGCATTGACTGCCTCCATGCCGTCGTGGGCGGTTCTCTGGGCGGAATGTTAGCGCTTCTACTCGCGACCCGCGCCCCTCACCGAGCAAACAATGTCATCTTGATGGCAACGGGAATGCAAACCACTGTTCTGCATCGAATTCTGAACTTTGAGCAGGCCGTCGCCATTCGCAACGACCAAGATTTCAAGCAGGGCGACTATTACGACATCAACAGACCTAAAACAGGTCTTGCTCTAGCGCGAATGATTTCGCATAAGACCTTTGTCTCACTTGGGGTACTCGAGCGGCGAGCCACTCGAGAAATCATGCCTCAAGACCCACAGGCAACAAACTATCCCCTGTCTCATCCCATCGAATCCTACATGCTTCATCAGGGACAGAAATTTGCAGATCGCTTTGATGCCAACAGCTATCTCTGCGTCATGGACATGTGGCAGCATTTTGAGCTGGGGAATTTTGAATCTGACTTATTCGCAGGTTGTGAACATCAAACCTATTTGGTCTTCAGCGTCGATTCAGACGTCTGCTTTTACCCTGAAGAACAACTAGCCATCGTTAAAGCCCTCAAGAATAGTGACATTGCCGTCAAGTACATTACGGTTCACTCGGATAAAGGACATGACTCTTTTCTACTAGAGCCAGAGCTATACACGCCCTACATCCAGTTTGTCCTCAATGGCAGCTGAGGCAGACTTCAAGCGTCTATTGCTCCTCTTCACGATTCCTTCTCACTTGGTTGATATTTTTTAGATACGGTTAGTGTTTCTTAGAGCTTTACCGTATTTCACCTTGACTGAACCAAAATTCTCGGCGATTTGCTGGGAATTTTTTTATATGTCGCCGCCCCTTCACGTCGACCTCAGTTAGATTTCATTGCAGTTGTTAACATACCGTCAAACTTCTTGAGCTTTCCTCAAGTAATCTCAGCAGAGTAAAATAGCTGGATAACAAATTGCTGAGCTTGAATGCTTTAAGACCCCTATGAGTTTAAGAAGATCCCTTTTTCCTTGTCTGACCGGCACATTGCTTGTGCTCGGCACGACAACAGCACAAGCCGCTAATCCAGAACATCTGCAACAGCTTCTCCAAACAAATGAGTGCATCAATTGCGATCTCACCGAAGCCGATCTGAAAGATGCCAACTTAAGGGGAGCAAGGCTCATTGGTTCATCTCTGGCCAAGGCAAACCTATCCGGTGCCAACCTTGACGATGCCAATTTAGCCAACACCAATTTGCAAGAGGTCAATCTTGAGGGTGCAACATTGCGCCGAGCCAATCTAGGGACTTACCTAAGACAGCAAACTGATATGCGCCAAGCTAACCTCAAAGGCGCAATTTTGAGCTACGCCAAACTGAGTGGTGTCAATTTAGAAGGCGCCAACTTAGAAGGCGCCAGCCTAGAAGGGGCGAGACTCCATGCTGCGATTGTGAGAACAAGCAATAAAGAGCGCTACAGCATTCCGACAACGCTCAGACAGGTAAACCTCAGCAAAAGCACATTGCGACGGGCCAAACTCGATCAAACGATCATTGAAGATGCCAATCTAACCAGCGCAAACTTACAAGGCGCTAGCCTAAGGCTCAGTCAAATTAACAGATCTGACTTGAGTCAAGCAGATTTAAAAGGAGCCGATCTAAGACGAGCTTCTTTATCCGAATCAAAACTTTCAGGGGCAAATCTCAGTGCAGCCTATCTTGCCCGCAGCAAGATGCGGGAGATCGACCTCAGTGAAGCGGATCTGCGAAATGCAGACCTGCGGGGCGCGAAGCTGTGCAGCGTTATGCTCCCCACAGGCAATCGCTCGGACAAAGGCTGTTAGACAACAGGTCCAATTCCAATCAGCCCAAGTTCAGAGCGATGATCGAACCTGAATCGCCCTTACTGTTACAAGAGCCCTCTTCCGAGGACTCTTGTAACAGTAAGGGCAGAATGAGACGCTCCCGAACCCCGGTTAGTTAGGTTGCCACCCCTCTGGCATCTTGGCATCTGTCAAGTCTGCACCTGCAAACTCAGTTCCTCTGAGATCTGCCCCCGTTAAGTCCGCTCGCTGCAGATTAGCGTCGGATAAGTCAGCTCCCCTCAGATCTGCCCCCGTTAGATTGGCCGCGAACAAGTCCGCCTTTTGTAACTTAACGCCACCCAAATCAGCCTCAGTGAAGTTCGTTCCCCGAAGCGTCGCCTCAGTTAGAGAGGCACCGCGGAAATCAGCCTCAGGTGCTCGGGCACTACGTAAGTCGGCCCCAGTGAGGTTGGCTCCCCGCAAATCGGCCTGAGTGAGATCCGCAACATTAAGACGAGCCGTTTGTAAATTTCCGTACCTTACTTTGGCTCGGATCAGCTTAGTATCCGTCAAGTTGGCGGCACTTAAATTCGTTCTCTTGAGCTTGGCTTTGATGAGATTGGTGCCTTTCAGATTAACGCTACTCAAGTCAACGTCACTAAAGTTGGCACCCGCCAAATCACAGCGAATACAAGTTCGGGTATCTAGAAGTGTTTGAATATGCTCAGGCAATCTAGCTTCAGCAACACCTGCAGCCAACAACACTGCCAGCAAAGAAGAAATTTGAAACTTCATACGATTATTTGATTTAGAGACTACGGGGCTTATCTTCTGCAATGCCTTTGCCAGGTCCGAGATCTAAGCGCTTACGCCCTGGAGAAATCTGTAGCCAATACCCGTAGCGATCTCGCACGACTCCAAAGGAGTAGATGAGACAGTTCTTGGTGGGGCAATCAACACGAAAGACCCCTTTCTTGCCAGTTTTGACAGTCTTATAACCCTCTTTATCCGTCAGCAGAGGCAAAAGTTGCTGATCGAGCTGCGAGAAAACGTTCCAGGCTTCTTCGGGGCGCTCTAAAGACAACCGAGCTTGACGCATTTCTGACTGCGCCTGCTTTAACTCAGAATCAATCGCCTCTTTAACCTGAATACAATCGTTCTTCGGAGAACATGGAATAAAGTGAATCACGTTGTCCTCTAAAGGGGCATCGCCACTATCTGAAAAGGTGACATACTGAAAGCCCACAATTTTACCTGCCGCTTCTGCCGATCCCATCCAGCCCAATGTGCCGAGCAGCAACGTTATTAAACCCTGTTTAAGCTTCATCGATTTTTCCTTGGCCGGTTAAATTAATATTTTTTACAGTTGCTGTATATTATTTGAGCGTTTTTGGGACACATGCGCAAGCATAGACAGGCCAGCCACAAGCCTATAACTACCGCGTGATCCCCAGTAGAACAGTGTTTGGAATCTCCCCAAAAAAGTATTTATACTTAGCCCCTTTTGTATAACTAGATACCGGTTTGTTCCTCAATTCCAGGGCCAGTCCGTCATGCTTCTCCAAAATCCAGATCAAAACTTCTTAAGGTTTCTGTAACTTTTGTGTCAACTTCCGATATAGTGCCTCTGCTATCAATAGGAGCGTGTACTCTTAGAACATAAAGAAAATATTAAGCAAAAAACTGTTTCTGAATTTAGTAAAGAAACTTCCCATAAGCGGTAAGAGCTATGACACCCGATGCTATTCATGAACTATGGTCTTTAGTTGAGTCAACTCAGACAAATGTCCTGCTGAGCTTAGATGACACGAGCCTTGTGAAGTGGCTCATTAAGCGCCTCCAGAAAAAGGGGGTTCACGATACGGCCGCCTGCAATTCTTACATCAGTAGTCGCTTGCCCCTCATTCGCGACTTAGCAAGCGATCGCAACTTGATCTACCAATAATTGAGTGCTGATGGTCTAATAGAGGCTGGCTAGAATTCCGTTTGGAGATCAGCCCCATTGTTCAGATTCACAATGCCCCTATGGATGATCGGTTTACGGTAGAGGTTATTTCTCAGACGCCTAACCCCCAACAAGTTGCCTACGCAGCAATGCACCAAGATTATGCAGAGCAGCTTGTTTGGACTGAGCGCGATAGCTGGCCCAGCGAAGAAAAATGTGGCGAGTTAATCGTTAAGAATCTACTGCAAGGTAATCGAGGCCATTACGGGCCACTAGAGCATCCCCAAATTGTGCTCAACTTCGGTTACTTTCCGCACAGTACGATGCAGCAGATGCGAACGCACCGGAATGTATCCTTCGATGTGCAGTCCTTCCGGTACACGGGCCAGCGCATTCTGGATGTTGTCGCGGGCACTCAAGAGCTAGAGGATGTCTTTTATCTGCGGCCTGTGGGGAGCTACGGTAACCGTCAAGGTAAGAAATACGACTATACGGCTGAGCAACGTCAGCAAGACTTGGACTGGTGCCGCCAGGGATGTCAGCGTTATGCCGAAAGAATCGAACAGGGTTTAGCGGAAGAACATGCCAGGGGTCTAATCCCCTTTGATGTCCGGCAGCATTGGGTCATGTCAGCCAATACGCGATCACTGATGCACCTGCTCGATATTCGCGGCAAATACGATGTCCAGCTTGAAACCCGTGTGATGACAGAGCTGATGCTGG
>CALFCG010000315.1 GCA_937951315.1 uncultured cyanobacterium
CCATAAATGTGGACGGTGTGGACTAATGCTACTCAGCGATGAGAAGGTTCAGCTGCATCATGCAGATGGCAATCACAACAACTGGAAAACTAGCAATCTTCTAGCGGTTCATGAAAGCTGTCATGACTACATCCACATGAGAAAAAAGCGAAAGCTAAGAGCATCGGGAGCCGGATGCAGTGAAAGCCGCACGTCCGGATCTAAATGGGAGGGGCGAGGCATAATAGCCTCCCTCGACCCAACCCAAGAGAGATGTGAAGGGTTCTGACCCTAGCTTGCAAAGATATCTCTTTAGTAAATTAAGATATTCAGTTGGTCTGTGGTGACTTCATTGATATGGACAATCAGAAAGTCGAAGCGATCTGGATTAAGCGTGCCAAGCGCGGCCCGATGGATGCGGTCATGCAAGCAGAAATGCTTGCGGGTAAAGGTTTAGTTGGAAATGCTAATCAACGTGGGCGGCGACAGGTCACGATTCTTGATGCAGCCGCGTGGGATGCAGTGATGGAAGAGCTGGGTGTTCGTCTTGAACCATCCGTTCGACGGGCTAATATTCTTGTGCGCGGAGTCGACCTCGAAAATAGTCGCAAGCAGATTCTCCGATTGGGCGATTGTCGCGTACGGATCTTTACTGAGGCAAAGCCCTGTGAACGGATGGATGAAGTCCTAATGGGTTTGCAGGCTGGCTTGTATCCTCGCTGGCGTGGGGGGGCCTGTGGTGAAGTCATTACGGGTGGGGTTCTCAACGTTGGCGATGATGTTGCGTGGGAACGTAACCCCTAGATCGATGTGTTGGCGAGAATCTGATGCGATAAGATCAGTCCTAATTCCTATGTCACCAGAGATCAAGAACCCATGAGTGATTTCTTCAAAAATGTCCTTCTCTACCCGCGTTTTCTGGCGGGCATTATGCTCGGGGTCATTCTGTTTGTCCTGAAGCCTTTAGTCCCCTTTATGAAAAATCCGATCACAGCTGTTGCACTCATCGGCTTCTTTTTGGGCGGTTTTGCGTTCATCACTTTCACCTTACGAGCTATGTTGGGCTATCCGATCTAGACTAGGCAGGGATCCTCAATAGAAATGAGGATTTGTAAGCTTTGATGTGCAGTAGGAAAGGGATAGATTATGGCAACTGGACGTCGAGTTTCAAAGGTCGCTGAGCTAATTCGACGGGAAGTTAGTCAAATGCTGCTCCATGAAATTAAGGATGAACGGGTTGGCGCCGGTATGATTAGCGTCACAGATGTCGACGTTTCAGGTGATTTACAGCATGCGACTGTGTTCGTCAGCATTTATGGGTCTGAAGAGATACAGGCTGAAACGATGGAGGGATTGGGTTCTGCTTCCGGTTACATTCGGCGAGAACTGGGTAAGCGGGTTCGGTTGCGCCGCTCCCCAGAAATTATTTTTAAGGAAGATCGTTCTTTAGAGCGAGGGATGGGCATGATTTCTCTACTCAATAAAATTAGTGCAGAACGAAAGCCCGAAGTTGAAGACGACTCTACCCCTTCTCTAGAGGCAGACAAATAGCCGTATCCAGATGAGCTAGGACCGCTCTTTTCTGTGATCACTATTTTGGTCCATATCAATACGTGTTCCGCTCTATAGGTAGATTTAGCTTTGACACAGCTTCCTGACTTCGCCGAGCTATCTTTAGCAGCCCAAGTTGGTCAGATGTTGGTGGTAAGAGCCTCTGGCCATCTTTTTGATCATCAAATCCAGTACCCCAGTTGGGAACCCCAAGCAAAACCGCTCCGCCACTGGCTTCAAGATCTGGGGGTAGGAGGGGTTATTCTGCTGGGGGGGAGCGCTGCTGAGATTGCCCTCCGCTGTCAGCAACTCCAGGAATGGTCGAAGTTACCACTGTTTTTAACTGCGGATATTGAGGAAGGGGTGGGCCAACGTTTTGCTGGTGCGACTTGGTTCCCGCCGCCAATGGCTCTCGCTGCTATTCCCGATCGGGAGCAGGCGCAGTTATGTGCTGAACAAATGGGGGCAATTACCGCTCAGGAAGCTCTGGCTATTGGTCTCAACTGGGTTTTGGCTCCGGTGGTTGATGTCAATAATAATCCTAAGAATCCAGTCATTAATGTGCGGGCCTTTGGGGATGATCCAAAAAGCGTAGGGACTTTGGCATCGGCTTTCATTCGTGGTGCCCAGGCCCATCCTGTTTTAACGACGGCGAAGCATTTCCCCGGCCATGGTGATACGGCCACTGATTCTCACCTTGATCTACCGGTGGTGCCTCATACTCGTGAGCGATTGCAAGAAATAGAGTATCCGCCTTTTAAAGATGCGATCGCAACTCAGGTCGATAGCATCATGTCGGCCCATTTGCTGATTCCTGAACTCGACAAAAACTATCCTGCGACCCTCTCCGATCGGATTCTTACCCAAGAGCTGCGACAGAATTTGGGGTTTGAAGGCTTGATTGTTACCGATGCGCTGGTGATGGGTGCGATCGCAAATCAATATGGTGCCAACGAAGCGGCCGTTTTAGCTGTGGAAGCTGGAGCTGATATTTTGATGATGCCTGCTGATCCACCGGGAGCCATCCAAGCTATTTGCGAAGCCGTTGAAACGGGCCGGATTCCTGAAGATCGGATTCACCAATCCTTAGAGCGTATCTGGGCCGCCAAACAGAA
Organism: uncultured cyanobacterium; assembly: GCA_937951315.1. Taxonomy (GTDB): domain Bacteria; phylum Cyanobacteriota; class Cyanobacteriia; order Thermosynechococcales; family Thermosynechococcaceae; genus RCC1774. The sequence goes on from CALFCG010000315.1 coordinate 2,646, forward strand.
ACTTACCGTTCTCTGTGTTGATGATAGCGAGCATCAACATGCTTGGGAACTCCAGCCGCCGCCGCCCATCGATCTGACCCCCTTGGCTGCCCCGGAGGCATTGGGAACTGCTGCAGATATCCTCAAAGCTTCTCAAACCATTCAGGGACAAATTACACCGTCAGATCGTCAGCGCACCGTTATTGTTGTGGATGATTTGCTGAACTGTGCGGTTCTCAGTCGCAAAGCCCCTGCGGTCGATATTCCTCAGAAGCATGGCTATCAAGTGCAGCTTGTGGACAGTCATACGCCCCACCCCGATCTGGGTAGCTCAGATTTTGACGCGACTCTACTGCAGCTTTTTGTCCGAGGTAATCCCTTTCGCGGGAGTGCCGAACAATCTCAAGTCGTGCAGACTTGGCTAGACTATTTGCTCAATGCTCAGCAGCTTCAAGGGGTTGTCATCTATGGAAGTCCCTACATCTATGAGCAGCTCCAGTCTCAAATTCCTGAGAAGATGCCCATTGCCTTTTCCTATGGACAAATGCCCTTGGCTCAGACCCTCGTGCTAGACCTGTTTTTTCATGGAGCCTGAAAATATGACAAATTTGGCTGTTGATACAGAACGCCTCAAGGAGCATCGGCAGCAGTTCCCCGCCCTTCAAAACAAGCTCTACTTTAATTACGGTGGGCAGGGGCCGATGTCTCAACCGGCCCTGGATGCTATCCAAGCCGCCTATATTCAGGTGCAGGAAATTGGACCCTTTACGGGAGCCTCAAATCGCTGGATTTTTCAGCAGGTAGAAGCTGCTAGAGATGCGATCGCAACTGAACTGAACGTTGCTCCTAGCACCATTACCCTCACGGACTCTGTGTCCACCGGTTGCAACATCGCCCTTTGGGGGATCAATTGGAAAGCCGGAGATCATCTATTACTCACGGATTGCGAACATCCCAGCGTGATTGCCACTGCTCAGCAGCTTCAACGCCGTTTTGGGATTGAATTTTCCACCTGTCCTGTCCTGGAAACCTTAAACGAAGGCGACCCGATTGCTGCTGTCCTGCAGCATCTTCGCCCTCAAACCAAAATGTTGGCCATCAGTCATGTTCTCTGGAATACCGGCCAGGTCCTGCCGCTTCAGTCAATGATTCAGGCTTGCCGACAGCAAAATCCTGACGTTTTGATGATGGTGGATGCCGCTCAATCTGTGGGAGTGCTTCCGCTTTCACTCGCCGATCTGGATGTTGACTGCTATGCCTTCACGGGCCATAAATGGTGGTGTGGTCCCGATGGCCTAGGTGGACTCTATGTCAGCCCAAATGCCCTAGAAAAACTGGAACCGACCTATATGGGCTGGCGCGGTGTCAATGTAAATCCCTCTGGTTACCCCATCGGCTGGAAGCCAGATGGCCGCCGTTTCGAAATTGCAACCTCTGCTTACCCCCTCTTTGTTGGCTTGACAGCTGCATTAGACTACCAACAACAATGGGGAACTCAAGAAGCACGTTATCACCGCATGCTTCAACTGAGTCGTAAGCTCTGGGAACAGATGACTCAAATTCCAGGGATTCAATGCCTAAAATCGTCACCACCGGAATCAGGTCTCGTTTCATTTCAATGTGCCGATGCCCAACATCAACAATTGGTGAAAGGTCTTGAAGATCATCAAATGATGGTGCGCCTGATTGTTGATCCCCAATGCGTTCGTGCCTGTGTCCACTACTTAACCTTAGAATCTGAGATCGATCAGCTGACTGAAATGATTTCTCAGCTTGTTCCATCGCACTAGAATCAGTCCATCACTCACGTTCGTTCTGGCGTGAATTTTCAGACCAGAGCAATGAAAATCTTGGATTTCCGTAGACTTACACAAAATCAATACGGTAATTTACGTAATTTACGTGTAATTACTGAAGAGTCTCTCCGTGAATATTCGGTACTGTTTGAATACGAGCATGAAGTTATCCATTCATGCTGGGTCAGCTGCTTGACAACCTTCGTCTTGACTTGCTGAGTTTAGGGGGGATTTAGTTCATTTGCCACTCCTGTGTGGCTCTTCATATTTCTTCACTTCCAGTTACTGGGAGTCTTAATTGTCTGAGCCTTGCGTGCAGCTATTCGATGCATGTAGGGTTCGTTTGGCTTATCACTTTTCTTCTGTACCGCTTTAACCCACTTCTCTGACTCCGCCCAATTAATACCCTTGATAATCATGATGACCGAAAAAAGCATTCGGGACACCCGCAGTGATGACGTTTCCCCCTCCGCTGAAAGCCAGCAGCTCGCCATTAGCCTGAAGTTTCACTATGCTGAGACGTTAAGGAGCATGACTTTGCAAGAAACGCTCCAGACGATTGCAGAAGTTTGGGACAACTGCAACCGTTAGTCCTTGCTGCCCTTTAGTGAGTCGCTGGGGTCCCACTAAAGGGCGACCGCAACACAATCAATTTCTACCAAGACATCCTTGGGTAATCGAGCCACTTCGACACAGGCTCTTGCTGGGGCTGTACTCTCATCAAAATATTGGGCATAGATCTGATTCACGGTTGCAAAATCGTTCATATCAGCTAGAAAAACGGTTGTTTTTACAACCTGAGGCCAGCCGACTCCTGCTGCCGTCAATACTGCTTCTAGATTTTTCATCACCTGTTCGGTTTGCTGGCTCACGTCTGTACCTACAATTGCGCCGCTAACGGGATCGAGGGCAATTTGGCCGGAGACAAAAATCATCCCGGCTGCCTGAACAGCTTGGTTATAGGGGCCAACCGGAGCTGGAGCTTGATCGGTATGGATAATGGAGCGACTTGTCATAGTTCTGAGGGTGTTTGAATCGCGTTTACAATAGCATCCGACTAGAATTGCAATGTATCAAAGGGGCACTGCAAAAGGTGCTGAGAAGACCTTGCTCAAAGCACCTTGGTTCTTATTGGCGTAGATTCTCTACGTGGGAGAAGGCATTCATTGCTAACCCAGCCAGCGTGCCGCGTCCTTGGCATGATAGGTCAGGATCAGGTCTGCGCCGGAGCGCTTAAAGCTGGTTAAGGTCTCCATCACAACGCGCTCTTCATCTACCCAACCATTGAGGGATGCTGCCTTAACCATCGAGTATTCACCCGATACGTTGTAGGCTGCCACTGGAACGTTAGAGGCTTGCTTCACTTGCCAGATGATATCCATGTAGGCCAGAGCTGGTTTCACCATCAGCATATCGGCACCCTCATTCAGATCTAGCTCGATCTCTTTGATCGCCTCTCTGGAATTAGCTGGATCCATTTGGTACGTGCGGCGATCTCCAAATTGGGGTGCAGAATCGGCTGCATCGCGAAAGGGCCCATAGTAGGCCGAAGAGTACTTTGCCGCATAGGACAGAATGGGCAAATCTTCAAATCCAGCCGTATCGAGTCCTTCCCGAATGGCTTGTACAAAGCCATCCATCATCCCAGAAGGAGCAATGATATCTGCCCCCGCATTGGCTTGCGAGACTGCAGTTTTCTTGAGGAGTTCCAGTGTTGGATCGTTCAGAACTCGACCGGTCAAATCTCCCGTCTCTAAATAGCCACAGTGACCATGCTGCGTGTATTCGCACAAGCATGTATCGACAATGACAACGAGGTCCGGTACTGCTTTTTTAACGGCTGCTGAAGCTTTTTGCACAATTCCGTGGTCATGCCATGCACCCGTTGCTTCAGAATCCTTATCATCTGGGATGCCAAACAAAATAATGGATGGGATTCCCAGATCGTATACTTCCTTTGCTTCTTCTACGATCTTATCGATCGATAGCTGGTAGACCCCAGGCATTGAGGTGACTTCTTGGGAGATGCTTTCCCCAGGCACCGCAAATAGAGGGTAGATCAAGTCGCTGGTGGTAACGACAGTTTCTTGAACCATGCGGCGCAATTGCGGATGGCTACGAAGTCTACGAGGACGATGTTTAGGGAACATGGCGTATTAGCAGAATAGATAAATGAGGTTGAGCCTTGCTGAGGAGATGCTCTGTGGATGCTACGGCAAGGTGATAATGTTCATAGTCTACTGTTGCACCCTATCCCATTCAATTCCGTAATTGTTTCTATATGTTCACAGATGATCCGGGCCACTCTTGACGATCCATTTTCCCGAGGCTAGGATAGATGCCTACTCGGCACTGAGTCCCCCTAAGTTGCCTTGTAGGTGGCTCTCGAAAGGGTACCTTGTTCCGAAAGGACAAGACACAAATTAGCAGACCTAAGCATTGCGTATGGTGGTTGCTATTGCCGAAGAGCCTTTATCACTTTTTACTCAGTTAAAGCGGCAACCCTGGCTTCTCAAGAGGGTCGTTGCA
>CALFCG010000316.1 GCA_937951315.1 uncultured cyanobacterium
GGAGGCAGTGGATGACAATTCTTGAACCTTTTTTCGCAAAGCCTCGGGCTGTTTTTCAAACATAGGTTAGGCAAGCGGCTTGAATAAAAACGGTATCCGAATAACGTTTAGAAAGAGTAGAGCAATCGGCAGCTAGCAACTGAGTATAAACATCATCCTTAACGTCTTGAGGCAGATCACAAAAGCTAATCGCTCGACTCAGCTTCAATCCAATTTTTTGAGCGCTCAACAGCTTTCTGCCAAATCTTAAAATGCTCTTGCGCTTGGGCGGCCCCAGCACCTGGCTCAAAAACGCGATCAATCTTTCGTCCATCAACTAACACTTGATAGTCTTGCCAAAAACCGACCGCTAAGCCTGCTCCAAAGGCAGCGCCCTGAGCAGTCGCATCTAATACAGCAGGACGCTCGACCGGAATACCCAGGACATCAGCCTGCATCTGCATTAGAAAATCATTTTGGCAGGCTCCACCATCCACCTTCAGCATTTTAATCGGATCGCCACAGTCTTCGTTGACGGCCTCAACAACTTCTCGGGCTTGGAAGGCAATCGCTTCTAAAACGGCCCGCACCATATGTTCTCGTTGGACACCACGCGTAATCCCAAAGAAAGCACCTCTCGCATCCATATCCCAATGCGGGGCACCCAGACCACTGAGAGCGGGGACAAAATAGACACCACCATTGTCGTCTACCTGTTGGGCCAGTCCTTCTGTTTCTTCAGCACTGCTGATGAGCTTTAAACCATCCCGCAGCCATTGAATACAGGCCCCAGCCGTGAACATACTCCCTTCTAAGGCATAGTTGACGGGGGCGTCACCTCGACTCCAGGCAATTGTGGAAAGCAGTTTATGTTGAGATCGCGTTATTTCTTTCCCGGTCTGCGTCACCAAGAAACACCCCGTACCGTAGGTACATTTGAGTAAGCCAGGGCGATCGCAACCATGGGCAAACAGCGCTGCCTGTTGATCACCAAAAATCGCAGTAATCGGGATTTCAACCCCTAACAGTTCCGAATCAGTTCGACCAAACTCCCCCAAACTGGGCTGGAGCTGCGGCAAAATATGAGCTGGAATACCAAAAATATCCAGTAGATGCGGGTCCCACTCTTTTGCTTCTAGGTTAAGCAACATCGTACGGCTCGCATTGCTGTGGTCCGTCGCATGGACCTTTCCCCCCGTCAGATTCCAGAGCGCCCAGGTATCAATCGTTCCAGCGATTACGTTACTCAGATCAACGTTTTGCTCTTTGGCATAATCCAGGAGCCACGCCAGTTTGGTTGCCGAGAAGTAAGCATCAAGGACTAAGCCCGTGCGATCATAAATTTCTTGTGTCTGTGCGGCGATCTTCTGACACCGATCCGCCGTCCTGCGATCTTGCCAAACAATGGCCTTATGCAGCGGCTGCCCTGTATTTTTATCCCACAGCAAACAGGTTTCACGCTGAACGGTTAAACCAATCGCTGCCACCTGATTGGCTTCAATATTGGCCTGCTTGAGCACATCTTGCATGGCCCAACGTGTATCTCGCCAAATATCGAGCGCATCATGTTCAACCCATCCAGGCTTGGGGTAATGTTGCGGCAGCTCTTTATAAGCTTGAGTAACCAGTTCACCTGCGGCATCAAACAGAATCGCTCGATTACCTGTCGTGCCCAAATCCAGAGCCATGACATATTGTGCTGCGGTGGACATAGTGCCGCCTCGTTACTCAACAATCTTAGTCAACAGTAAACCTTGGCTGTCCTGAAGCTCAAATCTTTATAGTTCTTTGGAAAAGGCGCTGCCGTAGTGACTAGTTTTTGCAGTAGTGACAACAGAAGCTGGGTTTCGACAGTAGTCACCCCCCTCTCTCACAAAAAGTCCTGATTTGAATTCTGGCCAAGGCGCCCGAATTCAATCAACAGAGAGAGTTAGACATCTTTGCGTCCTATCACTCTGAGATCTTAGTCAAGAGCAACCCTTGACTATCCTCAAGCTCAAACATCTGTAAATCCTTAGCAGACTTACCCACCTCTAAGCCTGGGGTTTTGAACACCACCTGCCATTCGTCTAGATCAAGTTGCAGCCAATCCCCTAAGGTTGCAGTCGCCGGACTGCCACCCATGTGAGTAATCATGGCGAACTGTTTGGGTTCAGACTTCTCCGTTTCGTCTATGGGTTGCGTTCTCAAACCGTAGAAAAGTGTATGATCCTCACCACTAATATGGTTGAAGCGATCCGTCCCTGATAGATTTTTAGAGAGCCAAGGATGCTCCAAACGAAACTGGCGCAGGGCCAAATTAAATGCCACCTGCTCCTCTTTCAGGTTCGAGTGCCAATGACTGACATTGGCAAACACATGAATGTCTTTCATAAAAGCCTTGGCAAATTGCTGCAGCTTAGGCACATCTAAATCCTGCAAAAAGCTAGGAGCCGTCGGATGTTTCAAGTCCTGGATAGCCGGAAGCTCACAATCTTCCTCGCCCCCACCCAAACAGCGCTGGCAGACTTCAGCAATTGTATCGAGATCATAGTGGGTCTGACTCATGGCAATCTGCAGAGCGCGAGTGAATCCCCGCAATGGCCCCA
>CALFCG010000317.1 GCA_937951315.1 uncultured cyanobacterium
CCTCTCGTCAAATCTTGGATTTTTTGGGGTAAATCAGCATCCCGAGCATCAAAGGCTGCTGTGGCGCCAACACTCTTTGCTTTCTCGATGCGACTGGGGAGCAGATCTGTGGAGATGGCACGGGCTCCGAAGTGATTGACCAACATGATAAACATCAGACCAATGGGACCTGCACCCGTAATTAGGACCGTTTGGCCGGGCTGAATGTTGGCCTTCTTCACAGCTTTGAGACAACAGTTGGTCGGTTCAACAAAGCTGGCCTGCTCAAAGGTAATGTCGCTGGGGATTTCCATTAGGCCCCCTTGACGGACAATATGCCCTGGTACTTTGACGTACTCGGCAAAGCCGCCCCCGCTGGGGGTAAAGCCTGCTGTGGTGGTGATGTTCTTGTACACATCACACATGGAAAAGTTATCGTTGAGACAATAATCACAGTGCATACAGGGGATGTGGTGCAGCACAATGACGCGCTGGCCAACGGTCCAACCCTTAACATCTGCACCGACGGCAGAAATGACGCCCGCTGTTTCGTGCCCAAAAATACGGGGGGGCTCGTAGAGGGGATACAGTATTTTTTTGATATCCGACTGACAAAGTCCAACTATTTTGACTTGGACAAGTACTTCGTCAGCAGCGAGCTCGGGTTGTGGAATCTCTTCATAGCTAAGTTGGTTGACCCCACGAAATACCTGCGCTTTCATTGTTTTTCTCCCCTGCGTTCACTAGCATTCAATCAGGTTATCTCTCGCCTTGGCAAGAGAATTTCAGGTCTCCATCGCTCGAGTATTCGTGATATGCGTTCTCCAAAAGTTAAAATCCACGTGCCAGAGAATCCGATCGATGAAGTCGTTGTTTTAATTCATGGACTGGTCCGCTCAGCCCGATCGCTCAGGAAATTGAGAAAGCACCTCGTCAATTCTGGATATGCGGCCGTTAGCCTTGATTATCCCTCTCGTTCAGACACTGTCGCTCACCTGGCTGAAGCGGGAATTCCCAAAGCCCTCAAGGCAGCTAATGGGCTGGGTGATCAGCCCACTGTCCATTTTGTGACGCATTCGATGGGGGCGATTTTGCTGCGGGCCTATCTCAAGCAACATCCTGACCTCAAAATCGGTCACACCGTCATGCTTGGGCCACCGAACCAGGGTAGTGAAGTAGTCGATAAGCTCAAGCGGATACCGGGTTTTCGCCTCATCAATGGACCGGCGGGCCTTGAACTGGGTACGGACCACACCAGTGTTCCGCGACAGTTGGGGCCTGTGACCTCGAAGGTGGGGGTGATCGCCGGCGTTAAATCCATGAACCCACTCCTCTCACTTCTTTTGCCCAAGCCCAATGATGGAAAAGTTTCACTGGCCAGTACTCAGGTTGAGGGCATGACAGATTTTTGTCGGGTCAATGCTTCTCATACTTTGATGATGGATCAACAAGAGGTTATCGACCAAACGCTTTCCTTTCTGCGACGAGGAGAATTCAACTCTATTGCAGGCGAGAAGAATGAAATAAAGGCTATGTGAATTTAGGACGGCAAAAACTTTGTGTAGATGCGATCGCATCTCAGTGTTTCTACTCCCGTCGCAGCTTCATACCCACTCGCTTCGTAAAGTTGCACTGCTTCTTTTAAGACTGAAGCGGTCTCAACCCAAATTTGCTGAAAGCCCTGTTCGGTAATGTGGGTTTCCAGGGATTGCAGCAAAAAGCGCCCGAGTCCTAGCCCCCGAACCTGGGGCCGCAGATACATCTTCCGAATCTCCACTGCCTGCTCTCCTCGCGGCACCGGATAATAAGCAGCTGTGCCCACGACCGTCCCTTGGTGTTCGACGACCCAAAATGCACCTTGCCGATAGTGCTTTTCGACTTCCACTACATCGATATCAGCTCCGTCCGGTTCCCAGCCCAGGCCATATTCCGCCAACACCGATCGAATTACCTCAGCCGCATGGCTCCGATCCTTTGTTTGCCAGTCCCGAATTAAGAAGTTCTTGAAGGTCTGCTCCATCAGCTATGGACGCGAGGATTTGGGTGCAGCTCTGAAAGTAAATGACTCTCAAACTCCGCCAGTTCATCTAGGCGTTGATTAACCACCTCTGTCTCAAAGTAGGTGGTGGCTAAAACCCAATAGGCCCCGTAGTGACGTGCTTCAGAGGCCATCAATCCCCGATAAAAAGCAGACAGCTCAGGGTCTTCAATATGGTCTGCCAGGAGCCCCAATCGTTCATGGCTCCGCGCTTCAATTAGGCCCGAGACCAGCAGCATATCGAGCAAGCGCTCGGGCTCTTGGCGGCGCACCTGGGAATTGAGCTGAGCTCCATAAGGGGGGGCACCCAAGGGACCCAGAGGGATTTCTCGTTTATCTAACCATTGGTTGACCTGTTCAAAATGGGCTAGCTCTTCTTGGGCAATAGCGGTTAAAGTGCGCACCAGCTTGTTATAGGACGGGTAGCGGAACATCATGTTCAACGCTACTCCGGCGGCTTTGCGTTCGCAGTGGGAATGATCGAGGAGGATGGTGTCTAGGTTTGCGATCGCAAGTTCAACCCAAGCCTTTGAAGTGGGCTGCTTGAGAAATTTAATTGTGGATGTTGAAGACGTCGCAACCATGAACTTCAGAACTAAACCTGTCTTTATGGTGCGGTTGCAATCGTTTTTTGTCGAGGTTGAGGAAAGCCTCTAACAAATTGTCAGAGGCCAGTTGGCTTATCAACTAACTCAGGATGCCCATGATGCAAGGGCTACACCCCTTTTTCGTTAAGATTTCGGTAATATTGCTCAGTTTTTCTACCGAGAAAATTTACGATCTCAAATCTAGTCGACATTGCCAATCGTAGAAATACGGAGGTCTATCGTTGGAACCAAGCTGTAAGGGCTAATGCCAAGGCATCCGCCGCATCATCTGGGCGCGGAATCTTCTCCAGCTTTAGTTCTCGAGCCACAGCCGACTGCACATCATGTTTATCTGCATTGCCGTACCCTGTGAGGGCCTGTTTGACCTGGGCGGGAGT
>CALFCG010000318.1 GCA_937951315.1 uncultured cyanobacterium
TACGGGCATTGGCATTGACAGAGAAAATTTTTCGCTGATTTTTGATCGCTTCTGGCGTGCAGAGCAGGCTCGCACGAGTTGTAAAGGAGGCATGGGCTTGGGACTTGCGATCGCACAATCGATCGCCAATCGTCATCAGGGAAAAATTACGCTGACCAGCAAGGTGGGTGTGGGAAGCTGTTTTCGGGTTCATTTACCGGCAGTACAATTTCCGCAACGAAAACTGCTCCGTCAAACGGTGGTGGCGGGAGGCCGCGAGGAAGCTTCCAAGTTCTGATTCAAAGACAAGCTAATCTTGCTGGTGGGAAAATTGGTAGCCTCCAATGCCCATCAAAATAAAGGCCATCAGTAACAAAACGGCTATTGTAAACCAGGGAAACTCAGAAATGGGTTGATAGGCTGCAGCTCTTAATCCTGTGCTCGTGTATGTCAACGGGAGAATGTAAATCAGCACCTTGAAGATGGGAGGTAAGCTGGATGGATCAAAAAAGGTTCCTCCTAAAAAGGACATCGGTACAATCAAGAAGTTGTTGTAAAGACCGACACTTTCAATGGACTGAACACTAAGTCCCGCTAAGACACCTAAACCTGCAAACACCGCGCAATTCAAAATCAAAAGGAGCAGAAACAGCGGATTCAAAAAGCTCCAAACCTTGCCAGTAAATAAAACTGCGATCAAAATTACGGAAGATGATGTCAATAGCCCGCGGGCAACACCTGCCATCATTTTGCCTAGAAAGAGAGACAGAGGGTGAATGGGCAAGAGAAGCAGCTCTTCAAAGGTTTTGCTAAAGAGACGATCGCCGCAGATGGAAAACGTTGTGCCTGCGAAGCAAATGGTCATTGAAGATAGAGCGATCATTCCCGGTAGGATAAATTCCAGATAATTGTCCCCCACCGCTGGTTTTGCTAGAGAGTTTCCCAGACCCAGCCCAAAGGCGAGAATATAAATGAGAGGGGAAATCATGCCCGAGGCCACAATTTGCTTGACCCGGACGCGCAAATCAAGCCATTCCCCCCAAAAAATGGTGAGACTATCAGACCAAATCTCCATAAGGGAATTGCTTTTGTTCTGATGTTGAACAGGAAGATCGAGATTTAGGGTCACAATTACATATCGCTATTTTCTTTACTAATTGTTACAACAATAGTGAGAGAGATACAAATTCATTGAGACAGATTGCCCAAACAGAGTCTAAAGAGAGGAGTGCTATGTCAACTGTGCCATTGGCCAGAGAAACGGGAGAGGAGCAACGACTCATGGAGGAAACTTTTCGAATGTCTCCTTTGATTCAGGTGTAAAACTTCAGACTTGATCTGACGGTCAATACATCAGGCAGCCACTTGAGATGTTTGTGTGCTGTCCGATGATTCAACAGCAGAGATGTTCTTCTCCACTGCTAAATGTAGTGTTGAGCGGAAGGTTTGCATTGGCGTTTTGCCATAACAATACTTGCCCGAATGTGGCCTCTGCTCGTTATATTTACTCAACCAATGGTCCAGGTCAATCTGTAGCTGTTCCATGGAGTTGTAAAGCTTTTTGCGAAAGGTGATGTCGTAGAACTCGGATTTGAGGGTTCGATGGAATCGCTCACAGATGCCGTTAGTCTGGGGATGGCGGGCTTTTGTCTTTGAATGGTCAATGTCTTCAACCGCCAGATAGAGCTGATAAGCGTGGCTTTCAACCCTGCCACAGTATTCGGTCCCCCGGTCCGTCAAAATCCTTAACAGGGGAATCCCTTGCGATTCAAAGAAGGGGACCACCTTGTCATTGAGTAGATCAGCAGCAGTGATCGCTGTTTTCTCGGTATAGAGCTTACAGACCGCAACGCGGCTGTAGGTATCGACAAAGGTTTGCTGGTAAATTCGACCGACACCTTTGAGAGTGCCCACATAGTAGGTATCCTGGCTACCCAAATATCCGGGATGCTCAGTCTCGATCTCTCCATGCGCCTCGCGCTGTTGTTTCGCTTTCTCCAGTGCGGCTAACTGGTCTTCGGTCAGTACAATGCCTTCCTGAGCCGAATGAGCTTCTAACGCTTTCAAGCGTTTGCCCAAGGTTTCCAGACCGTGACGCAGCCAGATGGAACGAACGCCGCTGCTAGAAATCAGGATGCCTTGCTGCTGAAGCTCATGGCTTGCTCGTAATTGACCAAGGGCTGGGTTCTCTATCGCTAGATCTACCACTGCCTGCTCAACGTACTCGGGCACACGATTCTTGACCACGGGCTTTTTTCGACTGATTTCTTGAAGGGCAGCTTCGCCGCCTTCGTCATACAGTTGCTTAAATCGGTAAAAGCTATCTCGTGAATAGCCCATTACTTTACACGCTTGGCTGACATTGCCCAGTTGTTTGGCTAACTCCAATAATCCCAGCTTGGGCTTGATGATCTTTTGGGCTGTACTTGTCATTGCTGACACTCCTTTGTTCAGATGATGTTTTTCTCAGAGTGTCAGATTAAGTCTGAAGTTTTACAATTCAGGTCACGCTCTGGTGCTTTTATCTGACTCTCATTGTTCCTTTGCCCTTTCTGGCGTGGGTGACAGGGGCTGATCTTCCGCTTCCCCTGTTTGTTTTGGGGCTCGTGTTGGGTGGTGTTGCGCTCCAAGCCGCAATGAGTGAGCAGGTTCGGTTAGATGATCAGGGGATTCATGTTTGCTATCCTCGCTGGGTACCGACGCTGTTTCGGCAGGGTTGGTCGCTTAAATGGTCAATGATTGAGGATATTAAGGCGCGAGCAACTGGCCAGGGGGGCCGTGTCCACTATCTTATTAACTCAACAGAAACAGCCTATTTACTCCCCATGCGTGTTGCGGGCTTTGCCCGCATGACGCGTAAAATTGAGGCGCAAACTGGTTTGGCAATGGGAAATGTCAAACCTCTGGCTCAGGTGTGGATGTATAGTATCCTGCTGAGCTTTACGCTTTTATTGGCGGTCGTTGATGTCTGGGTCTTGTGGACTGCCACTCACACTTAATGCTTGCTACATCAAGCGTGGGGAATTTTACTTCCATGACCGATAGAAGAGACATTCTTGTTGCCGATTCTATGTCTGAAAGCTGTATTATTCCTTTCTGATGGCTTAAGGGATGAAGATGCCTGCGTATTGATTTTAGGGGGCGAGAAATTTCCTCTGTCCCCTACCAGTGTTGGGGATTGAAGGGCTTGCATATTCAAGCGATACCCTACATTTCGTACGGTTTGTATCAGCTGAGGTCTTTGGGGGGCGCTCTCAATTTTTTTGCGTAGGGACAAAATATGCGTATCGACCGTACGCGGGTTATCAATATTCTCTGGCCATGCTCTTTGAAGGAGTTCAGCCCGACTCAAGGCCGCGCCATTGGCTTGTACCAGAACGTAAAGTAGGCTGAATTCTTGGGGAGTCAAGTCAACGAGTTCTTGTGTGTAGTGAACCTGTCGCTGTACTAGATCTATTTTGAGGTCACCAAATCGAAGCTGACTGGGAAGCGTGACCTGGGTTCGTCTTGTGAGTGCCTCGATTCGTGCCATAAATTCTTGCATGCCGAAAGGCTTGGTCATATAGTCGTCTGCTCCAGCCTTTAAGCCTGTTACAATATCTGCCTCGGTTTCTTGGGCAGATAGCATTAAGACTAGAGTGCTCGGCTGACGTTGGAGCCAACGACAGAGGTCAAGACCATGGCCATCCGGTAGATCGGAATCAATGATCACAGCTTCTGGTTGTTGCTGACTGAAGACATCCTGGGCCTGTTGCAATGAAGATGTCAAAGAAACGATGAATTCTGCCTGCTGTAAATGCCATCCCAAAAGAGAGCGCAGGTGTGGATTAGCCTCGGCGATGAGAATGTGAAGAGCGCCCACAAGGGGTATTTTCCTTACGAAGTGCATATTCCATGGTCAAATTAGCAGAAAACTAATTATGCTTCGGTAGTTCTAGCTACATCATGGTGCTTGTTTCAATGCAAGAGAAAACCCCATTAAGCCGCTAGGGTATAGAGACTTGATGGGGTTGAGTGATTAAGGGTCTATTTATTCTTTGTTAGTTGGTAACGGTTTCCAATTCGCTGGAGAGATTTTTGACTTCTGTCAGGAGCGTTTCTTGGGTTGGGTTTGCTTGGTTTAAAGCTGTATTCACAGTTTTTACGCCTTGATCCATGACTTGGTAGGTGTCGGAAGATTTCTCCTTAACACTTCCCCCGAATTTGAACCAGGTTTGTCTGGCATTCCCAAAGGACTCTTTGGCGCTGGCAAAGTCGCTGGATTCAAGAGCGGTGTTGGTTTGAGAGAGGGCCTCTTTCATGGCAACTAGATTATCGGTAAAAGCTTGCGCTTTTTCTGCTTCGGTGAGGGGCTGTTCGGCTCCACCAACGGAGGTTCCGGCTTCTCCTTTGGCAAGGGCACCAACCGAACCCGATAATGATTGTAGGTTGCCTAAGAGTTTATCTTTGTCTGGAGGGCTGGCCTTTAGGTCTGTGGCAATCGTTGCTACATTGCCCTTAATGTTGTTGATCGTCTCTGGACTGGCCTTTAACTTGCCTTCAACATCGGTCCAATTTTGTTGAACGGAACTAAATTCTTGTTTGGCCTGATCGAAATTTCCTGATTTAACGGCATCTAGAGTTTGGGTAACGCCTTTGCCCATACCAACGAGTTCTTGGGCTCCCCCCAGGCTTTGGACCGTGTCCTGTACCTTAGTGGCCTGCTCGGTGACGCCGCAGGCTGAGATTAGACACACGGTCCCAAGCAAAAATAGTTTGGAATTGATGGTTTTCATAATCGCTTTGATTCCGTAGCAATTTATACTTTTCCCGATCTAACAGGAACGTCTGTATAGTTGCTGATTAACCGCAGGATTAGGCAAAACGTCAGGGAAATTTAATATATTGTCATTATTTTGTTTCCATCCAGTTGTTTCCTTCGTGGACCTCGGCTATCAAAGGAATGCTGAGAGGGAGGGCCGTTTCCATCGTGGTTTTGATTTGCGATCGCACCCCTTCAACCTCATCTGGTGGCACTTCTAAGACCAGTTCATCATGCACCTGCATTAAGAGTTGAGCTTGATAGGGCTTCAACACTTCATGGAGCTGGACCATCGCCACCTTAATCAGATCAGCACTAGACCCTTGGATGGGGGCATTGGCTGCCGCTCGCAAGAGCCCTCGGTCATAGTGACTCATTTTGACTTGGCTTAAATCCAGGTCGGCAATTTCTGTTATGGGCTTGCCTTGGTGTTTTTTGAGACTACGGCTATCGAACTGGAAGTAGCGCCGTCGACCCAAGATAGTTTCAACATAACCCTTTGAAATTGCCTCTCGCTCCATTCGCTGCAGGTATTCAAAGACGCCTGGATAGCGATCGTAAAACTTTTGAATAAACTCTTTCGCTTCCGACCATTTCACCCCGGCCTCTCGAGCAAATCGTTGTGGTCCCATACCGTAAATGACACCAAAGTTGATGATTTTTGCCAGGCGGCGCTCCTCGGATGAAATCTCTTCCTTTTCGAGGAGTAGCTTGGCCGTGAGCGTGTGGACATCCTGTCCTTGGCGGTAAGCGTCAACGAGGCGTGGTTCTTGACTCAGATGGGCTAGAATTCGCAACTCAATTTGCGAATAGTCTGCCGCCATTAATATCCAGCCTGGCTTGGGAACAAAGGCGGCACGAATCTGACGACTAAACTCAGTGCGAATCGGAATATTTTGCAAGTTGGGATTGGATGAAGAGAGGCGTCCCGTCGCGGTTACCGCTTGATTAAAATCCGTATGAACCCGCTGGGTATCTTCTCGAACGAGCGCAGGTAGGGCATCAACATAGGTTGATTTCAGCTTTGCTAAGGTTCGATAGGACAGCAGGACTTCAATTAAGGGATGGTCGCCCTTCAGCTTTTCTAACGTTGCTGCATCCGTGGAATAGCCCAGCTTCGTCTTGCGGGATTTTTTCACATCTAGCTCTAACTTTGAGAACAGGATTTCGCTTAACTGTTTTGGAGATCCTAGATTAAATATTTCTCCTGCCATTTCGTAGGCCTGAGTCTCTAGCTGCTGCAGTTCTGTCCCCAGTTGCTCTGATAGAGACTGTAAATAGTCCTGGTTGATCCGAACACCTGCTGTTTCCATGTCTGCCAACACGGCTTCAAGCGGTAGCTCGACCTCCATTAATAACTGGTAAAGCTCTGGGATGGCATCTAGCTCTGTCTCGAGCTTTTGACTCAACTGCAAAGTTGTATAGACATCCAACCCGCAATATTCTGCCACCTTGGGGATGGGCAGATCAGCAATCGTTTGGCCTTTTTTGACAATCTCCTTGTAGCTTTGAGCGACGACCTGCAGGTAGTTCCGGGAGAGGTCCGTCAAATTATGATTTTGTTCGGGGTTGATGACGTAGCTGGCCAGCATCGTATCAAAGCTAACCCCTGCAAGCGCAATGCCCTGGTGCTGCAGGACGAGGCGATCAAACTTGGCATTTTGCAAGACTTTTGGAAAGGCCTCACTTTCAAGAATGGGGCGGAGGGCTTCTAACGAGACTGCTTTGTCTAGATTTTGCCCTTCAGCATGCCCCATGGGGATGTAGGCCATTGCTTTTGGGTCATTCTGCCAGCAGCAGCCAATGCCCACTAAATCTGCATCTCTCGGAGATAAGCTATTGGTCTCTGTGTCCCAAGATACCGGTGTTTTGCACTGCTCTAATGTCTGCACCAGCGAAGTCAGCTTTTCGGGGGTGTCAATAATCTGCGGGAAAATGACAGGCTCTACTGGGGTTTGGGCGACGGCTGTTTCTTCTGCACTGAAAAACCAGGTGTCAGGGTCGTCATCGAGCTCAGTCTTGCCCGGAGCGTCTTCGCCGCCAAATTGCTGTAGGAGTCCATTTATCTGACTGAGAAAGGACTGGAACTCTAGCTTCTCAAGAACAGGAATGACCTCAGTCCGTTCAAACCCATTCAACTTACAATCTGCAGGCTTAATGTCTAGCGGCACCTCTAGGGCAATTTGGGCCATGAACTGAGAGTGATAGGCAGACTCTTTGCCCTCAATTAGCTTTTTCTGAACGGCTCCCTTAATCTGATCGACAGCGGCATAGACCTTGTCTAAGGTTCCATATTCACCGATGAGTTTCACAGCTGTTTTGTGGCCGATGCCTTTCACGCCCGGTATGTTGTCAGAGGAGTCACCACAGAGAGCTTTGTAGTCCACCACTTGTTGAGGGGTGACCTCCAGTTTCTTGATCACTTCTTCTGGGCCAAATTCGTTAGGGGCGGCACCACTGCGGGCGGCTGGGCTAAAGATGTTGCTGAGATAGAGAACGGAGACTTTATGGTCATCATCCACTAATTGGAAAAGGTCTCGATCACCACTTAAAATCTTGACTCGAAATCCATCTTGCTTGGCTTGAGTGGCAAGGGTGCCAATGACATCATCGGCTTCATAGCCAGGAGCGACAACGATGGGGAGCTTGAGGGCTGTTAGAAGTTCCTGCAAATTTTCGAGGTCAGGGATGAAATCTTCAGGTGTTTCTGAACGCCCCGCCTTGTAAGTATCATCGGCTTCATGGCGAAAGGTGGGACCACCCAGATCAAAGGCCACGGCTAAGTATTCTGGTTTTTGAGTCCTGAGAATTTCGAGAATATTCTTCAGAAATCCAAAGCAAACGCTGGTGGGGATGCCGGTTGATGTTCGCAGCCCTCCCTCTCGACCTTTGGCAAACGCATAGTAGGCTCGGAAGGCCAAGGAATGACCATCAATCAGAATGAAGGTGGGTTCAGCACTAGTGGTTGAACGAGATGCGGTTGCTGACAATGATGTATCCCCTATCAGTCATGGATGTTGTCAGCATAGCGGGTTTATTGAATCAGTTGAACGAGGTGTACATATTGAACTGAAAAGCACCGCAAAGGAGTCTCATCCCAATATCGGTTTGAGAGTGATCGATAAACCAATGCTGCCTGGAGAATTAATATTGCATCAGCTGATGCACGGCTTGCTTGATAAAGGCTTCATCTTCGGGATTTTGATAGGGATTCCCTGCACGATGACCCCAAATTGACGGGATTGGACAGAATTGGCTGTGGGGGATGAGCTTTGCTTCTGCCTGACAATCCTCTGGTGGGAAGTACAAATCGGTGCTACTCGGCATCACTAAGGTTTGGGCCGAGATAGATGCCATGGCTCGAGCATAGTTTCCTTGATAGATGGAATTGTTACTGATGTCGCAATGTAGCCAAGTTTCAATCATTGCCAGTAAATTGTGAGGATCATGCCTGCGATAGCTTGCTTCCCAACTCCTCTGTAAATAATCTTCTAAAGAGTGATAGCCCCAGTTTAGGTAGGGCTGAACTCGGTAATAGGCCTGTGAAGCGGCCCAGCTCGCATAAATTTGCGTAAAGGTGTGAAATCCGCGTTCTGGTATGCCTTCAAAGCGTTCCCCATTCCAGGCTGGATCACCTTTGAGCGCAGCCCTGAGGCTATAGAGAAAGACACGGTTATGATCGGTGGTTTTTGCTGTTCCACAAAGGGCTGCAATCCTATGCACTCGCTCGGGATGGAGGGCTCCCCAGTGATATGCCTGTTGCGCCCCCATTGACCAGCCATAGATAAGGGCAAGCTTTTCAATTCCTAATGTATTGAGCAGCTCGGCCTGAATGCGAACATTGTCGTCATGTGTGAAGTAGAAGTTTTTCTGCTTGGCCTCTTCACAGGTGCTGGGTGATGTTGAAAGTCCATTACCGAGCATATTGGGGATAATCACATACCATTTAGTCGGGTCTAAGATACCCTTGGGTCGAACTAACCAGTCCACGTCTGCATGTTGTGCTCCATAGGATGTGGGATACAGAATGACGTTCGAACTTGCCGTATTGAGTTTTCCATAGGTCTGATAGACCAATGTTGCCTCTTGTAGGATTACCCCACATTGCAGTGGAAAGTCACTGATCGAAAAATGCTTGGCGTCACCCATGATTT
>CALFCG010000319.1 GCA_937951315.1 uncultured cyanobacterium
AAACAAAATGACCAGTGGATGTTGCCCGAACTCCATGAGCAACGCAATATCTTTTGGACCCCAGAGACCCAACGAACCCTCAACGGCAAACCGCAGAGAGGCAGTAAAGCCTGGTTGCCCGCCTCAATCCCTGCTGAAGAGGCTT
Source organism: uncultured cyanobacterium (assembly GCA_937951315.1). Lineage (GTDB taxonomy): Bacteria > Cyanobacteriota > Cyanobacteriia > Thermosynechococcales > Thermosynechococcaceae > RCC1774. The sequence continues at coordinate 146 of CALFCG010000319.1, forward strand.
CAGGGACTCAGAAAACCTTCCAGGCCCAGCTTTCTAGCGGTTATATTGTGGCTAAACCTCTGGCAGAGACAGACTATCAACTGCCCCAGGGCAAACATTTTGCCTTTGTCTTAGACCGTTCCTACAGCATGAAAGCCCATCGCCAAGAGCTTCAAGAAAGCGTCCAGTGGCTGAAAGAAAATCTATTGAATGCCAACACGGCGGATCTGTATGTGACGAGCCGAGATGGCAAGCCCGCTGAGAAAGTGAGCAGTCTAGAGACCTTTGATCCAAAGCAAGCCGTATTCTATGGGTCGCTGCAGACGCGCCAAATGTTGGCCCAGTATCAGCAAGCGGTTGCAGCGGATGCCCAGCAATACGATGCCGTGATTCTGCTAACGGACGCGGGTAATTATGAACTGACCCAAGATGGTTCTGCGCTGCCTCTTTCTGCACCGCTCTGGCTGGTTCATCTGGGTGGGTTGCAGGCTGCCTACGACGATGCCACGTTAGAAACTATTCAACAGACGGGTGGGAATGTGGCTGCAGATGTTCAAACGGTGATGACCCGAATGGCGACTCAGCCCAGCCTAGGCGAGGGCACCTCTCTCCTCAATGTTGTCGATGGCTATGCTTGGTTTCTTCGGTCCCAATCTGATTCATCTGTGACCACAGATAATGCAGTGGCTCCCCTCGCGGCTCGTCAGTGGATTACGCAGGTGAGTCAGGCTGTGAAACCGGCAGAATTGACGCAGTTAGATGCGATTCATCAGGTTGCGAAGGAGAACAGTATTGTCACTCCCTATTCGTCGATGCTGGTGCTGGTTAATCCTGAACAAAAGCGGCAACTCAAGGAGGCGGAGGCGAACAGCGATCGCTTTAACCGTGAAGTCGAAGATCAACAGTTGCCGGATCCGCAGGATGCGATCTCACCTGTCTCGGCTGTACCTGAGCCGGAGGAATGGTTACTACTGCTAGTTGGAATTTCGATTCTTGGAGGCTGGAGTTGGTACAGGGTGAGGAGCGTTCCCAGTGGCTTGGTTATGGAAGATAACGGAACGCACCAAGTCTCATAAATTGGGCAGAGAAGAGGCAATCATTGGGTTGAGCTGATCGTGACTCTAGGCTTTGTATTGCTCAAAATACCAAGAATCACGATTTCGCCCTCTTCTGCCTACCCATTCAGACCGGAACGAGAATGGCTTCGTCGTCGTTAAGATATACACCGATGCCGCGCCGGTTCCTTCTTCCCTGACCCGGATGCCTTCCTGGTTTAAGGTGCTTACACAAACATCGCCAAAATCACCTGGGTAGTAAAACGGAGTCCGCTCCTCCATCACCTGTGCGAAGTCATCACATTGACTGGGGCAAGTTCCACCCTTCGGACAGTCAAAGGCAAATGCGGGTTGCATCGCGCTACTCAATAACAAGAGCGTTGTACTCATCAGACAGCAGACAAATCGGCCAAGGGCTTGAAGAAGAGTCTTCATGGAAAATAAACACCTTTGGGATAGATAACAATCATTGAAAGTTGAGACATCCTTTAAGCCTATACCTTGTCTTGCTACAGGATAGTTTTTCATCAGGTACCAGATGGGCCGCAAGGGGCTCACTTACGCGAGGGGTGGGCCTGGGTGATGGCACCTTTTAAAAGATGGTCAAACTCATCGAGCTGATCGTGGTCTGGTGTGTAGTAGAGGTTGGTATTGCCTCGGTCGGTGTCTTCCCAGAAGTCGGGTTGAGAAATGCGGAGGCGATCGCAAGTCCTGTTAATGGCCTTTTCAAACAGATCTTTGCCTAGAATCTGCAGGTCATCCAGAATATCAATCACGATTCGGTGGGCGAAATCTCGCTGTCCCACCTTTAGGTAAAACAACGCTAGACCAATCTGTAAGGTCCTCACGCCACTATTGAGGTGCGGCTCTTCGGGATTGTTATCATCAACTTCTGGCGGACTGTCTACCTGCAGCATCTCATCCAGCAGCCGCGCCTGAATCTCGTCAGGCCAGCTTTGCTCATGGACTAGGATTAAAATTTTCTTCATCTCAGCCGCAATCACATCGACGATGAAATACATGGCCGAACTGATGTGTCCATAGGCATAGGCTTCATTCCCGTAACGCCTTAGATAGATAAAGCTATCTTGAGCTTGCTGCAGTTTGTCATGGCGCACCAAGCTGGCGATAAACGTGCGGTAGTGAAAGGCCAAATTGTATAAATTCCGAGCCTCGTTGTGTTTAACCCCATGCTTGAGGGCAAAGCGACAGAGGGTGTTAAAGCGAACAATCAACACATCCAGAAGTCGATCGTCATTGATGGCCAAAGCTTTAGAACCAATTTTGCTGATCTCTGACACACAGAGCGAGGCGAGATCAAACTCAGACTCTTCTAGGAGATGAACATAGGCATTGCCGATCAGTCGGAAACACTTCTGTTCATAAAAAGTGCGACTTTGCTCAATCCCTTCTAATTGATCAACCATCGTTTTGAACGAAATATCTGATCGCACGGTCCGCCCTACTTTGAAGAAAGCCGGATTGACTTTGGGCTTGAGGCATACAAAGTCCTGCAGTAGCAGACTGACATCTTGCAGAATCTCAGCTTTGAGTTCTTTGAACGTCACATATTCCAGCAGGTTATCGAGCTGGTTCAGGGATTCTAGAAGCTGATGCTGATAGTCCTCTCGATAAGTATCTACATTCAGCAACTGCCGCGCAGGATGACGGTAGAGTCCATGCAGGTTTCGATAATGGGTTTTGACAATCTTCTTAACGACGGTGAGCGGTTGAATGCTATTTAAGACGTAAAAGATATAGGAGAAGGAAAAAATGATCGAGATTGGCAAGAAGATATAGACATTGAGAATGGTGCTGGCCGTGGCGTCTAACCCAGACTCTTGGTGAAATTTGACGAACAGAGCGTGGGCACCCCCAAGGATTAAAAACCACAGGTAGAACAAGCTCACCCAGTCTTGAATATAGAGTTCAGCAATTTTAGGAATATTTTGGGAGGCAATGGAGATCGCAATGACCAGTGTGCCTAAGGTTAAACCGATCAGAGACAGCCAGACTTCAGGAACAAAACTAATCTCAATCAGGGTGTTCGCAGGGATCGGTTGAAGCTGGTAGAGCCAAGAAAACAAATAATCTGTGACAATAATGCTCCCTAGGACGCAGAGAAGGGAGAGCATTCTGCGATGTCGTGAGCCAAAAGAAGTGACTCGATGGATTTGGGTTAAAGCTTGAAGATTCACGCCATATGTGGCTTTAAAAAACTATCCGCTCCTAACAGAGCATTGTAGAAGATCTACAGTAGCTTAGCGTTAGGAGCGGTCTAGCGGGTCTTCAGATTGAGACCTGACTGCCGGGAGAACCCCGAACCATACTGGCGAACCAGCAAGGTTTTTTAGAGAACAGTCCCGGCACACAGCCGGTCAGAGTCAACCTGATGACCCAATATAGTACTACCTTCTACCATGGGCATCACCTCCTATGTTTTGTACAATTTCATAGTCAAAATGACACTCTAAAGTGCATTGGCCTAACGATAACACAACTTTTTCGAGAGTGGCACCTTGTCCTTGGCTGTGTCTGCGAAAAAAGGTCTGCATATGTCGAGAAAACCCTGAATTATGGGAGGAGACTCGGTATGGTTGCTCACTGCAAGCCATTATTGTGTTCTTCATTAAGGATGAAGTCTGAGTGGCTGGTCTCTGATTGCGGCTGTGTGAGGACAGGTGTTCTGAGAATAGCCATCATCATCTTGCTCTCTTGACCTCTAGGGAGCTGGTGATCGAAAGAGGGTTCAATATTTTTCTCTGGAGAGGTCTATGTAGGCCCTATGTTTGAGGCATGACGAGGATGAAAAAAGTGGCTGTGTTTGGCAATGCGGGGGCTGGTAAGTCGAGGCTGAGCCGGAAGTTAGCAGATATCACTGACTTGCCACTCCATGTATTGGATCAGATCCAATTCCGGACAGGAGGTGTACAGGTACCTGACGAAGAGTTTCAGCAGGCTCATCGTCAGATTTTGGCGACCGAGTGCTGGATTATTGATGGTTTTGGCTCGCTGGAGACTCTCTGGGAACGCTTAGATGCAGCTGATACGCTGATTTATATTGATCTGCCGTTGCCCCTACACTTTTGGTGGGTGACGAAG
>CALFCG010000320.1 GCA_937951315.1 uncultured cyanobacterium
CTTTGGTGGGCAGAGCTTTATTCCTGAAGTACTTCCTAAAATCCGGAAGCTGCGTCAAATGTGTGATGAAAAAGGACTCGATCCTTGGATTGAAGTTGATGGTGGCCTGAAGCCCAACAATAGCTGGCAGGTTCTTGAAGCTGGCGCAAACGCAATTGTTGCGGGTTCTGCAGTGTTCAAGGCAGATGACTATGCCAGCACTATTGAGTCCATCCGCAACAGTAAAAAGCCAGAACCTGAATTAGCAGCTGTCTAACTCACTCACAACGACAGTGTGTGTCAAGGAATGGGGGTTGCTCCATTCCTTTTTTTTGCTGCGAATGCACCACCGGTCTATCGTCGGTTTTCGTGACGTTGCTCTCGGGCTATCAGGTACTAGGGCTGACCTAAAATCAAGCTGCCTCGAATTTTCTCTTGCTTAGGAAGTGTGGGACAAGAGCATACAAAGAGCAAGCCCCAGCTGGTAATCGCAAAACAATAGGTTTGCATTTGCCGGCTGGGACTGATTTCAACATGGGCTGAGTGGATCGGCCCATCAAACTATCTGAGCGAAGTTGCTAAACAAAGCGGACAGAATTGCTATTGAGCGCGACATTGTCTCCCTGGACAACAGCGATTAGTTCACCATTGCCAATCGTATCATTGATGATCAGCGTCCCATTGGCTGGGAGACCATTGAAGTTATTAGAATTACCCAACGAGTAATCACTGGCCCTGCCGTTGAGCTGCAGAACATCGCCCTGCCCTCTTCTAAAGTCTCCAATAACGGCATAGTCCGGTGCACTGCCACTGTCGGCATAGAAGACGGTACTACGATTCCCGAGCACAAAGGTGTCTGCTCCACCATCGCCTCGTAGGGTATCGATCTCTCCAGCCCCAGGCCGAGTTGCATTTTGATTAACGCCGATTAGGACATCATTCCCTTCACCACCATAGAGCTCGTCGCGCTGGGCTCCCCCAACGAGAGTATCTCTCCCAAGATTACCCACTAGCAAATCCTGGCCGCCACCGCCCTCAAGGAAGTCGTTTCCTGAGCGTCCTCGAAGTTGATCGCTACCAAGACCGCCTGAAAGTGTGTCACGTCCACTGCCCCCAAAAAGAGAATCGTTACCGGCCTCACCCAATACGATATCGTTGCCGCGATTGCCCCTTAGCAGATCATTATTGTTGCCTCCGAACACGGTGTCGTTACCCCCGAGCCCGGAGATAACATCGCGCTGACCGGTCCCACGGAGATTGTTATTGCCATTATTCCCATTAATAACATTCGGGGATGGAGAGGGAGATGGGCTAGGGGATGGAGATGGATTGCCACCCAATGGATCAACAGAGCCTCTACCACTGCCATATATGCTGCGAACGCCATTGATGTCGTCTTGGAGTAGAAAGGCTGTACCAGGACCGTTATAACGACCTTGAATAGAGGGGTTCAAAATCGCATCAACACCTGTTTCATGGCCCAGTCCTAAGCTATGTCCAATTTCATGAACAGCTGTTTCTAGGAATAAACTGGCATTCCAATTATCCCCCGTATCAAAGGTGATATCTCCTCCCTGAGGAAAGAAAGCACGTGCAAGGACATTACTGCGACCATCAATGAATTCGCCATTGACTCGAATATCAACTGCAGAGCCATTGCCAGGATCTTGGATTTCCGTGAAATTTAGAGGTGATACTTCAGCCCAGACCCCTAGTGCTTCCACAAATAGGCTTTTCAGGGCATTGGTGGTCGAACCGTTGAGATTATTAAAACTATTTGCGAAAGAATAGGTGATATTAACCGCAGAACCAAGGCCGTTGGGCTGATCCCATTTGAGTCCGGTGCTGGTATTAAACTCTGCGCTGGGGACCCCTGAGTTGCCTTGAGTCACCTCTTCGACCCCACAACATTGCGCACAACTACAGGCATTGAGGTGCAAGTTGGGTAGCTGAATATCTGTCGCTTGGATCGCGCTGGACAAATTGAGATTACCTGCCCTATTCATTCGTGATGCGACACCATCTGACAATTGAGAAGTCAATGCCGGTTGTAAACTTTCCGCAACCATACTTTCGAAGCCCTAACAAATCACAACTATTTCCTAAACCCTCTGTGCACTCCTACTCTCACTCATCCTTGAGGTGAGTAGAAATGCTCAGTCTGATAATTACTCTCTCACAGTAGTAAAGTCAAACACAAGAGATCGCCTCTGTGCGAAGTTACTAACCGTACACTGTAAAAAAGCACAATAAAAATGCCCTGCTCTTTTTAGATCCCCCAAGGATTACAGGTGCATTAGTTCTATATTTAAGTAGCTTTTGTAGCTTGTATCGAACCGTAAAATATTTGTGTGAATTTTTCGTGAGAGAATTTTAAGTGAAGTGTATATCTCAGTCCAAAACTCAGTTATAAGTCTATTGCCAGGAACTTTGGTGTTTTCAGGAAGATCGACTCAGGTTGAGTGCACACATCGTTAGTCAGAAGTTTGACAAAAAGACAACGTTAATTAGATCTCTGTAGAAAAAGATCCTGAATATGTCGAATCTCTAATTTAATCGTCTATATCTGCCTTTGAGATGGGACGTCTCTTGCTCGGCGAAAAGTCTAGGAGTGATCTAGGGGACAGCTGATTAACGATTAGGTAATCAAGATCTTTTCTTGCCCATTTCTAAGACATCATTATGGATGTGCTGAAAACCACCTGCCTCTGTCTGAG
>CALFCG010000321.1 GCA_937951315.1 uncultured cyanobacterium
CCTATCTCATTTAGCAAACAAACTGTACAAATCTGAAAGTGCTTACTCTCAAAGACTTTGAGGTTGCGAGTGTATTTCCTTTGATTTTTTTGTTTTTTTGGGATTGATGAACGCAAAGCACTGTGAACATTTACTCTCAGAGCAATAATTTGCGACCTCTACCTTGGAATTGCCATCAGCCGGATATTTCTGTGAAGATCACAAATATATTGCTTATCAAGGCTGAAAGCTTTTTATCGGGATGCCGATGCAGATACTTGAATATCCTTGCTGAGGAGCGTATTCAGATTTGGTGTTCCTGCTTGAAGGGAATGCTGGAATTGCTTCATGACCGAAGGTCCTTACATTAAAAATTCGATAGAGATAGTTCCTCCCCAGACTTTTTAATGCGAATGTTATATCCTAAGTTTTTTTATGTGTTGACCTTCACTCTGATGTCAACGATGCGGAGTTCTGTCGTTTGAGAATAGAATTTCTAGTCAGCAAATTGACTGGCAACAGTCAATTTGCTTAGAATTTAAGGCTCTAGTTGAAAATACCTCTGAGAATATATTCTGCAATCCGATCAATGTGGATATCATTGCGATCATCATGTACATCAAATCGATCATCGTATCGATCAAATCGACTACTGAAAATTCGCTTGCAATCGCTGCGACGGTATCGGTACTGACATTTTCGGGCGTAAAACTTTTCAAAAGCACATTTGCGACGAGACCAGGATCGACGACAGAAACGTCCACGTCTTTGAACTCTGTTTCTATGCCCGTTATATCGCCCTCTGCTTCGCCGTCTTCCGGCAAGCAACTGATCTGAGCCAGTCTCTTCCATCAGTGATATTGCAGGATCTGTGTTAGAAACTTGACGGCCGGGTGAGGCTGCAGATACAGGCAGGGTAGTTGTTCCTAATGCTATTGCTGTTGCAAGGATGACTGATGTTTTAGCCATGACGACGACCTCGGGAATTCTGAACTTTGCTGTTGTTGATTAGCGTAGAGATTTCCGAAAGGCATGTCAGTCCTAAGGAGCAGGCAAAATAATCACTCAGCTTGGTTTCATGAGGTGCTTCAAAGTAGAAAGTAATGGAGATTAAGGGACGATTCCGTCATATTGCCCTGGGGATATAACAAATGTCGGTTCAGATAATTTCAAGTCATATTCTGCATCGGGTGGAATCGTGAGTAAGACTCGGGTGAAAGTGACCACTTGTCCCGGTGCTAATGTGCTGGGTTCTGGCTGGGCACTGCCGGTTTGGATCAGGTAACCATCGTCATCTAATATCTCAAAGTTGATAGCTGATACCGTAACGGGGACCGGGTTCTTATTGACTAAAATACCGAAGACTTGAGAGGAACCATTTAAGCGGATGATGGGTTCTAGGACCAGTTCACGAATGTCTAAATTACGAATAATCTTCTCTAAGTTGGCCTCTGGATCGATTTCTGCGCGACTGGCTTGCTGAGATTCTTGTGTTTGAGCTGCTTGAGACCCGAGTTCCACCAGCTCATTCCAATAGGACCGGTAATATTGCTGCTCATTGGGAGTACCACCAATTTGGACAATGTCTTCTGCCGATTGGGCCAGCGCTCTGGGTGCAACTAAGCTGGGAATGGTGATCAAAGCGAGGCCCAAACCCACTTGAGCGATCGCACGGGAAGTCTGAGACATCACTAAAGCTCCTGAAAAAAATGCAAAATGACTGTGTTGCATAACGACTCTACTTCTTGTCGAATAGTTTCTTTCGACCGAGCATCGCTAAACAACTATTCTGTTTCTATCGTAGCGATAAGTGATGAGAATTCCATCTATTGTCTCCAAGAAGAGAAAAATATGTCTGTGCGTTGGTATAGTCACTCAGCATCATTCTTTACCGCAATGCGGTTTGCTGCGACCAATCGCAAGATCAACTGCCACTCTTTACGTATTGTGTGCACCCCGATGAGGCCTGACAGCCAGGAACGCCAATTTCTCTTACTTTTCAGAATCTGAGGTGCAAGCCAGTCTGGATCAAAGCCAGTCCATTCACCGGCGACATTGAATAAATTAGCGCACAAGATAGGGGCGACCTCATGCTGAAGAATCGATTCCAGTTCGTCTTCTGTATAGGGAGACTGGGCGAGAACCTTGGCGATCCATTCATGGTCATGGGTCTGTAGCTGGGTGTCGAGGAAGAGTTCGGAAAGGGCTTCCCATATAAGATGCCTCTGGGCCATCTCACCTGGTGGTAGATTCATGTGGGCTCACTGAGTGCAGGGCAACAGTTTGAATTTCGGCTTTGTTCGGCCGATGCTTCAGGTTAACTGCTGCTGAGCAGATCTCAAATGGTCGAGGACGCTGCTATTCATCAACAGACATGACACTTTAGCGACTAGGGATTGAATTTTTTCCCTGAATTATGCCGATGATGCTGGTGCTAGGAATTCTCATGGGCTTGTATGTTTTTCTGCGAGCGTATCGACAGTTCAGAAAAGTGACCTGGAGCAGTCGATACGCTCCGCGCTAATATTACCCTGCCCCCAAGACGTCTTTGGTCGCACTACTTTCTTGTTACGTTAGGGTGATTGCGATCGCAACTCTCGCCTTCTCCCTTCATCCCCTAGCGATCTACCGTTAAGCAGATGACGGAACTGTTAGCTTTCAGTCTCTTGTTCCAGCTGTTCCTGGCGCATCTCCTCAGCCCGCATTTTTGCCTCTAAAGCCCTGGCATCTGAACATCTTTGGTTCCACTCCTCGCGCGTTTTATCCGGGTTTGTGGATTTGGGTGGTGCGAACTTTCGCTGGCTGTAGTTCGTTCTTCCTTGTTTGGCTTTCATACTGGCTCCCTCAGATATGGCTTGAGCGTTAGTCTAGCTTGCCGGCAGCCTTTTCGCTTTTCCCCCAGCTTTTCTCGTGTGATGGCGGCCCTTTGCCTATCGTTGGCAATCGCAAATTCCAAACCCCAAATTGACTGAAAAGATTCGGAGTGCCTCTCATCAGTGGGCGAGGATGCTCTACGACAGCCTCCCCCAGATCTCGCTTATCTTTCATGATGCTCAGCTACACAGGATCAAGGCTGAGTGAGGACATTTTAGAAATAGATCCTTGACGAAGCTAAAAACCTGTGCGAGATTGAGTACTACAAACGTAGTATTTTCCGCTTTGGATCAACGTCTTCAAATGAAACGCACATTCACCTCAGCCAGACCGACGTCGCAACACAAACATAGTGTTGTGTCGCCTGCTGCGCGAATGGGCTTTGAAGACCTGACGGGATTAGTCTGCAGTCTTCTCGAAGGCATAAATTGGGAATCAATTTCCGATAGACAAGATCCAGATCCATATAACAAGAGCGGAAGGTGCAGCCTCGCACCGATATAAAAATCAGCATAGCTACATCTTGCTGAATCCCCGCTCTGCCCTGTGTAGAGCGGGGATTCTTTTTTGAGGAGTTTCGACCGATGACCATACAACACACCGTTTTACAAAATTCTGTAGTGGTTTTTTCCAAGGCGTATTTGCCCCTGGCCCAGATCAATATCAAGCGCGCCATTGTGCTGCTTGTTGCAGGACAGGCAGAGTCACTGGACTTTGGTGATACCCAAATATGGGAAGTCCGATCGCCCTCCACCATTCTGCAGGTGTCTGAGCATATTCGTCTGCTGATGGGCAATCCAGAGCGTCAGTGGAAGATTCCACCAGTGAATCGGCGAGAAGTCCTCAAGCGTGATCAGCATCGCTGCCAGTACTGCAAAAGCAGCCGTAAGCTGACGCTAGATCACGTGATTCCTCGCTCTAGGGGAGGCTTGCACACCTGGGATAACGTGGTTGCTGCCTGTGAGTCTTGTAACTGCGGGAAAAGCGATCGCACCCCCAGAGAAGCGGGGATGACCCTACTCACCAAACCCAAGGCACCCATCCATCCCGCCGTCGCATTTGCCGACCAGTTTTGGAAAAGCCAACCCATCCCCTGAGAACAAGGGCCTTCTCTGTTCTCCTTCTATAAATCCAGACTTTAGGAGACAGCCAAGATGTTGAAATTGATTTACACCGAACTCGGGCTGCACATGGACTATGAGGCAGCATCCCTGGAGGCCGTGGTCTCTCAGCACGTCATTTTAAGTGTGCGGACTGGCTACAGCCTTCATGTTGAGAGGGGACAAGCGTCTTTCCTTCTTCCTGTTCAGGCTTCTGGGCTAGAGGCTCTAGACTCTGCTCTGCACCGATATGCCGAGACCCTAGAGGTCACCTGTGTCGATGCCGAATATGTCGAAGTTGATCTCGGTGGCACTTGGATGGCCCAAACCATCGATGCCCATGAAGGGATGTTCTTCGCAGCCTATGACTATGAGACTGAACTCATTCTTCACCGTCTGTGGCATGCAGTGGGTTTACCCCTCACATCTGTAACTTAAGGCTCAACCTTTGAAGAGAGGGTGCTCTAGGCCTTGTGAGCGAGTCCATCCTCTCCCTTTGTAAAAAGATCGAAGAAATTCTGTAGTATCCCCTTGACATTCTTGTAGTATATTTGTAGTATAAATGTAATGCGCTCCGAACGCGGAGCAAAAGAACTTTTCTGAACCTAGACAACTGAATATTTGCCACATTGTGGCCGTCAACGGCTAAGTCAGGAGATGGGAGCCTTCTCTCAGATCGTTTGTAGCGATTAAGCAACTGATGCAATGCGTTGACAGCCATTTCTGGGGGTGTAGCTTAGCTGGTCTAAAGCAGTCGCCTGTCGAGCGAAAGATCGCGAGTTCAAATCTCGTCTCCCCCGTTATGTAGTTCCGTGGACGATTAGACAAGTCGCTTTGATTCTCAGTCAAAGAGAAGCGGGTGCAACTCCCGTCGGAACTTCTGAATATTGCTAATGGCGATTCGTTATTAGTAATGTGTCCAGATCGCCAAGTGGTCAAAGGCGTCGGTCTGCAAAATCGATATCCGTGGGTATCTCCTTGGGAGACGCTCCGGGAATAAATCCCACTCTGGACTCCAAGTGGTGCAGTGTAGCCTAACGGCAAGGCACTCGGCTCATAACCGAGAAGATGCGGGTGCAACTCCCGCCACTGCAACTTATCGCAACTGACGACTGAGTTAGAACGATGTCTGAACAATCCTAATCAATACGGCAGTTGCAATATGCGGGGATGGTGTAATGGCAACACCTCAGTCTCCAAAACTGATGTTCTGGGTTCAAATCCTGGTCTCCGCGTTGCCTGAACTGGTTGAGTTCAGGCTGTTAACAAAGTGGTGTACGCAAATGGTTCAAGCGGCTTGGTTTTCACCCAAGTGATTGCGGGTTCAATCCCCGTCGCCACTCCCAAAGGTCAGTATGCAAGCGGTCGAAGCAGGGTGTCTGTAAAACATTCGGTTTATCCCCCGTTGGTTCGAATCCAACCTGATCTACCAAAAACTAGTCAGTCTGGAGAGATCGCCATTGGCAAGGCAATCTGTTTGCTAAACAGTCGTGGATTCAGTCCACTGGGGGTTCAACTCCCTCTCTCTCCGCTTTGGGAACGTGGTGTAACTGGATAACATCTCAGACTACGAATCTGAAGATTGGGGGTTCGATTCCCTCCGTTCTCGCCAATTTCAAAATATTCGAATTATCCCCCGGTAGCTCAGAGGTAGTAGCGCCTGTGTGAAGTACAGGAGGTCGTCGGCTCGAAACCGACTTGGGGGGCTTGATGGAGTGTAGTTCAACTGGCAGAACGCCTGACTGTTAATCAGGTAGTTGGAGGTTCGATTCCTCTCGCTCCAGCCATTCATTGCCGAGTGGACAAATAGCAAGTCGCCTGACTCTGAATCAGGAGGGTGTAGGTGCGAATCCTACCTCGGCATCCAGTCATTGCCCTGTGGTGTAACTGGCAACATTTCGCTCTTTGAAAGCGAAGTCCTAGGTTCGAACCCTGGCGGGGCAGTTGGAGGCTGTTTAAAGTGAACCATTCGCCTGGATCTCTTCACGTCTCTTTTTCTTACTCCTGTGGCGCAATTGGCAGACGCGGCTGTCTTAAACACAGTTTGTTGTGGGTTCGAGTCCCGCCAGGAGTACCAAGTGTCCGAGTGTAGCGCAGTTTGGTCAGCGCGCCTGGTTTGGGACCAGGATGTCGCAGATTCAAATCCTGTCACTCGGATTGATCATACTCCTGTAGCCCAACTGGAAGAGGCGCTGGTCTTAGACACCAGAGGTTGTGGGTTCGACTCCCACCAGGAGTATTTCGGGATGTAATTCAGTGGTCAGAAGCCTTGGTTTGGGGCCAAGGAGTCGTAGGTTCAAATCCTACCGTCCCGATGTTTTGCCCCTGTGACGGAACGGCATACGTACCGTGCTCAAAATACGGGTTTTGTGGGTTCGACTCCCACCAGGGGTACTTTGCTCCCGTGGCGAAATGGGTAAACGCCTCTGTTTGAGAGACAGAGTTGGTGCAGGTTCAAATCCTGTCGGGAGTACCAAGAAATGTCTGAAAGGTCTCTAAGGAGACTTCATTAGCCCCCCCGGCCCCCCAATGTTGGGGGGAGAGTGGATGGAGTTTTCGGATAAATCCAGGACTGACAGATCGTTAAGGGCCGTTGGCAGAGCGGTTATGCAGCCACCTTTTAAGTGGTTTTATCCAGGTTCGACCCCTGGGCGGCCCACTGCTCGGGTTGTTAGCTCAGTTGGTAGAGCAGTCGCCTCTTAAGCGAAAGTGCGTAGGTTCGATCCCTACACAGCCCATCATCCCCCTTGGGGTGAGGTGGTCAGATTTTTCTGGCACCCATTTTGTTCACGATCATCAGCGACTCGAAGGAGGGATGTGATGACTGTCATTGTTATGGAAGTAAGAAGCGTCAATCAGCATCCCAATGCTGACGCTCTCAAGGTTTATGGCGTGCAAGCGCCTAGATGCCCTGCGATTCAGATTGTTGCGAATTTGGAGCGGGTTTATCAGTTGGGCGATCGCATCCTTGTGGCTCAAGTCAACACGACTCTCAAGGATGGCACTAAGATCAAGGCAACTAAACTAAGGGGCTTAGTCTCTTACGGTATGGCTTTAGGGAAGACCGATGCGCCGGTGGGCCAAGATTTCTCTGATGTTTACTGTCAGAAATCTGTGGCACAGCCTGCACAAATGCAGCGGTGGCCGAGTGTCGAACTCTTGCACAATGTGCGGCGGAGTTTGATTGCGGTCGAGGCGACTCCGGTGGTGATCTATCGAGCCAAAATCAAGCTGGATGGGACCAATGCTGGGGTGCAAGTCTTTGCCGATGGTCGGGTGGCAGCCCAAAGTCGCTCTCAAGTGATTACATCTGACAATGACAACATGGGCTTTGCCCAGTGGGTGAGTCAGCATGTTGACTACTTTGCTCAGTTGGCTGGTGGTGAACATCTCACCATTTTTGGAGAATGGTGTGGTCAAGGGATTCAAAAGCGCACTGCTATCTCTCAACTCGATCTCAGAATCTTCGCGGTTTTTGCGGTCCAGATGGGAGGGGTAGAAAACGAAATCACGAAGCTGGAGGTTGATCCAGTCAAAATTTCTCAGCTTTTACCCCCGCATCCTGAGGTTTATGTGTTGCCCTTTCTGGGGGAGCCATTAACCTTTGACTACGGCGACCGAGACCAGATGGAATCAATGACAGAGACCATCAATCAGCTCATTGCTGAGGTCGAACAGACTGATCCTTGGGTGAAAGATACCTTTGGAATCGTGGGCTTGGGAGAGGGCGTTGTGCTTTATCCCCGCAGTGATACAACGGTTGATCGACTCACCTATGCTGAGTTGATGTTTAAGGCGAAGGGAGAGAAGCATCAGGTGGTCAAAACCAAAAAGCCTGTGCAGCTCGATCCGGAGCGGGTCAAGACAATTGATCAGTTTGTGGATCTGGTGGTGACTCCGGCTCGTCTGGAGCAGGGGGTGACCGAAGCCTGCGGTGGCCAATTAGAAATGCGTCAGATGGGTGCTTTTCTGAAGTGGCTAGCGACCGATGTTCAAAAGGAGAGCGTTGCAGAACTCGAAACTGCTCAGCTTTCTTGGAAGGACGTGAATCGGGCGGTCACTCAAGCGGGTAAAACCTGGTTCCGAGATCGGGTGACATCTGCGGTGGGGGTTGCCCAATAAATGCTAAAGGGCTGGTGAAAACTGGCCGAAATTTTATACATCGATGTTTATCCATCGATGTATAAACAAGGAGGTGAATACGATGAAACTTGCAGAAGCCCTGATATCACGGGCAGATTATCAAAATAAGATTGTGCAATTACGGCAGCGCTTGAACCGCAGTGCCAAGGTGCAAGAGGGGGAACAGCCGCCTGAAAACCCTCAAGAACTGTTGGTGGAATTAGAGGATGCGATCGCAACTCTAACCACTCTCATCCAGCGGATCAATCGCACCAACTCAAACACTGAGTTCAACAACGGCACCTTATCCGATGCCCTCGCGCAGCGGGATACATTAATGACCAAGCGTAGCGTCCTCGATCATCTAATTCAGGAAGCCGCCATTACGCAAAATCGTTATAGCCGTTCAGAAGTCCGGTTTGTCAGTACCGTTAATATTGCCGACCTACAGCGGCAGATCGATCGTGCTTCACAGGAGCATCGTCTTCTAGATGCACAGGTGCAAGCTTTGAACTGGCAAGTGGAGCTTCTGGATGCCTAGCTTGGGGCGCAGGCAGAAAATAGTTGGTAGTCACTGACAACAGAAGCGAACACAACCCGCCAACTGGGAAAGTTGGAAACCACGTTGTCTGTTAAACAACCTTTGGTATGCTGCGGGCCAGCGTAATGGGTTCAACTCCCGATTACAAGTTATGCCCAGCACTGTTACAGGGGTACTGTGTACAGTCATGATGTACAACCACGTGTTGATCTGTTGAATTTGGCGAGGGTGGGTTCGGGGACAATTTTCTGAATTCAGCAGCCCCAAAAGAAGCATAGAGTGAGACCGCTGTGCAACAGCGTCTCCTGCAAAAAGTAGAGAAGAAAGATGAGTCAAGTAAATTTTGAGTACATCGCCCAAACTCAGAAGGGCGGACATCCCATCAAGGCTTGGACTAAAGGTGTCCATGTTGAAGATGTCGCAATGACCCAGCTCAAAAATGTGGCAAGTCTACCCTTCATCTACAAACATGTGGCTGCAATGCCTGATGTTCATTGGGGAAGAGGCGCAACGATTGGGTCCGTCATTGCCACCAAAGGCGCAGTGGTTCCCGCCGCCGTCGGTGTGGATTTAGGCTGCGGCATGATGGCTTTGCAAACCACTTTGAATGCCAAAGATCTCCCTGATAATTTAGATGCAATGCGGTCTGCGATTGAGGCAGTCGTACCTCATGGTCGGACGGATAACGGTGGTCGTAATGATCGCGGTGCCTGGAATGATTTGCCTGAGCTTGTCAAAACCTTCTGGAAAGGGTTTGAGTCTCGCTATCAACTCATTGAAACCAAGCATCCTAAGGCGATTAGCTCTAACAACGCTCGCCATTTGGGGACGTTGGGAACAGGAAACCACTTCATTGAAGTGTGTTTGGATGAATGCGATCGCGTTTGGGTGATGCTGCATTCTGGCTCTAGAGGTTTGGGGAACCGGATTGGTTCTTACTTCATCCGTAAAGCCAAGCAAGAAATGGAACGATACTTTATCGATCAATTTCTGCCTGATAAGGACTTGGCTTACCTCGTAGAGCATTCTGAGCTATTCGATGATTATGTCGAAGCGGTGGCTTTTGCCCAAGACTTCGCTTTAGCCAACCGGAAGGTGATGATGAAGCGAACGCTGGAGGCGATTCGATCTGTGCTGCCAGAGCTAGAGGTCTCTGTGACGGAGATGGCAGTTAACTGCCATCACAACTACATTCGCAGAGAGAACCACTATGGCGATAATGTTTGGGTCACTCGCAAGGGTGCCGTGAGTGCCCGTGAAGACGAGCTGGGCATTATCCCTGGCTCTATGGGGACTGCTTCTTACATCGTCAAAGGCAAAGGAAGCCAAGACAGCTTCTGCTCTTGCTCTCACGGTGCGGGTCGTCGCATGTCTCGGGGGCAGGCCCGTCGGGAGATCACACTTGAGCAACATCAAGCAGCGCTGAAAGGTATTTCGGCCCGACTCGATTCTGAGGTACTGGATGAAAGTCCAGCCGCCTACAAGGATATCGATCAGGTGATGGC
>CALFCG010000322.1 GCA_937951315.1 uncultured cyanobacterium
GCCAAACCCTTGCAACTAATCCTCTGGTGACAGTTATCCATCGTCATGAGAATGGTGGTACTTCAGCAGCGCGTAATGAAGGTGTACAGTCCGCAACTGGTGATATCTGCTTAATGTTAGATGGAGATGATTTACTTCCTCCTGAGACATTAGCAACAGTACAGACTATCTTCGATCAACATCCAACGGCTGGTTTTATCTTTGGAGACTACCTGCGTCAAGATAATCCCCAACAGTCCGCTCAGTGCATTACTCCTGGGCAACCCATTCTCAGCCACCAATTGAAAGCTCGCCCCTTTTCCCTAAGTTCTAATTGGACTTTATTGGGGACTTCTCCTATTAAGCGAAAACTTTGGCAAAGCGTTGGGGGTTACGATCTCAACTTTGGGGTTAGAGATTTACATGATGTTGAATTCTGGGTGCGTGTTCTAGCAACGGGTTGTTCTTATGCTTATGCTCCTAAACCGATTTACCTCTGGCGCAAGTACTTTGGTAGTAATAGTCGCCAGGTAACCCCGCTTGCCTGGTATCGCCTTGCTGAGGCACATATCGGTATCTATCGGTCTGTAGGACTCGAGTATCGTGCCAACGAACTTCTATTGCTGGGTAGTAAGTGGATGCATAAAACAGAGCAGATTCAGCATTACGCTGAGGCTTTGTTTCGCAATATTAGGCAGGGGCAATATCAATTTTCTAGTTTTTTAGCATTGATAATCCCGATCAGAGCCTTACAGTTGTTATCTGAATATAAAAGGCGCAACCGATAGGTTTAACTGAGAGTGACTAACGGCTGACTTGAATATCGCGCTGACGCAGTTGCTGAATAAAGAAGTCTTCTAAAGAGGGACGTGCCAAGTCCATATTTAAAAGCTTGGCATCCATTGCTGAGAGCGATCGCAAAAAATCGTCTGGCTGTCCCTTTAGCCGACCATGCCACTGTCCTGCCTGATAGTCTAGATCAGCAACCCAGTCCTGTAGAATTTGTTGACTGCCACCCTGTCCCTTCACCTGATACTGTTCGCTCGTTCTGCCCAGCAACTGTTCCATTGTGCCTTCGCAGATTAATTCACCCTGGGCAAGGATGGCGATGCGATCGCAAATAATTTCCACATCCGACAGCACGTGACTATTGAAGAAGACTGTTTTCCCCTGTTGCTTTAGCGAAAGGATAATTTCTCTAATTTGGTAACGCCCAAGCGGATCGAGACCTGACATAGGCTCATCTAAAAACACCAGCTCTGGATCATTGATCAGTGCTTGGGCCATGCCTACCCGTTGTAGCATTCCCTTGGAATATTTCCGCATCTGTTTCTTCTTAGCTGCCGACCGATCTAGCTTCACTAAATCCAGCAGTTCAGGAATGCGACGGCGCTGCACCTTAGCCGGAATTTGAAAGAGACCAGCGATGAATTCTAGAAACTCCCAGCCCGTGAGGTGATCGTAAAAGTAAGGGTTCTCAGGTAAATAGCCAATCTTTTGTTTGACTTTGCGATCACCCAACGGTTTACCCAAAACAAAGCCACGACCCGAAGTTGGCTTCGCAATCCCTAGCAACGTTTTGAGCAGTGTTGTTTTACCCGCTCCATTGGGACCCAGTAACCCAAAGGTTTCACCAGGCATTACCTGCAAACTGCATTGCTTGAGGGACGAAACCTTTCGATTCATCCAAAAACCAGTGCGGTAAGCTTTTTTGAGATTAAACGTCTGAATAATCGGTTGGATCTCTGTGGGCAAGGGTTCCGTTTGCAGGTCGGTTGTCGCGTTCATAATCGTCCTTACAGTTCGCCAATAAAGTAAGGCAGCATTAAGCCTTAGCCATTTATATAGTAGGTTGCCCTGATAAAGAGCCGTGTTGAACAAGCACGGCACCCTAGCGAAACACTAACAACACTGATTGCAGCAAGCCAATTAAGATGCCCAAGACACCACCTAGCGTCACAATTGCCTGCAGTTCTGTTTTGACAATCCCCTGAATCGCCGTCTCTAAATTTTCGGGTGGTGTCTGATTGACCCGATCTATGATTACCTGATCGAGATTTAAAATTGGGAGTGCCTTGGCCACCAACTGTTCTAGATCACCTTCTAGGTAACGTTCTAGAATCAGTGCCAGCTCTTGGCTAATCGTATCCAAAGACTCTGCCACTGCTTCTGACACACTTAATCGCTGTACTAAGACCTTGGCAGTTTCGTCCCAATCAAATGACTTCGTTAACTTATGGAGGACCTGACTACCTCTGGTTTGGGTATAGCTGCGAACACTGTCACGAAACTCTCGACGCAGTTCCTTAACGGTCTTATTGGGTAAAGTCTGGAGAGAAAAACCAGAGAACCATTCCGTGAGTCCTTGCCTCATGCCAAGTGAAACAATTAAATCCTTCAGCACCAGCTTGGCAGCACGGGGCTCTTCAATCAAAAAGGTTCGGAAACGAATGAGTGCACTTTCGGCCCCCACAGCATTAGCTACCAACCAATAGGTACCCCGAGTCCGCTCTCGAAAGCTCGCATCTAGAGTGGCTATATTCCGATCCGTGAGAAAGTCAGTCAAAATCAACCGGACTGTCTTGGCTGGGAAAACATCATCTAAAACCCAGTCTGCCAGTTGTCTCGCCTGTGCCTCACTTAACTGCAAATCTAAGACAATTTGATCAAAAATTTGGTCCAGCTGAGCCTCTAAGAAATCATCTCGCTCCGCCAGTTGAGCCACCAAGCGAGGGAGAGACTGACTCGCGAAATCATGGAGAATGAGCGAGAGAATCGCAGCTGTTTTCTCTTTTTTATCCGCTTTCACCTGATCGAGGGCAAGTCGCAGCAGCCACAAAATAATGCTTTGAATCCGCTCTGTTTGCAATAATCGCTGAGCAATGGCCTGTAATTCCTCTGGAGTTAGCAGCGACGTCATAATCGCATCAGAGACCTTCTGGGCTAACCGATCTTGATTTCGAGGGATCAGGCCAGGTGTAAAGGGAAGTGCTCTCTTACCTAGTTTTATTGGGCGATAAGGGCGAAATAGCATTTTGATTGCTAGATCATTCGTGAAATAGCCAATGATGCCACCTGCAACCGGAGGTAAAGCAATGACCCATAGCGTAGACCAGTTCAGATAGACTTCCTCCAGTAATCGTCATGAATCTCAAATAAATCAGACTTGCCAACCTTTTGAGTTCGGGTATTTGAACGCTTTTTCGCCGTTAGCTTCTCGCTGATTTTTCAAGGAGTAGAGCGAACTGACATTACGTTTTCGCAGATGCAAATCCTTGCCCTCATTTATTTTAGATTGACCTGAGCAGCATGGCTTCCTCTGCTATCTGATGCTCGCCTACGCGAAAATATTATTGCAATTGCGCAAATACCCTCACTTGAGATCTAGACGGCTTCTCATAAGTGCGGGCCTCATCTATTACGTGCATAACGCTTGTTGTCAGGTGATGCTATTCCGATATCAAGTCAATTGCTTGGGAAAACTCTGAGCCCAGAGATTATGGTGGATAACGCTGTATTCGCCTAACTTTTCGTCAGCTGAGTACTCATAATTAACATCGCCCCATTACAAACTACTAGAATCTAGACTTTGTGATTCTCCTAGTGTCTGTGGTAAATGCAGACCACACTCTTGCTTTAATCCCTGGAAACGAGTGTCGCGATCACTACTATCGTCACCTGTCATGGGGCGACTGGAATGCCAGTCTCCAACTGTTACATAGCCTTGATCGAAGAGCGGATGGTAGGGCAAATCATGGGCCATGAGGTACTCATAAATATCTTTAGAGTTCCAGTTTAAAATCGGCAGGATTTTGTAACAACCGGCCTGCTCACCAACAATCTGCAACCCTTGGCGATAGTTCGTTTGATTCCGGCGCAAGCCCGCTAGCCAAGCTGTCGCCTGCAATTCCTCGAGTGCCCGCTGCATCGGCTCCACTTTGCGTATTTGATCATATTGATTGAGAGCTTCAACATTATCTTGCTCCCACAGTTTTCCGTGAAGCGCCTCCATACGTGCGGGACTGATGGGTGACTGATATACATAAAGATTGAGCTTTAGTCGCTGAGTTAACTGCTCAGCAAACTGGTAAGTCTGAAGCGGTAAGTAGCCCGTATCAACCCAAATTACCGGAACCGTCGGAACAACCTGCGTCACGAGATGCAACATGACAGCAGCTTGAATACCAAAACTAGTGCTCACAACCAGCCCGTCAGAGAAAGCCTCATG
This sequence comes from uncultured cyanobacterium, assembly GCA_937951315.1. Lineage (GTDB taxonomy): Bacteria > Cyanobacteriota > Cyanobacteriia > Thermosynechococcales > Thermosynechococcaceae > RCC1774. The sequence goes on from CALFCG010000322.1 coordinate 4,208, forward strand.
AGCCCATTTGACAACTTGTTCAGCTTTTTTGCCCTCAAGCTGTTGATTCACTGCATCTAAAGTGATGCTCAGAGGAGCTGCTTCAATTTGGCTGTTATTCGGGGAATGTTGCATTTGCGAAGCTGAAGGAGCCTTGGCCTCTTTTCAAGAGGAGGACAAAATCTAGTTTTAGCATGGTTGCTCGACGCGGCACCATACAGATTTTCATTCCTGATCTGCAACAAACTGTTTAAAGGTTTGCAGCGGTATTGCCCCGCAGTGATTTAATATTTAATTAATAGTCTGTTCAAGATAGTTAATATTTTTTGATTTTATAGGCTGTTTGGTTGAACTCCAGTCCCTAGCCATGTGCCCTCCTTCTGACAAAATTCCGGACTGCGACAAGGGTGCGAAGCCGTTGCTAGAGCTGTTACTTTTCATTGAGTGGAGAGCAACAGCCAAAGACCAAATTCAGCAGGTTCGGGAATATTTAGATTCACTGGACTTGTTCTGTAACGTCAAGTTGCACGTGGTAGAAGTGTCTGATCAGCCTTATTTAGTTGAATATTATCGACTGGTTGTGACACCAGCACTTGTTAAAATTCACCCTGAGCCAACACAAGTTTTGGCTGGCAGCAATCTCTTGGCCCAGCTGCAAGAATGCTGGCCACACTGGCGTCAAGAGCTTGAAGATTTGCCAGAACAGGGCGTGCAACCTTCCTTGGCACGATCCACTCAGGTGATGAAGCTCTCTGATGAAATCTTCCGCCTGAATCAGCTCAATGAGGGGCTTCAGGAGCAGCTAAAGTTTAAGGATCGCATTGTTGCGATGATGGCCCATGATTTGCGCAATCCATTAACGGCAGCAGCGATCGCCATTGAAACACTAGAGGGACAATGGGATCCAGAAAGTCCCACACCCTTATCAACAGAGACACTGATGAAGCTCTCTGAGCATGCCCGGACTCAAATCCGATTAATTGAGCGTATGATTACCAGCGTCTTAGACGCATCGCAAGGCAAGAGCATTACCCTTGATATTCAGCCCAAAAAACTCAATCTAGTGGCTTTGTGTAACGAAGTATTAAGCAGCTCGAGCACTCTCTTAGCTGAGAAGTCACAGACGTTGGAAACGGATCTGCCATCAGACCTACCCTGGGTGCACGGTGATGTGGATCAAGTGCGGCAGGTCTTAATCAACTTGCTGGAAAACGCGGTGAAGTACACTCCCAAGGGCGGCACCATTCATATTTCTGCACTTCATCGCACCACTCAGAAAGTTCAGGTGAGTATCCGTGATGATGGCCCTGGCATCCCAGAGGAAAAACAGGAGTATATTTTTGTCGATCGCTTCCGTCTCCAACGTGATCAAGGTCAGAAGGGCTATGGAATTGGCTTGTCCCTATGTCAACAAATTGTGCAGGCGCACTACGGCAAGATTTGGGTTGAGTCGTCTCTAAATGAAGGCAGCAGCTTCCATTTCACGTTGCCGGTCTATCAATTTTGAGTAGCAAGTCTGCGTTTTCTGCTCGAGTAATGCAATGTAGTATGACGGGTGCCTTCTTTGTCGATGAACTCTTCAGGATAAGTCATAAAAGTTTATAGAGTTGATGTTTAGAGTGAGACGGGAGCATAGTAGGCTGGGGTTAATTGATCCTTTTGCACATCATTAAAGGTATTAAGATTCATGGTTGAGCGCGGTTCTAAAGTTAAGATTCTACGTCCGGAGTCATATTGGTATCGAGAAATTGGCACAGTTGCCTCGATTGATAAGAGTGCAACGACAAAATATCCCGTCATTGTTCGCTTCAACACCGTTAACTACTCAGGCTATAGCGGTAGCGCTAGTGGTGTTAACACCAATAACTTTGCAATGAATGAATTAGAGGAAGTGAAAGGTTAAAGAACGCCTTGAGTTCTTTGAATTGAACCTGACGCCGGCTTTATTTCAATTCTAAATATCTTTACTGTATCCAGCACTCTTGTCTGCCCTCTGGCAGAAGAGTGCTTTTGTTTGTCCGAGTGTTCCTAACTGTTTATTGTGTGAAGAAGTGATCTGTGAGCAAACTGCATGCCTGAGTTGCCTGAAGTCGAAACGGTACGTCGAGGACTTGAGCAGAAAACCCAGGGACATCTATTATTGAACGCTGAGGTTCTCTATCCTCGGACAATTGCGCAGCCTAGTCTAGCTGCGTTTCAAGCGGCGATGCAAAACCTATATATTACGGATTGGCAGCGTCGCGGTAAATATTTGTTAGGGCAACTCACGACCCAAGCCCATCCTGCGGGCTGGCTCGGTGTCCATTTAAGAATGACGGGGCAACTGCTGTGGCTTCATCGTGATGATGTTCTGCAAAAACATACCCGTGTACGTTTATTTTTTTCTGATCACCAGGAATTACGCTTTGTTGATCAGCGTACGTTTGGTCAGATGTGGTGGGTTGCACCAGGGGTTGCTCCCGAAACTGTGATCACCGGCTTGCAGAGATTAGGTCCTGAGCCTCTGTCTACTGATTTCTCTGTGCTTTATCTGAAGCAGAAACTTGATTCTCGTCGTCGGTCAATTAAAGCCGCCTTGCTCGATCAGTCTATTGTTGCTGGATTGGGGAATATTTACGCCGACGAGTCTCTATTTGTGAGTGGTATTTTGCCAACCACCCCGTGTTTTGAACTGACTGAACCTCAACTTGAGCGATTGCATGGAGCTGTTGTACAAGTTCTATCTGCCAGCCTAGAACAGGGAGGAACAACCTTTAGCGACTTTAGAGATGTCTTAGGTGTTAACGGTAACTATGGTGGCGTTGCTTGGGTTTATGGAAGGGCTGGGCAACCCTGTCGAGTTTGTGGTGCTCAGCTTAACCGCATTAAGTTAACTGGACGCTCGACACACTTTTGTCAGCAGTGCCAAGTCTAATTCAGGAAAACTTAATATAGCAATTAGGCACATTTCAGGGGCGTTGAGCAGAATAAGACCATAGAAGTTGATAGGCGAGCTTAAAGATCCATGAATACACACGTGCTGCTCATTGAAGATGAAGTCAATATAGCGAGGCTAGTAGAAATGGATCTCCATGATGCTGGCTATCAGGTCACGCTTGCTCATGATGGCATCAAAGGTTTGCACCTAGCTCAAACTCAAGCCCCAGATGTAGTGGTTCTGGATTGGCAATTACCCCATTTGACAGGCGTAGAGATATGTCAAAAACTTCGTGATGCAGGTAAAATGATGCCGATTATTTTTGCAACTGCCCTTGGTGATATTGAACATCGCACCGCTGCACTGCAGGCAGGCGGTACACATTATCTGATCAAACCCTTCCGCACTGAGGGGTTGTTGCAGTTGATTGAAGCGCATCAAGAGAGCGCCGTCGCTGCTTAGGAGCTCGGTCTAAAGTTGTTTACAAGTCTCTGAAGATTTCAGTTGCCTGTATAGTCACTGTTTCAATCGCTTAAGTATGGCTTGAAACTGCAAGAAATTTGAATAGCTGGGTAAGTCAGAAACTTCTAGATCGTTCGAGAACTTTGCCCTATGTACTCTGCCCCATTTGAAGACTCTAAGTTTGAACTCAAAGGGTTTAGTTTTACAACCATTAGAAAGGGGTAGAGATGACTATTAGTGAGCTGTCTGTATTGGCAATGAAACAGTCACAGTTGTGCCGAGTTCAGATGATTCAATGCGTAATGTACCTTGGTGAGCTTCTACAATCCGATTGGTAATGGCTAAACCCAGGCCGTTTCCAGAAGACTTGGTTGTATAAAAGGGCTGGATTAGCTTGGGTATCACATCGGCTGGAATAGGATCCCCTCCATTTTTGACTCGAACGTCAACCCAATTGTTCTCAGTATCTGGTTTAACTTGCCATTGAATAATATCCCCTATGGGAGAAGCTTCACAGGCATTGCTAATGAGGTTAATGAAGACCTGGCGTAGTTTGTCACGATCGCCCGCGATCAAAATGGGGGAGATGGCTGGCTCAACCTGGAGTTCTCTCTCGGCAAGGGTGGGGATGGCTTTGATCGAGTCCATACTGTCGGCAATCAGGTGGTTCACATCCATTTCTGTGAGATCTAACTTCTGTTGTTTTGCGAATAGTAAAATCTCATTGAGGAGACGCTGCAAACGTTCTGCTTCCTCTAGGGCAAGGCTTAAGCGCATTTGAAAACGTTCTGTTAAGTCCATACGCTTGAAGGCATTTAAACCCATGAGAACGGTTGTAAGAGGGTTACGCACTTCATGAACAATCATGGTCGCTAATTCTCCAATCTCAGCTAGCCGTGCCGTTAATTTTTCAGCTTCTTTACGCTCTGTGACGTCTCGACTGAGAGCCAGCATCAGTTGATCATCATTAAACTCAAAGAGTCCCACCCGCACTTCTACCGGGAATGTTGTTCCATCTTTACGCACGTGGGTACTGTCAACGGTTAGAGAGTCACCCGGTGTCAGCTGCTGCCACACAGATTGCAATCTATCAAAGGTTAACTCGTGATGAATATCCATCGCCGTCAGACTCAGCAGCTGATCGTGAGAATAACCTAGGGTTTGGCAAGCATTTTGATTGGCTTCGATAATCTGCCCTTGGGAGTTGACAACAATGATGGCATCAACGGCTTGGTCTACAAGTACGCGAAATCGTTGAGCGCTGGCTTTGCGTTGAATACTGGCATCTGTGATCTGGCCATACATTTGACCAAAGGCTGTGATCACATCCCCTAGTTCATCACGTCGTTGCCTTGTCAGGGATGAAAATTGTGGTGGGGATGCGTAGTCTTCCAGGGCTAACTCTCCGGCCCTGAGTAAATCTGAACGCAGTCGGAGTACGGGTGTGATCACAATTATGTAGATCACAATCATAGTGGCTAGGGTGACAAAGCCAGAAATGATCAAGACGAGTAAAGAAATCCGGCCCACGAAGGCAATAATATCCTGCCGGATTTTCGTAACATCGTGACGGATGATCAGCGTGTATTTATCAGTGAGAGGCGCCATCATCCATGCTGAATCGTAGCGCAGCTTCAACCGATCGAGGACTTGAGCTTTCGGATTTCGAACGATCTGACTGTAGGAGAGTTCTGGTTTTTCACCAAACTGCCCAATTTTTTTGCCATTGAAGTGATACAGCGCTCCACCCAGCACAATGGGGTCTTCCTGTACCTTTTGCAGTTGCTGAAGTAAGTCAGCCTCAGAAATCTCAGGGAGCGAGCTGATAATACCAGAGGCTCTTGCTGAAGAGACAGCTCTCAATTGGTACAAGAGCTCTTGTTCGCGACGGATAACAGAGGGAATCAGCAGAATCGCTTCAATGGCAAGGATGCTCAAGAAAACCCATAGGCCGACACGCTGTGATAGCCGTGCATGGAAGAGTTCGGAGAAAATTTGACGCTGGGCCGGCAAGGGTTGCTCCTTTGCAAGTGATGAAAGCTCCTCAACTCTTTCAATTATGTAGCGCAAATTGAACCCAAAGTCAGGATTCAGCTTAAGAAATCATGCAAAACTTATTCCCATCAGGATTGTTAGCTTAGGGGTAAACCTCTTATTTTAAGTTGAGCAAAGGACTAGTAAGCCCTCCTATACTCCTGAACTCTATTTAGCGACCTTTTCTTTAAAGAGCTTTCCTGCACTAAAGGCAGGTACCCGCGTTGCTTTAATCTTGAGGGTTTTTCCTGTTTGGGGATTGCGTCCATTTCTTGCTTTGCGATCTCGGGGTTCAAAGCTACCAAAACCAACCACTGTGACCTTCTCACCTTGACTTACCGTCTCAACGACGACCTCTAGTGCTGCGGTCAGAATAACGTCGGCTTGCTTCTTCGTAATATCAACTTTTTCAACAATGGCATCAACTAATTCACCCTTATTCATTAAAAATTTCCTCATGACATTGTTGAAAATTTTATAGCAATATTTTTTGGTCCTATCTCATT
>CALFCG010000323.1 GCA_937951315.1 uncultured cyanobacterium
CTTCAATGCCATAGCCTGTTTCAATTTCAAATACGATAAATCCGATGGAGACACGGTGTCTGAGTTGCAGAAAATGCATCGCTTTGAAGGGTTTCAAGGATCTTGAGGGACTCAAATGAAGAGTGCCCAGCTTTAGGGTGCCCCACGGTTATGGATGTTGCCGAATGCTGCGGCAATATCATTGGGAAATCTATACACCAGGTTAAAAAATACGGACCTAACCTGGGGATCGATCTATGATCGGTCAAATAAATATATCTCTATACTCAAACCTGCCGAACTACTTATCATTTAGGCTCAGTCATTACTTTCCAGTTCAAGACCCGCACCCAAAATCAAACTCGGAGAGTAGCAAAGACCAATATTCGAATCTTTTCTCCAGCATTATCACAACGTTTCGAGTGCTCACTGGAGAACCCATATAGACTAATACGACTTGATCACAGCTCCCCTTCATTAGCTTTAGCGTCAGCAGATTCTAACCCATTCTTTAGATACAGGTTAGGATAGCTAGTTAATAAAGGGACAGTATTTATACCTACTACACAACAAAAGGAGCGCCCATGACTGTTGCTGTTTCTAACGCAGTTGAAACGAGCCCAGGCCAGGACACCTCAACTCAGACCCAGCTTGTCGTTGGAATTCCTAAAGAGGTTTTTCCGGGAGAATGTCGGGTTGCCGCGACCCCAGATACATCGCAAAAGCTTCAAAAGCTTGGCTTTAAAGTGCTGGTTGAAACGGGTGCAGGTGTGGCTGCGAATTTCTCTGATGCAGCATACGAAGAAGCGGGTTGCCATATCGTGGCCGATCCCGCGACCCTTTGGGGATTGTCGAAAATTATCCTCAAGGTGCGCGCTCCCCAAGTGAACCCTGTTTTGAATCAGCATGAGTCTGAATTGCTGACGGAAGACAAGACGCTAATTAGCTTTATCTGGCCCGCCCAGAATGCAGAGCTATTAGAACAGTTAGTGGCTCGTAAAGCCACGGTTCTTGCGATGGATTCGATCCCCAGAATTTCTCGGGCTCAGAAAATGGATGCCCTCAGCTCAATGGCTAACATTGCGGGCTACCGGGCTGTTATTGAAGCTGCACAGAACTTTGGACGCTTTTTTACTGGCCAAATCACTGCTGCGGGTAAAGTACCTCCGGCTAAGGTCCTTGTCATTGGTGCTGGTGTTGCTGGTTTGGCAGCCATTGGTGCTGCTCGCAGCTTGGGCGCCATTGTCCGTGCTTTTGACACCCGCCCTGTGGTCAAAGAACAAGTCCAGAGTATGGGGGCAGAGTTCTTAGAGCTTGAGTTTGAAGAAGACGGCACAGGCCAAGGCGGTTATGCCAAAACGATGAGTCAAGAATTCATCGATGCTGAGATGGCGCTGTTCTTGGAGCAAGCCCATGATGTGGATATCATCGTCACCACGGCCTTGATCCCCGGTCGGCCAGCACCGAAGTTGATCACCGAAGAGATGGTGAATGCGATGAAGGATGGCTCTGTGATTGTCGATATGGCTGCAGAGCAAGGTGGAAATTGTGAGCTGACGAAGCCCAATGAAATCTACCGGCATAATGGCGTCTCCATCCTAGGTTTGACCGATTTACCGAGTCGCATGGCGAGTCAGTCGAGTCAGCTTTACGGCACCAATCTCTGGCACCTGCTCAAGGATATGGGTGGTTCTGAGAACTACAACATCGATTTTGAAGATGAGGTTGTTCGGGGTGCGCTGGTGATGCATCAGGGCGAGGTCACCTGGCCTGCGCCTAAGCCTGAGCCTAGCCCGACGCCTGCTGCTCAGGCACCCAAAGCTGAAGCCCCAGTACCGGCTGCTCTTGTTGAAGCTGAGCCCTCTCCTTTGAAGGGTTTGCTCTGGCCTGCGTTGGCTGGACTCGCGCTCGTGGGCGTTGGGATTGGTGCGCCACCTTCTTTCCTATCGCACTTCACCGTGTTTATCTTGGCTTGCTTTGTAGGTTGGCAGGTGATTTGGAATGTTTCTCCAGCGCTGCATACGCCTTTGATGAGTGTGACGAATGCCATTAGCGGCATCATTATTCTCGGTGGAATGCTCCAGATTTCGGGGCCGCTGACATCACCGACAACGATTTTAGGTGCGATCGCAATTCTGGTCGGCACTATCAACATCTCTGGGGGCTTTTTGGTCACCCAACGAATGCTGCAGATGTTCCGTAAATAGGGACTTTAGCCTTCATCATCCATGCCCTTAAGACGATATTGAGAAGATAAAAATTATGACCAACAACCTGGTCACTGTCGCCTATATCGCGGCCAGTGCATTATTCATCCTCAGCCTGGGTGGCCTCTCTAATCAAGAAAGCGCCCGCAAAGGAAATTTGTTCGGCATTGCCGGCATGTTAATTGCTTTCGTGGCTACGGCGCTTAGCGCTCAAGTCACGGGTTATACAACCCTCGTTGCTGTGATTATTCCTGGCGTGATTATTGGAGCCATCCTAGCTTCACGGGTCGCCATGACTTCTATGCCAGAGCTTGTTGCGATTTTGCATAGCTTTGTGGGCTTAGCCGCAGTTCTCGTCGGTATCGGTAATTATCTCCAGCCGGAGTCCGGTCTGACGGGTTCTGAAGAAGTGATTCACCAGATTGAAATCTATATTGGTGTTTTCATTGGGGCTGTTACGTTTACGGGTTCTATCATTGCGTTTGGTAAGCTGCGGGCTATTTTAGGCAGTAAGCCTCTGATGCTTCCTGGTCGCCATATTTTGAACATCAGTCTGTTGGTGGCAACGGTCATTTTTGGTGTGCAATTCATGGGAGCTGAGACATCGGCTGCCGGTCTCCAGCCGCTGTTGATCATGACGGCTCTCGCTAGCTTGCTCGGCATTCACCTGGTGATCTCCATCGGTGGTGCTGATATGCCAGTCGTGATTTCTATGCTGAACAGCTACTCTGGCTGGGCGGCTGCCGCTGCAGGCTTTATGCTTTCCAATGACTTGCTGATTATTATTGGCGCATTGGTCGGTAGTAGTGGTGCGATTCTGAGCTACATCATGTGCGAAGCGATGAACCGCTCTTTCTTTAGCGTTATTCTCGGTGGCTTTGGAACTGGCGCACCAACCGGTGAAGCCAAGAAGATTGAAGGTGAGGCCACATC
>CALFCG010000324.1 GCA_937951315.1 uncultured cyanobacterium
GAAACGGATGCCATCCGCGATCTGCAAACAGCGGCAGAGTTCTTTGAGAAACAAAATAGACCGGCGGCCTACGACAAGGCTGCAGACCTGCTGAAAAAACTATCATCCGCCCCCCGAGAGTTAGAACCCGAACCCTAACGCTCTATCTCTGGCACAAAAACAGTCCCTTGGACTGATCCATTGCTGTGCCCCTGCGGCCCTTCCCATGCATCACTCGTCCAACAATAAATAATTGTGATAGTCCGCTCGCTCACTGGGTAGGGCCATGGTTGGCTGAAGGGCTTGGTCCTTCAACTGGAATGAGCGTGTGATCTGGATGCGACTGAGAAAATCTAGATCATGGGAAATAACCCATAGTGCGCCTTGATAAACGTTTAAGGTCTCAACCATTTGATCAAGGGTGGCAATGTCTAGATTGTTAGTGGGTTCATCCAAAATCAGCAAGTCAATGGCTGAGATTGTGATCATTGCGATCGCAACCCTTGCCAATTCCCCACCACTTAGAACAGAGGCTGATTTATAGACATCGTCACCCAAAAACAAAAAATGTCCCAACTGTTGCCGCAACAACTGGTAATTCAGATCCGGATTGGCTCGCCGTAGGTTTTCTAAGATCGTGAGGGACCGATCAACCGACGCATAGTTCTGGTCGAGATAGACTGTTTGCATTTCTGCGCATTTGACGGGGCCACCTTTGAGTCGTGCGGGAGAATCACGGCCCAGGAGAGCTTTGATCAAACAGGATTTGCCGGACCCGTTGGGACCGATCAGAGAGATGCGATCGCAACTCGAAACCTGCAGCTCAATGTTTTGGAGCAGCAATCGATCCTCAACCCAAAGATTGGCATGGCTGATGTCAATTAACGATCTGTGCTTAGGGCTTTTTTCCTCCAGTCGAATGCGGGTCGTTCGATGGGTTCTAACTTTGGTTTCTGCAACATTTTGAGTGGCATGGGCAATGGCCTGATCATGTTTAGTCTTCAGTTTTGCCGCAGTATTCTCTGCCCGGCGCTTCCGCCCCCCGATCACGATGCGGGGTAAACCACCCCTTAATGCCCGTTTGCGACCGTCGCGACTCGATTGGGCAGCCCGCTTCTGCTCTTGCAAAGCAGCCGCTTTGGTCCGCTTGAGTTCCTTCCGAGCTGTTTCATGAGTTCTCACTTTCGCCGCGTCTTCTAGCTGTTTTTGGACTCGATAGTCAGAAAAATTTCCCCCGTATACTGTTAGTCCGCTAGACGTGAGTTCCCAGATCGTTTTGGCGACTTGATCCAGAAAGAAAGGTTTGTGAGACACCATGACGCAAGCCCCCGGAAACTGGCAGATGACCTGACGGAGCTTTTCCAGGGCTAAATAATCCAGATGATTGGTGGGCTCATCGAGGAATAAATGATCGGGTGATTGTGATAGGCCCACGGCCAAAAACAGCTGGGTCAATTCTCCGCCGCTGAGGTCTTGCATCGACAGAGATAAGTCCAGAACAGTACCGAATGAGGTCACAAGAAGTTGTTCAATTTCCCACCACTCATTCGAGATGGCATTGAGAAAGTCGAGCACAGTCTCAGACTGAATCGACTCTCGGATTGTGCTGATCTGGGGCAGATAATACGCGACACCGACGCTAGCAACCGACCCCTGTGTGGGCTGTATCTGACCGGCGAGAAGCTTTAGTAGCGTTGATTTACCCACACCATTAGCCCCCACGAGAGCAATCCGATCTCCCATGGCAAGACTAAGATGTATCTCCTCAAAGATTGTCTGCGTGGAATTTAGGGTGTAGCCCAAATTTTCAGTTATCAAGTAGGGCTGTCGAACATTCGTCATCCGCAATCTCCTTGCGCCATGAAACGGCCAAGCTGAGCTGCTGAGATAGCAGCGATATTCGTTCTGTAAAAGACCAAGATTTTCAGACGAGAGAGCAGTTAATCGATCTTCAAAACCGATGGGGAATGAATCTATATCGCTGGCCAAAAACTCAGCAGAAAATTTGATTCGCTCTCTAGCTGTGAAAGACTACTTCATTATTTTGTGACTTGAAGAAATTTGGCTATGATAACGCAATCTCCGCAATGACGTCTAAGCGTCACAGGGTTGAATCAGACCATTGCGACATCATCCTGGGATGCTCCCCCAAAAATCAATTTTTCGACAACAATAAACGGTCATTGGCATTTCTTGCTGCAGCCGTTCCCATACGGCTGGGATACCTCTCTTAAACCGCTGCATCCTGGCCTTTCCTTCTCTCTAATGCTGCAGGGGGCAGCCCAGGCAACGAACCAACCAACAACCGTTGCAGGAGAAAATAGTTGAAATCAAAAGTAAAACAGCGTATTTCATCCTAAAAAGGATATAATCTATGCATTTAGAACCATAAGCTATCTTTTTGATGAAATCAATTTATACACCGGCTTATCTTTCTTTAGGGGCCACAATATTTGTGGCATTGCCCTTCCCATCAGCTGAGGCCATCAGCATTTCCGAGACGAGCCAGAAAATCGTTTTGTTTAAGGAGCATCTGTCTGCTTCCTCTCGCCATATACCTTTTTCAGGCCCCGCTACAGTCACAGGCAACAACTGGCTGGCACAAACAGAAACACCCCAAGAATGGGCAAAACAAGGATTTGATAAGTTCCAAGAAGGGGATGCTAAGGGAGCCTTGCACGATCTCGATACATCGATCTCCCTTGACGCGGAGAATGCCCTCGCCTACATCAGTCGCGGCCTTGTCTATACATCGATAGAAGAATTCACTCAAGCCAAAAAGGATACTCAATTAGCCGCCCAACTCTTTCAAGCGCAAGATGTACCGGAAGCGCATGCAGAAGCCACTCAACTGCTGCAAGTCATTGATTATCTTAGCCAGCTTCAAAACAGCAACCCAACGGAGTACAAAAAAGTGATGCAGGAGATAAAGTCTTCGCAGTTCCCCAACTAGAGCACCAGCCAACATAAACAGCACGCACAACTCATGGCGATGCTGCTCTCGCAAAACGTATTTAATAGCCGCCAAGCGTTACCACCGCTGAGGTCAGTCTTCACAGGCTTCACAACTTGAAGCCGTTATATAGCAGACGAGAGACGGCCCATAAACGATTGAGGAAAAGCTTGATGCAAGGGTTTGAGGACGGGACAAGGGGGAAGGGCCTGCAAAGAATCTTGCCGTTGCCAATCGAAGGTATGCCAGATAAAGGGGGCTCTCTGAGCAGCGGACATCCACAAAAGTCTTTTGGCTCGGGTCATGGCAACATACAGCAGCCGAAACTCCTCGGCAATCTTGAGATTACTGGCCTGCTGCCAAGCCTGCTCGATATCGGGAATCGGCTGACCATGTACCTTGGCTCGAATTTGAGCGCGAGCCACCTCAGCTAACGTAAAGCCGCCTAGAAATTTGCTGGTTTCCGGCACCCACAGCTCCCCCGGAATCACCCGCTCATGGAGAAATGGTAAGAAAACATAGTCCCAATCTAAGCCCTTTGCTTTATGCATTGTGATGATGGTGAGCCGCCCCTTCTTTAAGTAGGGGTTCGTCTCTTCCTTCGCCTTGCTGCCCTCAGGAATCTCTTCCACCTCCACGGGTTCAAATCGTTCTGTGCTCACCAGTTCCTGCAGCGCGGGCAGCGTCGTGGCCATCGTTGCAGCTCCCTCTGTGAGCGAAAACAGACGACTCGATAATTTATCAGCCGTCGCTAATTCTGCGGGGTCATATTGCAGGGCTAAGGCCGCGAAAGAAATCAATTGATAGTGGGGGAGTTCCCAGCGGGCACGAAGCAGTTTTGTACAGAGATCGCGGGCCTGACGGACGGTTTCGGCCTGGGCTGGTTCTAAAGGACCGGGATAGAGGAACTGTTCAGGGCGGCTCGCCAAACGGTTGATTTCTTGCGCAGGTATCAGTTGACGATCGATGAACAGCGTCAGAGCCGCTTTGAGATAGGCCGGTGAATGGGGCCGTGCCAGAAACTTCAGCAGCTTGAGCATTTCAGCCGGGATATGGGATCTGCGATCGCGCGTTCCCACATCAAACACATCAATCTCATGAGCGGCTAAATCACAGGACAACCCATAGCGTTTCGGATCGCTCAAAAGCTCTGCAATAAAGCGTCCCTGCTTATTCTCTCGCACCAGAACCGCTGCATTACGATCTGAACCCTGTATAAATAAATCGATCACCCGCTGACCGAGCAAATCCACCGTTTTATATACGTCGTTAGGGCGAACAATTTCTAAGCCCTGGCCCTCTGGTTCGGGATTAGCATTCGGCTGTGGATCATCCACCGTGACCGGACGAATCGCCTGCTCGGTGAACGGAAGTTCCAGCCCTGCAAGCCCAGAAGTATTCACCCACTGCAGCATATAGTTGGCCGCATCCATGATGATCGGGGCACTGCGGCCCGCCTGATCCATCGTATGTTGCGGGTGATCACGACAGAATTCCCGAAAGAAGATTGGATCAGCAGGGGTGAAGGTGGAATTGATCGCCTGATTGGGGTCGCCGACCCGCACAAGGTTGGGGCCAGTGGGTGTTTCTGCCAGGAGTTCTAATAGTTGGGTTTGCAGCGGGGTAGAATCCTGCGCCTCATCTTCAAAGACGGCGAATACCTGCTGATGCCAGAAGGCTTTAACTTGTGGATCTTGCAGCACCCGTAAAGCCGCCAAAATCATGTCGTCATAGTCGATCCGCTGCTGGAGCTGCAGCAAATTTTGGTAACGCTCATAGAGACCAGAGGCTATGGCCACCACCGGCAAGTCATCTTTAATCTCCTCTGCCACAGCATAAAGATCCTGGGGCTGCAGGCCAGAGCTTTTGGCCTCCCGTACAGCAATCTCAGCTAAGGCAGGCAGCACATCCGTCCGCAGGACAGACTGACGACGAAGACGCTCAGTTTCTTCGCCATCAAAGGAACCTTGCTCCATCAAAAGCTGGTAGAGCGGACGATGCTCGATCACCCATTGATCAACACAGCGACGAATCAACTCATGGCGACGACTGGGGGAAACCAGGGTTACTTGGTCCAGGCGGAGGCCCGAAAGCTGAGGATGGCGGCTGGCAATATTCAGCGCTAACCCGTGCAAAGTCTGGACGATGAAGCCCCCCTGCGGCTGATTGAGCTGGCGCAGATGTTGGCGAATTTGATGTTTGAGGTTGGCTGCAGCAGAGCGCGTAAAGGTGACGAGAACAAGTTGGCGAGAGCGATTGAGAGAATTTCGAGACAGTGCGATCGCCGCCGCCACCGCCATCCCATAGGATTTACCTGCCCCCGGCACAGCGGAAACAGCCAGAGGGCCACCTTGCCAATCTGCAAGCGATCGTTGACCAGAGCGTAATGAGTCACGCAATCGTTTTAGTTTCTGCTCGAGATCTTCCAAGGTTTTTAGAACAATAGCGCAGCCTCCCAAGTAGTGTAACAAGCTGCCATCAAACATCTTCAGACTGAATACGTCTGTCAGGACTATTGGTAAATATAGGGGGCATCTAACCCAAACAGCTCTAATATCTCCTCAAGTCCTGGGCAAAGAAATCAGCAACAGCGAAGGAGTAGAGTTCTGGTTCTGTAACGTCAAATGGAAGCTTCGACCTATCTTCGCGACACATCCAACGCGACGATGAATTCCATTTGGAAGGGGCAGATCATCGGCATTGAGCAAAGAGACATTCGGTCTCAGAATCATTAATGCTCTTAGAAATTTGAGGTTATTGCAAAAGGATCAAAGCCATCCTAGCTTTCTCATAGCCTCTCAAAGTGTTGCAACGAAACCCTTAATACAGAAAAATGCTGTGTTCAAACCTATCCTTTTTTGACAGCCTCACTGGGTATCACATTATTTGAGTCACCTACGGGGCTTGATCATAAACACCAGCACACATGATCCTTCTCACATATTATTAAATCTCTGCGCCCTACTATAATTTCAATCGAGAAAAACAGAGGCGCAACATGAAAAAGTCAGCAATCAGAAAGACATTAATCGCAGGTTTTATTGCTTCATC
>CALFCG010000325.1 GCA_937951315.1 uncultured cyanobacterium
GCAGCATCGAATCACGAAGTTGATTGAAGACGAAATATGGCGAGACTGAGTGAACAACCGACTTGGCAACGGCAGCGGGTCCGCAAAGTTAAGTTACCTCGTCCAACTCACATAAAAATTCGCCGACGGTGGCGCTATTACTATTATCGACTGATGCGCCTGCGAGGAACACCAGAGGCAATTGCCCGAGGCCTGGCCGTCGGGGCCTTTGCCGGAATGTTCCCAATTATGGGCTTCCAGATTATCTTTGGCGTCCTTCTGGCCATTTTAGTCAGGGGCAACAAGATTATCGCAGCAGCAGCCACCTGGATTAGTAATCCGTTGACCTACATTCCTCTATTTGCGTTCAATTTCCAGGTTGGGCAATGGCTACTGAGAACAGATCATCTCAGCTTTACCCAACTTGAGAATATTCGAGACCTCCATCAGCTCCTTCAACTCAGCGGAGGGTTCTTAGCAACGCTCTTTATCGGCTGTTTGCTGATGGGAACATTGGCTGCAGTGCTCAGCTATATCAGTGGACATTGGATCATTTGTCGGCTGCGGAAGCAGTACAGAAAGCGACAACGTCAGCGCACACTCAAGAGATCGGTAAAAGCAGGTGGCTGTGTTAACAACCCTTCAGCGGCTTCAGCACAAAGGGGTTTAGAGAAGAGATAGCCCTGGGCATAGGCACAACCAAGCTGCTGAAGCAGCGAGGCCTGAGCCTGGGTCTCAACCCCCTCAGCAACAACCTTCATCCCGAGACTTTGGGCCATGGCAAGAGTCGCCTCAACAATCCGCAAACCGTTAGCATGATCTTCAATGCGATTGACAAAGGAGCGGTCTACTTTCAGGATATCCACCGGGAAACGGTGCAAATAGCTGAGGGACGAATAACCGGTACCAAAGTCATCAATGGCCAGTTGAATGTTGCGATCGCGCAGAGATTTAAGCACCTGGCTGGCCGCTTCTGGATTATCCATCAGCGCACTTTCCGTAATTTCTAAGGTCAGTAAATGGCTCTGAAGCTGCATCTGGTTTAAGAACTGATCAATTCGATCAATCAAATCAGGTTGAGAGAATTGTTTGACTGATAAATTAACGCTCATTTTTAGCGCTGGAGCATGTTCGCTATCGATCATTTGTTGCCAGGAGGACAGCTGTTGGCAGGACTCTTGTAGAACCCATAACCCCAGTGGTACAATCAAGCCTGTTTCTTCGGCAATTGGGATAAATTGTCCCGGCGAAACCTGACCTCTCTCAGGGTGATGCCAGCGTACCAATGCTTCAAAGCCAGTAATAGCTAGGTTGTCGAGAGAAATAATAGGCTGATAATTCATCAAGAATTCATGCCGCTCAATCGCCCGTCGTAGGTCAGTTTCTAGGTAAAGTTGAGCCTGCGCATGCTGATGCATGGCAGCATCAAAGACTTTATAGCAAGCCTTGCCAAGGGTCTTAGCACCATACATCGCTATGTCCGCATCTCGCAGCAGCGCCTCTGGTAATTTATAGGTACTGGCTCCCATCGCAATCCCAACGCTGGCGCTGATGAAAATTTCTTGCTGTCCCAGTTGAAAAGATTGCGTCAACTCCTCTAGAAGCGCCTGCCCGAGACCCGTTGCTGCCTCAAGTCCAGGAATATCCTCAAGAAGTAAGGTAAACTCATCGCCCCCAAATCTGGCTAAAGTGGCGTTCTCAGGAATCACATTTTCAAGACGCTTAGCCACTTGGATCAGTAACTGATCGCCAATCAAATGTCCGAGAGAATCATTGATGACTTTGAAGCGATCGCAATCTAGAAACAACACCGCAAAGGCATAATCTTCATCCTGCTGGGCACGCTGCAGCGATTGTTGCAGAACCTTCATGAACCAGGCTCGATTGGGCAGATCGGTTAAATGATCATGCCAAGCCATATGTGCCAAGCGCTCTTGAGCCTGCCGTCGCTCCATGACCTCCTGTTCAAGATCATGCTTCGTCGCCTGCAGTTGAGCTGTTCGCTCGGTTACCCGCTGTTCTAGCTTGGCATTGAGCTGCTCTACCTCTGCTTTTGCCCTCCGAAGCTGCAGGTGGTTTTCAATACGCGCCAACACTTCCATCACTTCAAAGGGTTTGGTGACATAGTCCACACCACCCGCAGAGAAGGCTTTGACTTTATCGAGCCCTTCATCTAGGGCACTGAGAAAGATAATCGGAATTTCCTGCGTTTGTGGATCTTTCTTCAGCTCTTGGCAGACTTCATAACCGTTCATGTCTGGCATATTGATATCCAGCAGAATCAAGTCTGGCAGTATTGCTCGAATCCCCATGAGTGCTGTAGAACCGTTGATTGCTCGCCGCACATCATACCCAGCCTGGGTCAACATTGAATGCAGCAATCGTAAGTTATCCGGCCGATCGTCAACAATCAGAATTCGTCCCTGGTGGAGCAAGTCTGACGAATCTTCAGGTACAATTTCAGATTTGGTTGCTGCCAACGTTGGCTGCTCCGTCCTCACGTCACCGTCACGACGCTGCGTCAAGGGCCGCTGCTCTGGGTTGTCAGACGTTGCACTGAGAACAGAGCCAGTATTTGATTGGTGAGTGCTATTTATGACTTCCATGCTGGCATAACTTTCCGTACTGGCATTAGCGTGCCCATATCAGGCTAGACATCACCATGATGGTGAATGACTGCTTAATATTCAACAGCCTATCAAGAAGTGACCTTACGAGTGCTCGGTATGACTGACGGTTGTCAGTTGAGCTAACTTGTCAAATTGAAAGCTCTGAACCAGATTATCAATCGCCGTCTTGAGATCTACATCTTCAACTTGGGTGATCAAATTCAACATCTGAGTTTCATCTAGGCTGATCGCTGCATCATGGAGCTGCTGGATCAGAGCTGTCGGCAATTGAGAGGACAGTGCGGTAGCCGTCAAGGTGTGAGAAGGCGGCACTGATGGACAACTGGGTTCATCAGAAGGTGATTGCTGATAGAGATAACGAATATTGAGATGTCGAGCAATTGTTTCAAAAACGTCATGGGCTTGAAAAGGTTTACTCACGAAATCGTTACAGCCAATGTCTAGAACTTGGGCTCGCGTCTCTTGAAAAGCATTGGCCGTGAGAGCAATAATGACAGGCTCTGTTTCGCAATTTTGGGAGGCTCGAATCATTTTGACGGCTTCATACCCATTGAGCACCGGCATCTGTAAGTCCATCATAATCAGGTGTGGGTGCCAGGTTTGCCATTTCTCTATAGCAATTTGACCATTCTCGGCCTGTTGAGTTACGAAGCCGAGATTTTCTAACAGCTGAATCACAAGATGGCGGCTCTCCCAGGTATCATCGACCACTAAAATTCGATACTGAGGCTGATCGGGGGCTAAACCAATGATGCTACCAAGTGAAGCAACAGGCGCTTCAATTTGGTCAAGGATTTGGACCGGAATTTCAAAGCTGACGGTTGTTCCCTGGCCTAATTGGCTTTCAAGACTTAAATCCCCTCCCATGAGGTGGATGAATTTACGGCTAATGGGTAGCCCAAGGCCTGTCCCCTCGCTCGAGTTACGGCCGCTTTCCGTCTGAGTGAAGGGTTCAAAAATAGTGGCAAGTTCTTGCTCAGCAATTCCGTGGCCACTATCTTCAACTTCAAATCTCAGCCCAAGGTGCTGGTTAGACACTGCCTTCTGGAGAGGGGTTGCCTTGATGCGCAGGGTTACACGGCCATCAGTTGTAAATTTAATGGCATTACTGAGTAAGTTAATCAGAATTTGCCGCAGCTTACCTTCATCGGCAGAAATATATTGCGGCAGGTCGGAAGACCGCTCGACCACAAGCAGGAGATCTTTGGCCAATGCCTTAATCTGCAGCATTGCATCTAGAGAGTCCAACAGCCCATACAGATCAAACTCAGTGGGGTTAAGAGTGGTGCGACCGGCTTCAATCTTCGACATTTCTAAAATATCGTTAATCAATCCCAGCAAATGCTCACCACTCCGATTAATGATGGTAAGGCTGTCCTGCTGATCCGAGGTTGTGGTCTCGCTCCGCTGCATCAGTTGGCTAAAGCCAAGAATGGCGTTCAGGGGCGTACGCAGTTCATGGCTCATATTGGCCAAAAATTCGCTCTTGGCTTGGTTCGCAGATTCTGCGTGCTGTTTTGCTTCTTCTAACTGTCGTCGCTGCTGTGTTTCTTGCTCTAACAGTGTGGCCTGGGCAATGGCGATGCCCAGTTGAGCAGCCACGGCTTCTAAGAGTTCAATCTCAGCTGCTGTCCAATCGCGGGTGCGATCGCACTGATACAACAGAATAGCCCCGTTTATTTCACTTTTATACGATGTACGAATTCCCAGCATTGACTGTACATCGATGGCTTTCAGCATCTCTGTGAGTTGGGCTAGCCGACGATCTTTATATACATCGGACGACACGACCGGCCGATCTTGATCAACAAGCTGTTCAATAATGGGATATCCCTGACCCATTTGAGGGAACTCGAAACCTAAAATCGATGGCCAGTTCCCATCTAAGTATTCTGTCACCAGAGAGCCTTCAGAATGAGCAGAAGTCAGACTGGTAAAAATCAAACAACGACTCACTTGAAAAATCTCTCCTAGCTGAGAAACAGCAGTTTGTAGAATCTCTGCAGGATCTAAACTTTGACTGGTCGCCTGGGTAATTTGTCCCAGTAAACTCGCACGCTGGAGTTGTTGTTTCAGAGCTTGCTGGGTCCAATACCGATCCAAACTCAGAGCAATCCCATTGGTCAGGGATAACAGATCTTGAAAAAGCTCAGAAGTCAATGGCTGAATAGAATAGATAGCGATAATTCCAAGCAGCCGCTCTTCGTAGACTAGGGGATATCCGGCAAATGCGACAATTCCGGCTTCATGTATCCATCCATCTGAGATATCCGGTTCTCGTAGAACTGAATTTGTGAAGTAAGCCTGTTGCTGCTGCGCTAGACGTCCCAGCATGGAGGCCTCGAGTGAAAGTTGAGTCTGCATGGTCCGGGGATAGGACGATAGCCCCGCGCTGGCCTGAAGTGTTAAGCAATGCTCTCTTGTATTTAGAGTCCAAATTTGAGCCAGCGCCACCGGTAAATGAGCAATCATTGCGGTTGTACAGATGTGCAACATCGTAGATAGCTGTGTGCCCTGAGCTAGAGCATGACTAATTTCTACCGATAGCTCTGCAAGATCAACTCGGTTTTCTAAAGCCGTTTGCGACTTCATCCTTTCCAGCTCAGAACCGGCACGGGCTGCAAAGATTTTTAGGATCAGGTCTTGGGTTTCAAAATCCTCCGTTCCCGTCAGCGGCTGGGTATCCATCGCCACCAAAATACCCAGTACATTCCCCAACGGATCAACAATTTTTTCGCCCATATAAGATTCCACTTGCAGCGTCGCTAGGGCCGAATCCTGAGGATAGCGATCTTGAACAGAGTGGAGACAGCGAAACATTGAGCCTTGCAGAATATCAAGACTAGGCGTTCCAGCTAAGTCATACTCGATATTCTCGCGATAGTCACCATTGCTCCAAAACGCAAGTGTCCGAGCCTTGGTCTGTTCAGCATCAATAAACTCAGCCAGGAAAATGTAACGGACGGTCAATAGTTTGGCGAGAGACCAGACACAGGCTCGGAAAAATTCATCGCCCACTTGCGCTGCGGTCCCTGCCACAATTAACTTCAGGGCTTTTTCTCGCTGTTTACGTGCGGTAATATCTCGAAAGAACCAAATGCGCCCGTAATCCCCTGACTCCGAACAGACCGGAGCAGACGTTCGCTCCAGAATACGACCATCTCGGAAAACAATTTCATCCAGACTCGTGCGTTCTGGATTGGCCTGTAACTGATGAATCTTGGCCGTAAACTCCTGCGGATGTTCTAGCTGAGAAAGTACATAATTAATCAGCTGCCGATTATCCCGTGACGCTAAAAGCTCATCTGGAAACTGCCATAACCGCCTGAAATGTTCGTTATAGTAGGTCACCTGTTGATGCTCATTGACCACCAACACACCGTCTAACGTCGCCGCCCTCTGGGCTTCTAAAATAGCATTGTTGCGATTGAGGCTCGCCTCTACCTGTTTGCGAGCAGTAATATCTTTAATCACCGATAGAATAACTGGCTCTTGTCCTAAAGAGATGCGCTCGGTTGAGAGCAAAATCGTTCGAGTCTCTCCGTCTAGATGGTGAATTGGAATTTCGTAGTTGTGTAACTCGCGGCTGTCTTGAACCAGTTGCTGTAGGGGCAGACAGGCACTAGACTCTTCACAAAATTGCCAATCTAAGGCTTTCTGAGCCTCCAACTCACTCTGGCTGAGGTCAAAAAACGTCAGGAAGCTCTGGTTCGCCTCAATATACTGCCCAGTGACTTGAGTAATTACCATGGGGTCTGGATTACCATGGAAAGCCTTAGAAAATTTTTCTTCAGATTCTCTTAGAGCAGTTGTAGCTAAACGGCGCTCACGCGCTTCAATCTCTAATTCTTGGGTACGCGCTGC
>CALFCG010000326.1 GCA_937951315.1 uncultured cyanobacterium
TCGATTGCGTTGCAAGACAATGCTCGCGAGGCCAGGAAGAAGATTGCTGAGGTTATCGATACTTTATTGAAGGAATACGGTGATGATGCAGTACAACCCGTGGATACTGACATCACAATGATCCGTTACCCGGTCAAGATATTCCCCACAAAAATTAAGTCTTTTAATTTTGACAAAGCGCCACTGGTGAGCGGAACCTTGATGGGGATTAAGGGGCAGTATTTGTTATTTGATACAGGTGTTATCAATATCAGAAAATTTACCGGATATGAGATTGAAGTACGCATCTAATGGCAGAGTCTTAGAAATCGGAGCGATGCCATTACTAGAGCCATTTGAGAGAACGACATTTTTTGTGAAAAAAGAGAATAAAGTCAGCACGATTTTTAGGTTCTTCGCTAGTGACTTGGCGTGATTGCAAGTTGTTGAACACAGTGGCTTAACGATTATTTTGGTGCGTCAGGAACCACTCGGAGAATGATGGAGAAGTCTACGCTGTGCTGAAGCTCCAAGCTGTCCCATGGACTTGATTACTTGTGGCTGCTACTTAACAAGCGCTTAAGCCGGTGGATCGGGTTAGGGGAGTCGTTACAATTGTCGCTGAAGGCTCCATGCTGGCATTGGTATCCTCTCAGATATCAATTTGTTATCCCTATCGCCCATAACAATGGCTAGCACGGGAGATAAGCAGACCCTGTATGCTTATAATCGCGAGGAGTCACAAAAACTTGCTGCACTAGGAGAAATTTATGACAGCCACCACTTTAACCGCTCAAGACCTGTTCCGTGCCTGTTACGAGAATCGTTACACCTGGGATAAGAACTTTCCTGGTTATACAGCAGATGTGTTTTATAAAGCAGGCGATCAAGAGATAAACGGACAGGTTCAGATTGGTGCAGACCTCAAGCTGGAGGTGCATGGCGTTGAGGATGAGGGGGCCAAGAAAGCGATTCATGGTCAGCTTTTTGAAATGTCAATTCATCGGGTGCGTCGGACCTTTGAAGAGACTCATGGCAAAAATTCCTTTACCTTTGGTGAGACACAAGCTGATGGTGCCATCGAGATATTGATGGGGGGTAAAGCCGAAGGTGACAAGTATGAAATCAAAGATCAAGAAGTGACGATGGTTCATCGCCATATCCATGGTGTTGTTGTGACGATCCACACGTTCAGTAGCCATGACACCGGAGAAGGTTATCTTTCGCATCAATATGACTCGGTTTACCACGACCCCAAATCTGGTGAGCAGAAAGGCGGCAAAAGCAATTTTGTTGATGAGTATCAGAAGACTGGCGACTACTTTGTCTTATCTCGCCGAGCCATTGAAACAGAGACTGATGGAAAAACTGAGTCGCAGGAATTCTGCTTTTCCAATTTCAAACCACTTGATGCTGCTTAGTCACTCTAGGTTGGCTTAAGTCTTTGTTCGGGACGTTTGAACGGTCTTTATCGTTGTTGTCTGTTCGTTGTGAAATATGAGCAGATAACAACGATGGGAGAATCTATTTCTCCATTCAATATGTATGATTGCATCGTTTGGACGAGGAGCCTATCACCGTGTTTAGGTTTCTCACGAACTCTTCTTTTGGCATCAATCGGGTAGGGGTATGGTTCGCCATGCTCCTATTTTTATGCGAACTGGAATTGCTAAATATCTTTTGAGTCAGGGTTGTTAGGGAACTAAGCTCTGTATTCGTTCGGTCAGAGCAGTAGTAGATGAGGTGTGAACAGATGGGGAAAGGAACGCTAATTGTCGGTGTTCTAGGGGGAGGGCTGGTGCTCGGTGTTGTTGTCTTTGGGATCGGTTGGTTGCAGCGAGATGCGATTTTAGATTCTATGCTGGAGCGAACGCTTCGCTCTGTGACCGGGGTTGAGGCTCAATTAGGAGATGTTGATTCTCAGCCTTTTCAGGGGGAATTTCAGATAGATGCATTGTTGCTCAGAAACCCAGACGGCTTCAAAACTCCCTATGTCCTGAAGGTCGATCGTTTAGCGATCAAGCTTGATCCTGATACGCTCTGGCAAGATACCGTTAGGATTCAGTCTCTTACTGTGGAAGGGGTGCAGATTCAGCTAGAGCAAAAGTTAGCTCAAAATAATATTGCGACAATTGTTGATCAGCTCCAGGTTTCTAAGGGGGGCGGTGGTGGCAATGGGAGTAAAGATAAGGGGGCTGGTGCCTCCGGTAAGCAAGTGGAAATTGAGCAACTTACGATTCGAGGGATTGATGCTCAGGTTAAGGTCTCTGCGATCGCAAACCTTGGTCTAACCCGTTCCCTAGAAATTGAGGATATCGAAGTCACCAACCTAGATGCCTACAACGCAGAAGGCAAGCTATTAGAGGCTATCTCTGGTGCGGTCACCACGGCAATTTTGCGCGAAATAGGTCAGTCTGCCACCGGAGATCTCATTTCTTTTTAAAGCTGCTGGTGTCAAAGGAACCTTAGCACTCTGGGTAATCTAAGAGTATGTCTAATCGCCGTATCCCGCCCTCACAAGGCAACCAAAACAACGTTCCCGCCAAGCCCTGGTTAGAAGCTGAAGCTGGACGTGCCCTCGCGATTGGCGTTGTTCTTTCTTTGATTATTCTGGCTTCGCCACTACTGACCTTTCTGCTTAGTCCTTTGGTAACGATAGTGCATGAATTTGGTCATGCTACGACTGCATGGCTCTTTGGATATCCAGCGATCCCTAGCTTTGATTTTATTTTCGGAGGGGGGGTTACCCGGAGAGCTACTGAACGCTTTACTCCCATTTTGTTTGTGCTCTACTCAGCGCTGGGGTATGGAATGTATTACTTCCGTGCACAGGTGAGGCTCTCGCAAATTCTCCTGGGGTTTACTGTGGGGTATACGTTTTTTGCGTTTACGGGGCTCCATCAAACGTTGATTGTTGGGATGGGACACGGCTTTGAGTTGATTTTTGCAGGCATCTTTCTCTATCGTGCCCTCAGTGGTGAAGCCTGCCGGATAGCGGCAGAACGGCCCCTTTACGGGATGCTAGCTTGCTACATCTTTCTCTACGATCTGAAATTTGCCCGGGGTCTTCTGCTTGATCAGGAGATTCGTCAGAGATATCTTCAAGGTAAAGGCGGAGTGTTAGACAACGATTTTGTCCGCTTGGCCCATGGTGCTTCTGGGCTTTCGGGTGTGGTGATGTGGTTTATTTTGGCCTGTATTGTGACTCCGCCCCTTGTGTTTTGGATTTACAAACTTCGGCAAAAAGACAATGGAGCTAAGGCTTTGCGAAGTTAGTTGGGTCTTGGTCTCGTCGATGTCTCACTGGAATGGGGGGGCCTTGGCTGTCTCCCACTAATGCAGCGGTTTCCTCCAAGGCTTCCCTTAGGCGTTTGGCAGCATAGATCGACATATCTCTGGGGACGCTGATGCGATCGCGTAAATAGCGCAAACTTGCATCGGAACCCGTCGGCGGTATACATGATTCACCTGTAACCATATACGTCAATGCACAACGCAATGCTGTATCAAAGGGTTCATTCTCGGCCGGATTGACCTCAATGATATTGCTGCGATGTTTCGCAACCCGATGGATGGCTTCAGTACGAGATGTTTCGGGTTCTGGATAGGTGATATCTGGTAGCTCGGACCAAGGTCCCTGATCGACCCGTGTTTGATTGATCTTGGCCTGGGGTTCACCATTTTCATAACACCCACCCATTTGGGGGGGTAAATCATGAACATGGGTGTGAAAATCGCTTTGCGTTCCCCGATAGGTGAGACGGCTTTCCATCGCATCAAACCAGTCGGAAAAACGAGGATTCTCCTCCCGCAAGGAATAGCCCTTGTAGTAATACAGACTGGCATTCATCCGTTCAACATAGGGGGTGAAGATTACATCAGCCGTCCCGAACTCCTCCAAGAAGTAGGGACCGGGCGTCGCAGCCAATGTCTCCTCGACCTTTGCGACGACCCGAACGAATTGCTCTCGATTGCGCTGTTCTTCTTGTACTGATTGTGTGGGGTAGCATAGCCAAGAACACCACGCTCTAAACAGGAGTCGTTCTAACTGTCGTAGCGGAATCACTTTTCGATCTTTCATCCCAAAACTCAAGGGATCAAAGACCTGTTCTAGAGCAATGAGAATATCATCACTTTCAGTAATGAGCCTGCCATTGAGTTCAACTGCCGGCAGCATTCCCGAAGGTACAATCCGCTTATACCAGCGTTCCTTTTCCCCATAGCAAAACATCGTTACCTTTTCGATCCGATAGGGAATCTCTTTCTCCTCTAACCACAGCCAAATTTTTTGGCAGTATGGACACCAAGCATGGTTGTCACGATATAACGTGACTTGAACATCTGATTCCGTATGGCCAAATAGGCGGATACAGGATTGAGCATTGGTAGGCCCATGGGTGGTATCGGTGGGAGCCGTTGCCAAAGCTTCGAGTTCTGGCCAGCTCAATGGGGTCACTGTCATAGAGGTATTGAGGTGAAAGGCAAATCTATCGACATAGTAAAGGGTTCTGCTACCCGATAGTTTGAGAACCTATCAGCTCTGATGCCACATCCTAGCGTCTGCAATGCTTTGAGCCCCAGTTGCTACCGAATGAGGAGCATTCTGTGTTGTTCTGCTAGGGATGGCTCTCGATTCGCGTGGATGCCAGTGTACAGCCATCAGGACAGTGGCGTTGTTTGAAAGTCGGATCATCTGGCAATGCTAAAAGCAAAAAGGAAGGTTTCTCACATTTCCCTTTGAATGAGGAGTGATGCAAAACAACTACAGTTATAATCTGGGCTGTTGGTCTTATCAGGAAAAGTCAACAACTAGCTTTTGGGATTGAAGCGGCCATGCAGAACCCAATTTTTTGTTACTATTCCACAGCTAACACCCAATCCAAATACAAGCCAAAACAGTAAGGCTGATTCTTGGTTTAAACCGTGATGCAAGTTCATCCCAAAGATACTGGTGATGGCCGTCAAGGGGAGGAATAGTGCTGCTAGGATGTTAAGCCTTTGGGCAGTGCGAACTGATTCTTGACTCAGCTTTGCCTGTTTTTCTGCCTGTTTTGCTAGTGCATAATCTAGGGCATTTTTTGTGTCTTCATAGAGTAATTCAAAGGTTCGGTTGAGATCTATCGCGGCATCGCGAAAATCGATGATATGTCGATCATCACTGATTGCTTCTCTTCCAGCTTCTAAGGCTACGAGAAGATTACTGGCTGCTCGCCGGAGTGGACTAAGCGTTTCCAAGAGGTTAAAGTAATCCCCTGCCGATATCGCTTTTTCATATCGTGCCATTAGGGCTTTTTCCGCTTCTTCATACGCTCTAATGTGGCTCCGTAATTTTCCCAAGCCATCTCCTCCGCCACTATATTTCCAGTCGCCATTCGGCGTTCGCCAGAAGAAGACTCCATTTCGCTTGAAACTGCCGTGCTTCGGCACTTTGTGGAGAACTAGAAGTAAGTGATGCCCCGATGCTATTGCTCTTTGCTTTCCTGCCTCTTTTTGGCCTAGGCGCTGCTTGATTTCTATGGGAAGATTCCAGCCTGCAGGTAAAGTCATAAGAATCGCCTCAATCTTAATTTCCCAAAATGAGGTTAACCTGGATTGAAGGTATTTGCAGTTGAAATTTCTTCCCAGTTCCCAAAGATAGAATCGTCTCAACGGCATTGAGGCTTTTATCGATGTCAGGATAATTTAACTCTGAATGAAGTATTTTCTCTGGCTGGTCTGTGGTGTTTGATAAAAGTTTGAAATTCCTAGCTCCTGCAAGAGTATCGTTCCCCACAAATGCATGGTTTGCTTCCCTTTGCATAGAATCAAAGGTGTGACTCTCTGTTCTCAGAAGCAGCAGCTATCTGTTTGTTGATCTGTCTGTCAATTACCGATGCAGATCTTGAGGAATACAGTCATCGTTTCAATCGCCCTACTGTGGAGACTGAATAACTGATGAGTCAGACAACAAAATATTTGTTGCGGGTGTAACGGGTAATGCGGGATGGAGAATTATTAAAACGTTGTTTGAGCATGGTATTCCGTTAGCGGCTTTCATATATGAGCGCAACGAGCTGAAGAATTGCCTCCCTCTGCAGCTGACGTCATGGTTTTAACTCACGAACGAAGGGGGCGGACTTGTTTGATTGATATAGAAACAACGGGGAGCCGAAAGTCTGTTGACATTTGTAGAGGGAACAGAACAGGGTGAATGGTCAACCCCTGATTCAAATAGGGGCTGAAGGCTAGGGCATCAGTCTCAAGCTCTAGAAATTGACTGATCACTTTCGATGGGTAAATAAAAGGCGCCTTTTTCCCGTGCTGAGTTAGCCATACTTTCAAGATTTTTCTCCAGTGAGAGAGTGCTAAAAGACTCTACATTGAGAGTGGTGGGATTCTTGAATCACGGAGTGGTCATCTATTCCAATGGACTTCAAGAGTTGGTTAAACGAGGGCCAGCAAAACGGCACTCAGTCGTTGCTGTCCTATCGTTCAAACATCACCTCTTTTAATGAAGTCAGCTTCTTTCTGAGGGCTACAGGCTTCAGAAATTCTTTGCAATGAGAACCATGTCGACCTTAGAAATCGGAGAACAAAGCACCGAGACGCTGAGTTACGACTTGGCTACTGGTTGGTCGCAACCCTTTCCAGACTTGGATTCTGAAAATACTCTTGTTGTTGTGTTCGCTTCGCACGAATACTGTGACTCGATGGCACCCTTGATAGAAATCCAAACTGCGTTTCCTCAATCGAAAATTATTGGTTGTAGCACGACAGTTGCGACCCGTGACGGAGCATTACTCGAAGGAGCTATTTCCCTAGGGATTATCCGTTTCGAAAAGACCCAACTCCGACTTTCTTGGGCGTCAGTTAAAGCATTCGAAGAGTCTCAAATGGCGGGCCAGAAGCTGGGTGAAAAACTTGCTGATCCTGATCTTAAGGGCGTCCTTCTCTTTGCTGACGGCGTAATGACGGAAGCAACAGAACTGGTTCGAGGCTTACAGAAAATGTTGCCACCGGATGTGACTATTGCGGGTGGCTTGGCGAGTGGGCACACCCTTGACGATACATGGATGCTTTGCGACAGCGAAATAAAACGATGCCACGCCTGTGCTGTTGGCTTTATCGGCAACTCTGTGGAACTGACGCGCGCAACGGGTGGTGGCTGGCGCTTGATCGGAGCAGAATGTAAGGCGACGCGAACGTCCCATAGAACATTATTTGAACTAGATGGTGAACCCGCTTACGACGTATACCAGCGACAGGTTGGAACCGATGTCGGATTTGGTCTGCTTGAGGCATCGGCACGCTATCCTCTAACCATTCGGTTGTCAGGGCTCGAAATGCAAATTGTGCGCGACGTAAACAGCCTGGATCAAGAATCTGGCGTGCTTGAATTGGCAGGGGATATTCCCGAAGGCGTGATGGTGCAAGTTATGACCACCACAGAAGACGAAATTCTTGATGGTGTCGATGAAGCGGTTGAGCGCATGCGAAGTAAAACGATTCTGCCGCAGAACAACGCCCTTGCAGTGTGTGTGAGCTGTGCTGGTAGACGCACCGTGTTGCTAGATAAAACGAGTGAAGAAGCCGCTCTCATTCACGATGGTTTGGGGCACGGGATTCATCAAATTGGGATGTATGCCTTTGGAGAAATCTCAACGACCTCATTGGGGCCACCGCAGGTTCACAATGAGACCCTTACGATTTGCCTAATACGTGAGTATTAGAAGTTGCCTCTATCTGCTAAACCTATGCCCGAAATCACTTCTAGCGAACTCAACCGTATACTTACGCGTCTCATGCGCCGGCAAGGGGTCGCAGTTGATGAGGTTCCTAATTTTGAAGGCTGGAACAATTTTGTCTTAGCTGTAAATCAGATGCTCAAAGAGTTCAAGGCCAATCGCCAACTTTTAGAACAGTCGGTGAAGTCAACTTCGTTAAAACTTCAGCAGGCATACGAAGATCTCAAGCTTGAATCCAGTTTACGTCTAGCCCAAGCGGACTCACATCAGCGAGAACTAGAGAACTTGGTGCAGGAAAGAACCGCTGAACTACAAAATGCACAGCTTCACCTAGAAAAAATAAATAAGCGACTCGAGTACGATGCTACGCATGACGATTTAACTGGTTTGGCCAATCGCAACCAACTCATGAAGGAATTAAATCGTTGCGTGTCTATGCTTGGTACCGATATGGACCTCGGATTCTGTTTTTTCTTCATCGACTTCGATCGCTTTAAACAAATTAATGACACGTTTGGCCACCTTATGGGTGACAAAGTATTGATACAGGTGGCTAATCTTTTATCTGCGCTTGTTGGAGACCCAATGTGCCTTGCTCGTTTGGGTGGAGATGAATTCGTTTTGCTCATGGACCAGTTGGACCAGCCCACAGCAGTGAAACTTGCGCAGAGAATGACCGATGCGTTTGCTCAACCCATACGAATTCGCGATACCGAGATTTCTCTGGCTGTGAGTGTTGGCATCTTATTAGCTGATGCATCTTACCAATCATCGGATGAGGTGATTCGTGATGCCGACATTGCGATGTATCGGGCAAAAGCTATCGGTAATTGCTATCAGCTCTTTGATGAGGGTATGCGTAAGGAACATCTGGAACGGATGGAGTTAGAGCGCGAATTAGAGATTGCTGTTCGTGAGAAACAGTTCTGTATCAATTTTGAACCAATCGTAAACACTGATGAATCCGAGATCTTTTCGATTGAATCTTTGGTTCGTTGGATACATCCAGAGAAAGGTCTCATCTCACCCTGTCATTTCATTCCACTTGCTGAAGAACTAGGGCTAATCATAGAAGTTGACCGTCTCATCTTTGAGAAAACATGCACGCAGTATCGTCAATGGCGAGCAAGTGGCATCACCAGTCCTAATCAGAAGTTCAATGTGAATCTTTCCAGTGCTCAGCTAGAAAAAACTGATATTGTACCCTTCCTTCTGAGTGTGATTGATGTATCCGATATCAGTCCCTACGACGTTGTGCTCGAGATTACTGAGAGCTATTTGCTCGAAGACTCTGGACTTGTCATGAGGAATCTGAACAAAATGAACGAGTTGGGGTTTAGTATTTTTGTTGACGACTTTGGCACAGGGTACTCGTCGCTAAGCTATCTATCAAAGTATCCGATCCATGGCATCAAGATTGATCGTAGTTTCGTTAAAGATTTGGATAGTACCCCAGAAAGCAGGGAATTGATTCGCTCGATTATTGCGATGGCAGAAGCTTTGAATTTGAAGGTTGTTACCGAAGGCGTTGAAACGATAGAGCAATTGAATATCATCTCGGAGTTGGGTTGCCACTATATTCAAGGTTTCTTATTTACTCGCCCGATGAATTCAATGGAGGTAGAAGCTTTTTTAGAGGAAAAGCGGTATGACGAGTTGCTTAAGAGCCTAAAGATCTTTGTATAACAATGGCTTCAAAATGGTTGCTAGGGGGCGCTAAGAAGTTATCGAGGCGACTAAAGCAATGTGACTTAAGTGAACGGACTGTGACTTCAAAGCATGTAGATATGACAGGCAGTGTTCCTATGGTTTCTACCCTGATAACAACCTTGGACTTGAGCTGGGTGACCTTTGTTCATTCATGAGAAACCTTTGAGTGTTTATCGAGCTGAATCGCACTGCCCACAACCTAGGGTCATGGATTGATAACTGAAGGAGCGGCTGGGTAATATCCACTTTGATGACTTGTACTCTTTATACGTGCTAATAGAAGCATAACTATGGGGAATTTTAAGCTTGATACCTCCGTTACTATCACCAACAAGAAGCGCTAGTGGGGAGTGATATTTCCATATTGAGTAGAGTCTTGGGATCGAGGAAATATGAGCCAATCTTCTCGGAAGCAATTATCTATCAGCCGACCGGAGTTAACAAGTACCTTTCTCTGAATCACCGTCACCTTCTTGCAGCTTGTGATTGCAATAAATATCTGCGAAATGTCTATCTCAGCTGCATGGATAGTCGTGATGAGGGGGGCGTTATTGATATGGCTATCTTGTAATGGATATGTTTCTTTCTTTAAATCCTCGCAAGGATGACTCTTCCCCTCGGTCAATTTCTTTTGGGTATCTTAAAGTATGTTATTCTTGCTTTGGGTCTTTCCCCGAATGTCAGTTTTCTCTTGTGTGATGATGCCTAATCTCTCTTCCTGGCTAGGTTTTAAGATAATTTGTCTGTCTTCTATAACTTGCTGGAAGTATGGATGTTGTCGTATGTGTTGTTGCGAATTATGGATACGGTAAAGTGCGATACGTCTTTTTCTCGATCTTTGTTGCAAAGTTAGAATCTTAGAAAACCCTCGTTTGTCTTGTTGGCTATTTTGTGGAAAATGCCTGTCTAGTCTTCTTTTGTTTTTTTTATCTATTGCTTTGGCTGTTGTTCTTGTAAGTGCAGTAACCGTACGGAGGAATTCGAATGGCTCAAGAAATGCAATTGCAAGTAGATCTTAAAAGTGAATATGCCTACTGGAAGAGAGAGTTCTCATTTGGTGTTGAAGCAGATCTGCAGAATAAATCTCCTTCAGTACTCTACTTTTGGTATCGTAAAACCAATAAGGTTGCTGAGCTTGTTAGAGATAATATTGATCTGTTTGGATACGGCAATAGTGGAGGGGGAAAATTATTTGTTGAGATTGGATGTGGTCATGGTACTGAAGTATATGCACTGAGAAATATTCTAGATCGGAAAATATCTGGCTTTCAGTATGTTGGATTTGAAGGTGCACCTAAGCACTTGGATTTGTGTAAGTTGCGGAGACGATTTCATTTAGAAAATTGTGCGGAGCCAGATAATATTGACTTTTCTTGGATGAACTTTACGAAGTTAGAGCTTCCTGCACAATATAAACAAGCTGATGTTGTGTATTGCTCTGAGGTAATTGAGCATATTCCAGAGCCAGAGAAATTCCTGTCTGATATTTATGGATTTATGGCGCCAGGCGGCTATCTTATTCTAACAACCCCAAATGAACCGAATGTTTTTCAGCGAAGCTTTTGGTCCTCCAATAGGAGGAAAAAGATGCTCAAACAGGTTGAGAACTTGAGGGATAACCCTCGTATGTTTACCTATGAGGGGAAAGATGTCGAAGTTTATGGTCATGTATCTTGTAAAACCATTCGAGCATGGGAAGAAATCTTGCAGGAAACTGGATTTGAGCTAGTTGACTTTCGTCGAGGTGCTATTACGCACGGTCATTTTAAGAAAAGCAGTGATCATAGTTTTTTCTTTGGCGTAAGACTTCTGGTCGAGGCTATTTTTGATTTGTTGCCGAAAAAGATTTCTAGACCGCTATCTGGGCAATTGATTGGGCTATATCGTAAGACGTGAATAGGCAGTGATTTACCCTGCGGATCACCCATATTTTCCCAACACAACTGATAAGTGTCCCTCTGCTCGAAATGAACAAGGTTTGTACTTATTCTGCGTCAGGCGTGCCAGGGTTACGTCCGTTAGTATGTGATGATTCTATATAGGATCAGGCGTTATCAGGCAGCGTGAATTGGGATGGTAAAAGCATTTGTAGCGGGAGCAACTGGAAATACGGGATGGAGAATCGTTCAACAGTTGGTTGAGCGTGATATTCCGGTGAGGGCGTTGGTGCGCGATCTCAAGTCTGCCCAAGAGATTCTTCCCCCTGAAGTGGAGTTAGTGGTTGGTGATGTCCTCAAGCCACAGTCTCTTTTAGACGCTATTGGTGATAGCACCGTTTTGCTGAGTGCAACAGGGGCTGCTCCTAGCTTTAACCCACTGGGGCCTTATTCCGTTGACTATATTGGCACCAAAAATCTCGTCAATGCGGCAAAAGCGAAGCAAATAGAGCAATTTGTGATGGTTTCATCACTGTGTACGTCGAAGCTTTTGCATCCCCTTAATTTGTTCTTCTTAATTCTGGTGTGGAAAAAACAAGCAGAAGCCTATCTTAAGGCCAGCGGCTTGAAGTACACCATTGTTCGACCGGGTGGTCTAAAAAATGAAGACAATGATGATCGAATTGTGATGTCCGCTGCTGATACCCTGTTTGAAGGCAGTTTGCCCCGGACCAAGGTGGCTCAGGTTTGTATTGAGTCGTTGTATGACGCTGCCGCTGGCAATAAGATTGTTGAAATTGTTGCCCGTCCTGATGCCCCAGAGCAGTCCTTTAATGAACTATTTGCTAGTGTGGCTTAAGGTTTTGGACTTTTCTGAATTCTTGAGTGCATATGACTGTCGCTGCCCATGCCCGTAATCTAGAGCAAACTTCTATGGCGCCATCGATCCACTATCAGGTGGCGCTGCCTAATCCTTCTTCTCATCTGTTTGAAGTCACCTTAGAACTCCTGAATCAGACGTCTGCAATTCTGGACCTAAAGCTACCGGTCTGGACCCCTGGCTCTTACTTGGTGCGGGAATATTCGAAGCAGCTCCAGATGTTTCGAGCAGAAGAGGCTCAAGGCCAGTCGCTACCCTGGTGCAAGGTGAGTAAGAATCATTGGCAGATTGATTCAGGGGAAGTGACGCAGTTCAAAGTCTGCTATCAGGTCTTTGCCCATGAGTTGACAGTGCGTACGAATCATCTCGACTCCACCCACGGATTTTTCAATCCAGGGGCCGTGCTCATGTATATACCGGGCTTTGAAGAGATTGAGACGACTTTGACCGTTGCACCGCCCGATGGCTGGGCCGTAACAACAGCATTGCCTCCTGTAGAAGGCCAATCCAATACCTTTCGTGCTGATACTTTCGACACCCTCGTTGATAGCCCTGTGGAGATTGGCACCCACTCACTCTATGACTTTGATGTGCTCGGTAAGCCCCATCAATGGGTGATTTGGGGCAAAGGAAACTTTGAAATTGAACGCATCATTGCTGATACTCAGAAAATTGTTGAAGTCGAAGCCAAGATTTTTGGCGGGCTACCCTATGAACACTATTTCTTTTTGCTCCATTTATCGGCTGGAGGATATGGCGGTCTCGAGCATAAATTTTGTACGTCGTTGCTTTTCCCGCGTTTTAACTTCCGTACGACCGAGAACTACAACAAATTCATGTGTCTTGTGGCCCATGAGTTTTTCCATCTATGGAATGTGAAGCGAATTCGGCCTAAGGCTTTAGAAACCTTTGACTATGACCAAGAAAACTATACGGACTGTCTTTGGTTTTGCGAAGGGGTGACGAGTTTCTATGATCTTGCGATTCCGATGCGGGCGGGTATTTACGATGCCAAAAACTATCTAAAGCTGATTTCAGATTCCATTACGCGCCTGCAGTCGATTCCAGGGCGACGCGTACAGTCTTTGAGTGAGTCGAGCTTTGATACTTGGATTAAGCTTTACCGGCCTGATGCAAATAGCAAAAATGCTCAGGTGTCTTACTACCTTAAGGGTGAGCTAGTGGCGCTGCTGCTGGATCTACTGATTCGGCGAGAAAGTGGGAATATGCGATCGCAAGATCAGGTGATGCAAGAAATGTGGCAGCAGTTTGGTAAATCAGAAACTGGCTATACCCATGCTCAACTGAAGTCTGTCTTTGAATCTGTTGCGGGTGTTGACCTCACCGACTTTTGGCAGAACTATATCGAAGGGACCGTTGAGCTACCCTATGATGAATTTCTGAATCCCTTTGGCTTTTATTTGAAGGTCGAAACGACAGATGAAGCCCCACCCTTCCTGGGCGTTGAGCTGAATCCAGTCACTGGAGCTGCGATTGTCAAAACCGTCATTGTTGATTCCCCAGCACATCACGCGGGCATTACCCCTGACGATCAGATTCTGGCCATTGATGGATTCCGAGTTCGAGCGAGTCAACTTAACGATCGCTTGCTTAACTATCAGCCTGATGAGCAGATTCAAGTCACGGTTTTCCATGACGAAGAGCTGCGGACTTACACGGTGACGTTGGCAAAGCCTGTTCCCACCGCCTATAGTGTTCAGCCCTTGGACAATCCAACCCCAGAGCAAATACAGCTGGGAGAACGTTGGCTGGGGGTGAATCCAAAAACGCTGGGATTATAAAATACATCCTGTGGCTGAGAAACCTATGTCACAATAGGTCGGTCGGGCCTTCAGCATTGGAATCCATCATGACTAAGTTTGTTTTCGTCACCGGCGGTGTTGTCTCTAGCATTGGCAAGGGCATTGTCGCGTCTAGCTTGGGACGCTTACTAAAGTCGCGGAACTATTCGGTCTCCATTCTGAAGCTGGACCCGTACATTAATGTTGATCCGGGGACCATGAGTCCGTTCCAGCATGGCGAGGTTTTTGTCACCGATGATGGGGCTGAAACCGATCTGGATTTGGGGCATTACGAACGCTTTACCGATACGCCCATGTCTCGCTTGAATAGTGTGACAACGGGGTCTATCTATCAGTCCGTCTTAAACAAAGAGCGTCGGGGCGACTACAACGGCGGCACGGTGCAGGTGATTCCCCATATTACTAACGAGATTAAAGAGCGCATCTTGCGGGTGGCGCAACAGACCACACCCGATGTGCTGATTATTGAAATTGGGGGCACGGTGGGTGATATTGAATCGCTGCCTTTTTTAGAAGCAATTCGCCAATTCCGTAAAGATGTAGGTCGCAAAAATCTACTCTATACCCACGTAACCCTCTTGCCCTGGATTCCCTCAGCTGGGGAAATGAAGACGAAGCCCACGCAGCACTCTGTGAAAGAGCTGCGCTCCATCGGAATCCAACCCGATATTCTGGTGTGTCGATGTGATCGCCCACTAACGGTGGGCATCAAAGAAAAGCTCTCCGAATTTTGTGATGTACCCGTAGAAGCGGTGATTACGGCTCCCGATGCCAGTAGCATTTATGCGGTGCCTCTCGTGCTAGAGAATGAAGGACTCGCCGGACAGGTCTTGAGCTTTTTAAATATGGAGCAACGAGAACCGGATCTCACGGAGTGGCAAAGCCTCGTTAATCGTTTAGAAAACCCCACGCGGACGATTGAAGTGGCCATTGTGGGTAAATATGTCCGTCTCAACGATGCCTATTTGTCCGTGGTGGAATCCCTGGGCCATGCAGCGGTGGCCATGGGGATTGAGGTCAAGGTCCGGTGGGTTAACTCTGAAGCGGTGGAGGCCGAAGGCCCACAGCGCCATTTGGAGGGTGTCTCAGGGATTGTTGTTCCGGGTGGATTTGGCTCTCGGGGGATTGACGGTAAGATTGCTGCGATTAACTATGCTCGGGAACATCAGGTTCCCTTTTTAGGTTTGTGTTTGGGCATGCAATGTTCTGTGATTGAATGGGCGCGGAATATTGCGCATCTGGATAAGGCGAATAGTGCTGAGTTTGACCAAGAGACGATTCACCCGGTGATTAATCTGTTGCCTGAGCAGCAGGATGTTGTCGATTTGGGTGGAACGATGCGGTTGGGACTCTATCCCTGTCGCCTGCAGCCGGAGTCTTTGGCCGCTCGCCTCTATGGCCAAGAAACAGTGGTCTATGAACGTCATCGCCATCGCTATGAGTTCAACAATGCCTATCGGGGACTTTCTCTCG
>CALFCG010000327.1 GCA_937951315.1 uncultured cyanobacterium
ACATCTTTTCATCACACCAGCAGGAGTTTTCTTGCAGAGTATGCAACGCCTCTACTCTTTGCAGAGCCGAGGCCGTGTATCTCACACATTTTTTGGGGATCTATACAGACAACACCAAGGTTTTAATCAACTGCTCTGACGTCCTTGCAGTCGATCGTCTTGGCGTCCATGGGACAAATATACGCATGTAGGGTGTAGCCTTTTATCGGCTAATTCCCCTATGTTGTTCTGAGGAAAGTTTTGAGCTAGTGATCAAAACATCCCTCCAAATTTATGAGCATCAGACATGGTAAGGAAAGTGCTTACTGCGGAGAGATAGGCTTAGTGCACATCTCAACAGGATCCCTTTCTACACTGATTCTCCTATAGATCTATTTCGACTTCAATAGAAGGTAATAAGCATGTCTTTACTCACAAGGACATGGGAATTTCGCATGAGGAATTGCACAAATGAAATATGTTCTCAAGCATATTACTCAAAAAAAGAAAGAATTTTCGCAGCTTCCATTCTTCGATTATCTTAGGGATGAAAGTATCGCTCCTAAACAGCGGTTGGCATTTGCTCCATGCGCGGCTCCATTCATCATGAGCTTTGGGGAGCTAAATAAAAACGTTTTTCGAGATGAAAGCAGCAATGATCCGCTACAGGTGATCATCAATAAACATACCTACGAAGATGATTGCCATTGGATTTGGTTTTTAGAAGATCTCGAAAAGCTCGGTCTTAATCGAGGTCTGAGTTTTCGAGATGCACTGACAGCGCTATGGAATGAAGAGACAGTCTGTGCCCAACATGTGGCCCATGAACTTTATCATTACACCCATCAATGTTCCCCCAGCCAAAAGCTCGTTGTCATTGAAGTCGTTGAGTCAACAGCAAATGTTTTGTTAACGGCTTCTGCAAAAATTATTCAGTCCCTTGAAGCACAAACTCACCTAAAGTACCGATATTTCGGGAGTGGTCATCTTGATGTCGATGCTGCCCATACCTATTGTTCTGACCACATCGTCGAGGTCATTGAGGGGATTGAGCTAACAGAGGCAGATCGAGCGGAAAAGTTAGAGATTATCGATCGTATGTTTGCCGTTTTTGCAGCATTTACAGATGAAATGCTGGCCTACGCAAAGACTCATCCTATCTCCTCTCTATCTCCTGTCCATCAGCCCATTCGACTGGGTACACATCTCCTTGATGCAGGCTTAATTACGTTAGAGCAACTGGACATTGCACTGCTAGAGCAGCAGACGCGCAATCAACGAATTGGAGAGATACTCTCCAGTCATGGATGGGTCAAACAACAGACGATTGAATATCTCATGGCCAGCGTTGTACCGACACAACAACAGCAAGGCCAACACTCTCCATCATTAGCACTGATGAATTAGCGCTAAGCAGGTCTTGAGATAGACCCATAAAATACAGCAGCCTCAGGGAATAAGGAGATAACGGTTTCTAGGAGCCGTAATAGTCTGCTGGGCAATTTTTGTGAGGTCGTGCTCAAAAAAACGCATAACTGAAATGAGGAAATATTAATGAGTCAGCCTATTCAAAGAATCTTAATTGTCGGTGGCGGAACCGCTGGCTGGATGACCGCTTCTTACTTAACAAAAGCATTAGGAGATGACGTCGACATCTCTCTTGTTGAGTCAGAGACGGTCAAGAAGATCGGTGTTGGCGAAGCAACTTTGCCCAGCTTGCAGCAAGTCTTTTTTAACTTTCTGGGTATTCCTGAATCAGAATGGATGCAACAGGTAAATGGCTCCTATAAAGTCGGAGTCAAGTTTATTAACTGGAGCCAGACTCCAACTCTTGGGCAACCGGACCGATCCTTCTATCATATTTTTGGCGGCATGCCGACCTGCGAGGGCATTCCTCTGCAGCAATATTGGTTGCGCAAGCACCTGGCCGGAACAACAACTGAAGCGATGCAGTACGCCTGCTATTCTGAAGCGGCGCTGTTAGATCAAAAGCTAAGTCCAGTATTTTGCGATCGCAACCCGGCCATGTACTACGCCTGGCACTTTGATGCCCATTTGGTCGCGGAGTACCTGACAAAATGGTCCACAGAGCGCGGGGTCAACCGCATTGTTGATGATGTCGTCGAGGTGGCTCTAGAGCCAGAGACTGGAAATATTCAATCCGTCAACACCCGGACCGGCAAAATATTGACCGCCGACCTTTATATCGACTGTTCTGGCTTCCGTTCTTTGTTGCTCGGTAAAGCATTAAAAGAACCCTTCCTCGACATGAATGACGCGCTTCTATGTGACTCAGCCGTCGCCACACCCGTCCCCCACGATGACGAGAAGTATGGCATCGAGCCCTACACCTCATCCATCGCCATGAAGCATGGCTGGACCTGGAAAACCCCCATGCAAGGACGCTTTGGCACAGGATACGTGTACTCCAGTAAGAGCTGCTCTCAAGATGAAGCCGCCCGAGAGTTCCAACAACTCTGGAATCTAGACGAAGAGAAGCCACTCAAGCATCTTAAATTTCGTGTGGGCCGTACAGAACGCACTTGGGTCAAAAACTGCGTTGGCATCGGACTCGCCTCTAGTTTCCTAGAACCTCTGGAATCCACTGGGATTTACTTTATCTATGCAGCCCTCTACCAACTCGTGAAGCACTGGCCATCCCAAGCCTTAGAACCACAGTTAAAGAAACAGTTCAACCGCAAAGTGACCTGGATGTTCGACGATTGCCTCGACTTCGTCCAAATGCATTACTTCACCACTGAACGGGAAGATACGGCTTTCTGGCAAGCCAATCGCTACGACTTGAAAAAGTCCGATTCGATCCAAGAGAAACTCGATCTCTATAAAGCAGGTTTACCTGTGGGTGCCGTCGTTTCAAACTCCGCCGATTACTACAGCGCCTTCGATTTTGAATTCGAGAATTTTTGGTCTAACTCCAACTACTACTGCGTTCTATCAGGCATGGGAGTCCATCCAGAACAAAGCCCACCGCTCCTCGAACACAATCCACAGGCTGTTGAAAAAGCTGAACAGATCTTTGCAGATATCCGTCTCAGAACCACGGCTCTGGCTCAGAAATTGCCCAGCACCTATGAGGCACTGCAAAATTTACATCAGCAAAAACAGTATCAGCCCCAGCCATTCCAAGCCGTCGCTTAAATATCTCAAAGCACACTGAAAGGATACAGACAGAGAATTTAGAGGTGAGAACGAGTACTTCTGTCTCTCCTCTATACCTGAGAAAGAGCAAGCAAGACATCTAAGTCCTCCTCCTAAAAGGGGGACTTAGGACACGCTGGCAAAATACGACTTTAACCCTTAAATTTCTCAAACAGCCCCTTTAGCCAACAACTTCTGAAGTCGAGGCTCCAGGCACCATCCAGGACAAGCGAGAATCCTGAAAGTTCGTGATGCAATATTCAGCCCCAGCCTTGTGAAGCGCAGCTTCAGAACAGGTCGTTAGCACGCCCCAGCAGCTCATCCCTGCATTACGGGCGGCCTGCACACCGGCAGTTGCATCCTCAAAGACTAAACACTTTGCCGGTTCCACACCTAATCGTTCAGCCACCAACAAATAACATTGTGGATCTGGCTTACCGCGCTCTACATCAGCATCAATCACGCGCGTTTCAAAAAAATCTCCCAGGTTCTCATGGGCCAACAATAGCTCTACATTCTCCCGGCAAGCAGAGGTTCCTAATCCGATCCTTAGGCCATGAGCCTTGGCTTGGGCCAGAAACGGAACTAAACCCGCCAACCACTCAATCCGGCCTTTGATTAACTCCCGATAAACAGCCTCTTTCTCAGAACCCCAGCGACGAATATCTACATCAGAGACAGGATGCCCCAGCAGCTCAGGCAAAAGTTCCTCATTCCGCTTGCCCCCCATCTGCTCCAACCGATCTCGACTGGCCGCTGCGAGTTCAGGAATACTGGCACTGTACTGTAGCCAAGCCTCTAAATGGAAGGGCATCGTGTCACACAAAACCCCATCCATATCAAATATCAGGGCCTCTAAGCCTTGCGGAATGGCACCATTAGCAAACGCTGAATCATGAGCGTTTTGTTGCATATCAGCTCTCTCAATCAATACGGAAGTCTTTATT
>CALFCG010000328.1 GCA_937951315.1 uncultured cyanobacterium
TACAAGGGAGAACAGCAGAAACTATGGCAGAAAGGTAAAACCCCTTCGACCTACATCATCAAAGAAGAGAAGAAGAATAGTAAGGGGACTGGCAGTAAGAAAGTAGCTCCAGCAAAACGTTCTATAAACAAAGCAAAGGCAACAAAGCTACAGTCAAGCAAGGTACGCAACTCACTGCCATTGCAACAAGCATTCAAAGGCTTACAGAAGCATGAAGCGATTACGGCTGTGCTAGAGAAACATCGTGGAACCGCGTTACATCAAGACGCGATTATTGAAATGCTCTATGGCCAGCTCAGTCCTGAGGAATTCAAGGCTGAACGCCCCCGAACAAAGACGGCCCTTCAAGCCGGAGTTAAAACTAAAAAGTGGCAAAAATCTAGGAAACCCGCCTGCTTCCAACTCCCAAAGACCACCAAGCCTGCAGCGACCAAGAAGACAGAGCCAAAAGCCAAAGTCTCTAAAACCGTCGCTGAGAAAGCTCCAGCAACTGCAGCCACCTCAGGTTCAGCGACTAAGCCAAAGAGAGGGCCAAAGGCAAACTCCTCTAAAGCGAAAACATCCCCGAAATCTAAGGCAACTCCAACCAGGAAGAAAGCAACAAGGGGTAGAACAAAGAAAGCCTAAATCATCCAGAGGCAAGCTCAGCCTTGCCCATCAAATGCTGATCCAGCAGGGTATACCGCTGGTGGACTTTATCTTGACGCACTGCCAACCCAATCGCTTTCTTGGGACCAAACACAATCGCCAGTTTCTTCGCTCGGGTCAACCCTGTGGACAGCAGGTTCCTAGAGAGCATCATGTCGTGCTGCATATACAGGGGCAAAATGACCACTGGGATTTACTGCCCCGGGATTTATGAATCGTCACAGCCCAGACAAGGGTAATCTCATTGAGATCTGTGAGGTCATAGGTGACCGTCTTCGTTGAGAATTGCACCGTCACAGCGACCTCTTCCAAATCAATGGTCTCAATCACTCCCAGATCACCATTGAATACATCCCAGTTATAGTCATTTACCTTCTGGATTACTCGGTCACCCACTATCGTAATCAGGTCGTGGGCTTTGGGGACTTTTAGCCGAGCAACGCTATCGCCTGTTTTATCAGACTGAAAGGTGAGCCGTTCGATAACGCCTTGAAGCTCTTCGAGGGGCAACTGTGAGGATGAGGTTTCGTAAGAATTGCTCACCAAGGATTTGAGGAAAACGAATGATTCAATTGTAGAGGGGACAATCGTTCTAGAATGCGCTAGTGATCGGAGGACATCATGGGTGAGGCAAAGCGACGAAAGCAAGCATTAGGGAAAGCCTATGGCGAAATTCCACCGGTCCTGGTTCCCGGCAGTCGTCAGTTCGAGCTACATATGGATAAATTCACGCTG
Source organism: uncultured cyanobacterium (assembly GCA_937951315.1). Classification (GTDB taxonomy): domain Bacteria; phylum Cyanobacteriota; class Cyanobacteriia; order Thermosynechococcales; family Thermosynechococcaceae; genus RCC1774. Next base: position 1,384 of record CALFCG010000328.1, read on the forward strand.
GCCTGGGAACAACTGCTTGCCGAGGTGGAACAGAGCGTGGAGAAAAGCGACCAGCCGGATCAGGAAAGACTACAAACACAGCAGGAACAAATTATCAATTGGCTGGCAGACTATCTCAAGCCCTATCGTGAGCCGATTCGACAGCAACTGCTGGGAGAAGTGTTGGATATTCACTACGGTGAACTCTACTCCGTTGAGCGAGAGAAAGATCCTGAAGTTATGTCTCAGGGGATCGTGGGCTGGGTGATGGAGGCACTGATGTTGTACAAGGTTTTCAAGCCTCAGTTGTCTCCCACTCAGAGGCAAATCTATGAAGAACCCCTGCGGGAGTTCTATGACATTATGCAGGAGGAAGAAAAGGAGATGGACAAGGAAGAGGAAGAGTTTAAACAAAAGATGAGCCAGCTTTTTCAAGCCTGTCTCGATGATGAAGATCAAGAATATTTAGTCCAAGCATTGACAAATATTCCATCCTGAGTATCATGGCCTAAACGTTACTTTGCTGGAATTCGGAATGATTGAGTTCAATCTTTACGGGGTCGTTACGACTTGTTTTGTGGGTGCGTTCCTTTTGGGGATGTTCAACAAGCAAGATGACCGGCAAGGTTGGTTCTCGAAGGTCATGATTGCGGGTGTGTTAGCAACTCTCGCTAAGTTGCTCCCATCACTGCACAAAGGGATTTCGCTTAACTGGGGTATTTGCTACTTTCTGATTGGGGTATTGATGCTCAGTACTGCGATCTTATTGGGTTCTACTTTCTTTCAACGTCGGATCGCTCAGGCCGCAGAGGTTCTCAGAGTGATTGGACAAGGGTCTTTGGATAGGGTTATAAACAGCAAGTTCTGGGGACTCACCAAACAGATATTCTTCGGCGTGAGAAAGCTTCTCTTCATCATCATGGTCGCTTTATGGGCCATCATTTCTTATCCGGCTCGTCACCCTAAGACTCTAGCCTTACCCCAAGGAAGGGGAGAAAGGCTGGCGTTTGAAGCTTAGGGATGCGCCTTGGTAAGAATGCATATACAGCCCAGGGCCATCGGTCTCAAATCATTCAGGAAAGATCACTGGGTTCTATATGCTGAGAACGATCTATCTTTACAATCTCAAACGCTTTGTTGATGAACCATCAGAGACCATTCAGTAATTTTACGGTGGCAAGTTTCTATATTGACTTATCGTTCTAGCAACAAAAAGGAGCGATGACAAACTACCGTCAAAAGTCAGTAGTTTCACTGTTCGTATATCGCGCTAGAGCAAATATTATGAATTCATTGGGCTGTCATACCCCCCGCATATGCCCAACCAAGTTCCCGAAATGGCAACTTGTTCCGAAAGGACAAGGCGCAAACCAGCAGACCTAAAAACCATATTGGGGCATGGATGCTGTTGGTCCCGAAGGAACTTTACTACTCATCACCAAACCTCCGCTCTCTGGGTGGGGGTTTTTGGTTATTTTCAGCGATAGCAAGAAGCAGGCCAAAAACGGTGGGAAGATGACAATTAAGGCGACGATAGTACCAGGATTTAGCGCAGGAAAGGCATTTAAGGAGAAGGGTTAAGACGATTATTGAATAAATGCCTCCAGTGTGTAGAGATTTCGCTGGAGGCATTTATCTTTTTTGGGTTAGGTAGGTGGGGTAACCTGCCTTATCTTTTGTAGGAAATACTCATCACCGAAGCGTGGCATAGACTACGGTGTGGTGCCATATCAGTTAAGTTGACGATGCCCTGATCAGGTGAAAGAGTTGCCGCGACACAGGAAAATGAATTCATGTTGGACGAGCTGCTAAGGATAAAGTTGGCATTGAACGAGTATCCCTGATCAGTACCAACTAGATCTCAAAATGGCTGGATCTCACTCAGTAAATGCCTGAAACTGTAACCCTGATCTGAACAGTGCCGCAGTGACTTTCAGATCTCTCCACAAAATCCGGAAGAACCAGGAGCATCAAACAAAAGGGTCTGTTTCCGGAATAGGATGAGTTGATGGAGTTCTATACAGACAGGGGCTTTCAGTTAGTTTCACTCACTATCCGAAACCCGCAATGAGTTGGTTGCGAAGATAGGAACTAGAGATGTTAGGAGGGGGTGTTTTTGCAATGCAAACTATTGACAACTCATCATGACTGACACTTTCATTCTGACAGTTATAAATTCTCAGTTAAAATCAGCTTTTTTATCAGGTAATTCTCAGAATCCAGCGATAAAATCTGAAACATGACTAGCAATTGTTTCATGAGTCATGTCACCCAGTCAAAAACACTAACTGACTGTGTTCTTGTGTGAAGATTTTGGCCATTCTCAAAACACTACATACTTGATTTTACCAACCTCTGGACTTTCGTCTAGCGTTGTTGCTTTATACATTTCATCAAAAGGAAGAAGGCACATCAATTGATTTCACTAGAGCCATTTCATGACATTGATCAACTCACTCAATTCATCTATAAGACACCTCAAGATGCTACGCTGTATTTCCGTCGGGGCTTGGTCCGAAGCAGTATTAAACGCCTAGAAGACCTGCGAATTGCCATTGATGACTACACACGGGCCATCACAATAAATGCTCAATATGCTGATGCTTATCTCCAACGGGGTAAATTGAAAGGCATACTGAACGACAAAAAGCAGGCCGTTGAAGATATCCGGATTGCTGCCAAAATCTACTTTGAAATGGGTAATATCAATAAGTATGATGAGTCCATGGGCTTTGTCAGAGTACTGCTAACTTAAGCGGTTGTTTTTGAGAGTGATTTAAACCGGGGGAATTAGGCCGCGACACGTATTTCAGCCTCTATTTCCGAGTATTGATACCGCTGCTTGACCTTCTTCTTCCATTCCCGATAAAGTACTTTAGTCCTGACCCATAGCAGAAGATGAGCACCCTTAGATGTCCATCACATCTGTTGCTTCTTCTCCATTCGCATGGCCACCACCTGATTGACCGTTGACGCTACAAAACCTGTCGAAATCCTCTTCCCACAGCGATAGCGCTCACTACAGTTGGTGATGAATCCTCCGTTGTTTTCAATGTATATCTTTGAGGTAATTGTCACCTCATATGGCCGATATTGCGGTTCAGCAGAAATGGAAACCCGCAATCAGTTGACAGGTTAACTCAGTACTAAGGCATCAATGAGGATTTAGATCTGTTGGAGAGCATTCAATTAGGCCAATCCTGGCAATCTCTACTTAGCTTTACTGGAGTTTCTGACGCTCTGGACTTTGAACATCTTCTAGCAAAATACGATATTCGTTTCTGAAGACTTCAAGCTGTCCAGGCGGGGTCTCCTTGGAACCAATCATGAAGACCAATAGTTTATAGAGATAGTCTCCTTGTCTAAACTCATAATGATGATTGCCACCACTGCCCGTGATTGTTAGATTGCCATCATAGAGAATGAGATCAGGTTGTTGGTCGGTGGACGTCCCTAGACTCCATGCTGAATATCGGTATGAATCATCTTTTAATTGATCGACACGAATATGAAACTGCTCAGTTGTCCAATCTAAAATTGGACGTTGAAACTGTTGGACGGAAGCATGGAGGTTCGCCTGTTGTTGACGGATAATTTGCTGCTCAATAGAGTTTTCGAGAGCGGTTTGATGATTAACGGCAGTGATTTGACCACCATTGACCCAAACAAGGCCAGATCCTAGCATAACGCCCCGCCATCCCACTTGCCTCCAATCCGTCTTGATATTGGAAGAGGCGATCGCAGTCATCAGCTCCTGATCAAAAATCTGATCAAATCGGTCTATAAACTCTTGCTTATTTTGGATATCAGGAATCGGATACGATCGCTTCAGGGGATATCGAAAGAAGCCCGCAATTTTTTCCTTATCTCCTTCTGTCACTAAATTGATAAAGCTTGAAACGGTTTGATACTCGTCATGATCTGTTTCGAGCGCTGCTGTACTCTGTATGGAAAGCAACGTACTTAATCCTAAGACGGTAATCCCTTGAAAAAGACGACTGACATAATTCATATATCCAGTTTAGACGCTAACTTTTAAACCACTCAAGTACCTGTGTCACGATTCATCAGTGATAGCTATCACTGAATAAGCCAGCATGATTAATTGTGAAAAATCAATTCAGCCTATTTTTTAAGGGCAACTCCTACTTGACTCTAACCTCAATGGCTCAATAGGTGTTTCAAGGAGCTATAGAAGAAGTGTGCTGAGCAAACTACCCAGGAAGGCTTTGCCTCTCTTTCTGACACTGTGTACAAACCCGCAATGAGTTGCTGGTGAGTCGCTATCGTATTCGGCACCTGCAAGTTGTAAGCTATTGAAGAGAGTCTTCCTGCCATTGGCTTTTCAAAATAATCCCTATGACCGTAGGACTGATTAAGTTTCCTCAACTTCATATAGATGCCTAAGGCTATAGAGTTCACCATTGTTGCAGCCCATCTTTCTGTTTATCTCGTTGTGGCTCTCAATATTTGGGTGTTCTCTTCCAGAAGTTATTTCTATACCAATGTATTGAAACTCAGATCGCTGCCCCTGATTTACTTCGGTTTTGGGTGTAAGGCAATTGCGACTTCTTATGAGATTGCTGAACATATTGGTGATAAATGGCTCTATGTCAGTCATATTTCTGATCTCAACCGCCTGTTTTATACCTTTCTCACTGCAGGTACCTGTCTCATTGCTATGGGCTTGAAAAAATCTAAGCTCACCGATCTCTTATCGGTTCTTTGTTTAGTATCAGTGCCCATTCTGTATGGTGTTGGAGACAGTAAAACCTTAATACAGTGGCCACAACTCGTTGCAACCATTATCTTTGTCTACCACTGGTATATCATCATGCGAGATTGGAGAATCTTTCTGTATCCTGTTCTATCCAACGTTGTGGCACTAGGACTTGGAATTGCACTAATTGTCTCGAAGAACCAGATCTTTCATATTTTTATTGGACCTGCATCGGGTCTCGGGCTATTGCTTTTGGGTTATGTTGCTTGGGTACAACCTCTACGCAAAAAGTACCTGAATGTGGGTAGTCAAAACTCTCGCTAACACTGGTAACCTTCAAAATTTCTCTTGTCCGCTTTCTTAGTCTGTCTGGTATTGACAACCTAACCGCCGATTTAATATCTAGACACTATTGTGTGACTTTCAGTGCCTGGTCGATATTGACACAGCAGAACTCTCAGACCTGTTAGTTGTCGCCAACTTCCAAAACGCTGACTCATTCCTTCTCTAAATTCAGATGCAGGGAGTTGATGGTGGGGTTTAGGATCTTTTCGGACAAAAACTAACGTTAAGGTCAAAAACGACCGAAGCTGCGATATCGCACCATGTAGTACAAAATAGTACAAGGGGTTGATAGGGCAATTCAACCTCTTGCTAACACTCGTTAATCCACACATTCTAACCGCTAACTAATTTTTTACAAATCAGAGGACTTGTTGAAAGGAATGAATGGAGTGACAAGTGGGAGAAACCTGTCATCTCAACATTAAAGGTTTCAGCCTCATTCATAAGCTGTAGATTTTATGTTGACTTGGCTCTGCGGCTTACTGGGGGATGGCGATCGTTGGGATTTCGGATGTTGCGATCGCAAATGCTTCAAGGTTCTGAGAAGCGAGGCTAGCGCTAATGTTCAGAGATATACAACTATT
>CALFCG010000329.1 GCA_937951315.1 uncultured cyanobacterium
AAAGTGGGTCATAAATCGAGTGCTGCGGTGGCCCATCATCTGGCGTGAGGTGGTTTGTAAGTTTGGCCAATCAGGAAGCGATCGCAACCGATGAGACTCAATAGAAACCTTTACCTCTCTGGCCTGTTGCTGCACCTGCACCACTCGATAGGGATGGGGAAAGCTCACTAACGAACCGGTTGTGATGTCATAGAGGCTGTTTTGGTGCGCAATATTTTGTACATGTAGATGTCCAGTGAACACAAGTTGTATATCGTGCTCCTCCAGAATTTCTAACAGCTGAGGTGCGTTACTTAACATGTAACGTCTACCGACGGGATTTTGGGTTTGATCGGGTAAATGCTCAAGAACGTTGTGATGAATCATCACCAAAATAAGTTCATCTTTGGCTTTTTTTTCTAGGACCCTCTGTAGCCACGAAAGTTGTTCATTATCTACGAGTCCAAGCTGATGCCCTTCAGCATCAAACTGATTAGAATTCAGGGCGATGAGTCGCACACCTGGCAATAACTCGCAGGTGTAGTAAAGCTGCCCAGGATCCTGATAGCCAAATTTTTGATAGTAGCCCGGAAATTCCTGTAACCCAATACAGGTCTCGGTCGGAATAGGGGAAAGCACATCATGGTTCCCCGGAATCACGTAGCTGGGAAAGGGGAGCTGGGCCAAACGCTGACTCAGCCATTCATGATTCTCAGGTTCGCCATCCTGGGTTAAATCACCGGGAATGAGCAAGAAATCGAGATTGAGCTGACTCAAATGCTCAAGAACGACTTCTAAGCCTGGGATACTCAGTTCAACTAAATGAAAGCGATGGGGACTGTCTGCAATGGTGTGGGGTAGACCGATATGGAGGTCGCTCATGACACCAAAGCGAAAGTTCAAGGACATGGGAATGCGCTTTCTCCTGTAGTTGCCTCAAAGGTTTCAATGTTGGCCCTCTGACGGTGTCTCTGTAGACTCTGAAGAGGCGTCTGACAAAATATTACGTGCAATCTCATTTAATTTCAGGTTTGGCGGATAGCTGCCTTCGTCTTTTATACGTTGTATATCAACATCTGCAATCATCAACTTCATTTTCTGTGCCAGGGCTCGAACCACATCCCCACGGTCAATGATGCCTGCTACCCCTCCTGCCGGAGACAGCACTGTGATCCGGGGCAGGACCTCAGCATCTAGTCGATCAATCACTTCGACCATCGGTGTTGTTTCTTTAACGGTGGGAATCTCTTGTAGGGGCTGGACTAAATCTTGAATGTGTAGAGCATCCCAGAGACTGCGTTCAGTGACATTGAGCTGGTCTGCATCCACTAAGCCCCGGTAGCGTCCATCGGAGGCTGCAAAATAAGTTGAGGCACGATTGAGGGACAGGACATAGTCATCGGCAAATTCTCGCAGCGTCTTGGTGGCTTTGACCACACGGAAATCTCGGGTCATGGCGTCTTTTGCTGTTAGCTCTAACAGCTTTTCCTGCAGGTCTGCAAAACGATTGTAAGAGTAGGCATTGCGCAGTCCAAACCAGCCCAACAGAGAAATCCAAATGCCACCGAGGCTACCAAAGAGCAAAATGGTGATCAGCCCCAAGCTGACAGCAACCCAGCCTAAGGTTTGTCCGGCCTTTGCGGCCCATCGCACGCCTTGGAAACGGTTGCCTGTGGCTTTCCAGACCGCTGCCTTCAGAATTTGACCGCCGTCGAGGGGCAAGCCTGGAATCAGGTTAAAGAGCGCCAGCACAAGGTTAATACGCGCCAAGCTACCCGTTAAAACCCCAATCGGATGGTCGCCGGCAAAGAGATTGGCCGTTAAGCTCAGGAGTACAAATAACAGCAGGCTAACAACTGGACCTGCGATCGCAACTTGAAAAGCTTTCTCTGGTGTCTTAGCTTCTTCATCAATCGATGCTAGCCCCCCAAAGATAAACAACGTGATGGAGTTCACCTTGATACCTTGGGACTGGGCAACAAGACTGTGGCCCAGCTCATGACAGAGGACCGATCCAAATAGAAGCAGGGCCATTGCGAACCCACTTGCCCAGGCAAGACCTGTCCCCCACATCGGGTATGTGGTCTGCCATTCAAAGCCATCGAGGAAGGTGATCAGCGCCACGATCACCAGCCAGGATGAATCAATAAAAAGCGGGATATCAAAGACGGTGCCGACCTGCCAATTGGGTCTTGTGCCCTGCTGCATAACGCTGTTCCAAACCAGTATCACTTTTATGGTAGCGGTCAATTCCAATGTGGATCATTCTGTTATTTCTTCTACAGATTAGAGGGTGATCAACCGCTGTCAGAAACCTTTGGCATCGTGGCTTTGCCTATCCTTTCTCAGTTTTCTCAGTTAGATTGACCGATTCCTTCAGCAAGTTTGTTGATCACACATAGAAAGGCATCATTGTGGCCTCAGGCTCGACCCTTAGCTTAAAGGCATCGAGGTTAGAAAACGACATGATGTTACTGCAAAAATCCCTGATGACCGCCGCTACACTGTACTTCCTCTATATATTGAAGTGGGCGGTCGGCATCAATATCCTTCCAGATTTTCAGGCTCCTAGATTTGTGAAGCTGCCGGCAGAAATCGCGGTGACTGGCATTCAGCAACTAGGGATTGAGGTGACTTTGCCCGGACAATCGAAGCGCGACCAAAACCCTCGGAATATGGCCGCTCACAGCACGACTCCGCTCTTATAATCTCCCGTCTGACCATCGACCGACTACCCTGCTAGGGCCTGTCTCTGGGCTGCCACCAGATCCTGGATGCCTGCTTCTGCGTAATCGAGCATGTGGTTGAGTTGCGATCTTGTAAATTCTCCCTCTTCTGCGGTCCCCTGCACCTCGAGTAAAGCCTGGTTTTCCGTCATCACCACATTGAGATCAACATCCGCAGCGACATCTTCTCGATAGTTGAGGTCTAGCAGTGGTTCTCCCGCTTTTAAGCCTACCGAAACAGCTGCAACATAATGGCGAATGGGAGAGGTCTCTAGCTCTCCTTTGTTGATCAAATCTTGAATTGCATCGGAAAGGGCCACAAAGCCCCCTGTAATTGCTGTTGTCCGGGTGCCTGCATCTGCCTGCAAAACATCTGCATCTACAGTCAATGTGCGCTCTCCGAGTGCCTTCAGGTCGAGGGCCGCCCGTAAGCTACGACCAATCAACCGTTGAATTTCCTGTGTTCGTCCCGACAACTTCAAAATTTCCCGAGCTTTGCGCTGGGGCGTGGCACCGGGCAACATGCGGTACTCTGCCGTTAACCATCCTTGCCCTGTTCCTTCTAGGAATCGAGGGACGCCCGACTGCACAGAAACCGTACACAGGACTTTCGTTTCCCCACATTGTGTGAGGACTGAACCTGCTACCGACCCTGTAAATCCACGCTGAAATTGAATGGGGCGGAGTTGATTAGGCTGACGGCCATCAGGACGCTGCTGTGCCATAAATGTGACCTCTTAAACTCAAAAATTTGACAACGTCTTTCAGATGTAGACTGACATCGTCTCATACATCATTAGGCTGAGACCTTTAGCTTACAGAACCACGGACTCCCAACTTCTGCGATAGGACCGTCGCAGCCATTGGCAACACCAATCTGAGGGCTAGCCAATTTCACAGGTTACCCCCTAAATGTGTAGAGGACTCAGAACTTAAAGATTCAACGTAAAGGCTTGACGGATACATACATATGGTGTTGACTATGTGAGAACGTTGCAGCCGAGCACTATATCTGTGTATTGCCCCTGGCAATATGACCGCCTTGCCACTACGCATGGTGTTTGATCACTAAGGTCCTTCGCATCCGCTATAGGCGTTCCCTATAGAGCAGGCTAACGCAATCAAAGACATTCCTCGAATCACCCATTGAATCCTTTATGGTTGCTCAGATTGAAACCACAACACTAGATCTTGACCGCCGTGTTTTTCACGCTGTCGAAGGACTGGTGCAAATTGTGACGGCTCCCCATCGCAACTTTTTTACCAATGTTATGGCGCAGGCTCTCAGATCTGCGGGGCAAGGGACTTCGGTGCTCGTGGTCCAGTTTCTGAAGGGCGGCATTAATATGGGGCACCAGCATCCCATTCATCTCTGTCAGCACCTGGATTGGTTCCGGTGTAATTTACCGCGCAGCATTGATGATGCTCAGCTCGATGATGTAGAGCGAGATGCGTTGACTGATCTCTGGAAGCATACCCAATCGGCTGTTTTGCAGGGTGATTATTCGCTGGTTGTTCTCGACGAATTGAGTCTAGCGATTCATTTAGGACTGATTCCTGAAGATGATGTGCTGGATTTACTCCAGCAGCGACCCCGCCATATTGATATGATCCTGACGGGACCCAATATGCCACCCGCTATAGTGAATGAGGCCGATCAGGTAACTGAGCTGCGCCGTAGTCCCCGTTTATAAAATCAGTCAAATGTGAGTTTGACCGGGCAAGCGAGAAGGTAGCGCCGTGATCAAGAATGATGTGTGGATTCAAGAGATGGCTCAACAAGGGATGATTACTCCCTTTGAGTCGCAGCTTGTCCGCAAGATTGATGCTCAAGAGTCTCAGCCACTGCATCGCGTTATTAGCTATGGGCTGTCTTCCTATGGATACGATCTTCGCCTCAGCCCCAATGAATTTCGTGTCTTTCGCCACATCCCCGGCACCATTGTCGATCCTAAAAATTTTAATCCCGATAATCTAGAGCCAGTCGCGCTCCACACAGATGCTCAGGGTAGCTATTTTATTCTGCCGGCCCATTCCTATGGGCTAGGGGTGGCGATGGAGCGACTCGCTATTCCCGAAAATGTCAGCGTCATTTGTATCGGTAAAAGCACCTATGCGCGCTGCGGAATTATTGCCAACTTAACGCCTGCTGAAGCCGGGTGGCAGGGGCATCTGACGCTAGAATTTTCTAATTCTTCGAGTGCAGACTGTCGTATTTATGCACGGGAAGGGATTGTGCAGCTCTTGTTCTTTGAGGGTGAACGCTGTTCTGTGAGCTATCAGGCCCGACAGGGTAAGTATCAAAATCAAGATGAAGTGGTGACGCTTGCCAGGCTCTAGATCGCTGTGCTGATTAAACCAGGGTTATGTGTCGCTAACCCTAACCTAACCATCGGGTGTTGATGTCTGTGGGATGCATCTACCGTCAAGCGCGTTTATCGGTGCATTCAGCTCGTCTATATCTCAGAAGGAGCTTAGGTGTATTTGCGATCGCAAGT
>CALFCG010000330.1 GCA_937951315.1 uncultured cyanobacterium
ATGACAGTGTGGTTTACGACCCCAATGGTCAGTATGAGAGTCTAGCCGTCGGTCAAACCGCCACCGATACTTTCACTTACACGGTATCTGATGGCAATGGTGGCACTGATATTGCCACTGTCACCGTCACAATTGTGGGTCAAAATGATGCCCCCGTTGCGGTTGATGATGGTCCCATTCCTGTGACCGAAGATACTCCAGCGACGGGCAATGTTATTGGTAACGATAGTGATGTTGATGGCGACCCGTTAGTGGTCACGTCCTTCACAATTCCGGGTGTACCGGGTACTATCCCTGCCGGTAGCCCTGCCACCATTCCTGGTGTCGGTATCTTGCAAATAGATGCTAATGGCGACTTTACGTTTATGCCTGACCCGGACTACAACGGTCCGGTCCCCGTCGCTACCTATACGATTAGCGATGGCAATGGTGGGATAGATACGGCTGACCTGAGCCTTGGCCCTGTCACCCCGAGCAATGATGAGCCGACCGCTGTTGATGATAATGCCACGACTGCCGCGGATAATGCTCGGATCATTGATTTAACGGGTAATGATACTGATCCTGATATCAGCGATGACCTAGAGATTCTAAATGTTGATACGACAGGTACTTTAGGCACGGTCAGTATCAATCCCAATGACGACACTGTTGTTTATGACCCCAATGGCCAGTATGAGAGTCTCGCCGTCGGCGAAACCGCGACAGATACGTTTACCTACACCGTCTCTGATGGTAATGGTGGGACTGATACAGCTACTGTCACCGTGACCATAATTGGCCGTAATGATGGTCCAACGGCTGTTAATGATAGTGCCAGTACGAATGAAGATAGCTCGCGTATCATTAATCTGACGAATAATGATACTGATCCTGATGTTAATGATGATCTAGAGATTCTCAATATTGATACCGCTGGTACTTTTGGCACGGTCAGTATCAATCCCAATGACGAGAGTGTGGTGTATGACCCCAACGGTCAGTTTGATGGCCTAGCTGTTGGTGAAACCGCGACAGATACCTTTACTTATACTGTTTCGGATGGCAATGGTGGGACTGATACAGCCACCGTCACCGTAACCATTACCGGTACAGAGGATGAGGTGAATACGCTGGGTACCCAAAACCCCGACTTTATCGAAGGCACCGATCAGGGGGATGTTATCAGTGGCTTTAGTGATGAAGACACCTTAATTGGAGGTGGCGGAGATGACACCATTAATGGAGGCAGTAGCTCTGACATCCTGGAAGGGGGACTTGGCAACGATATCCTCAATGGTGGTAGTAACGATGATTTCGCTATTGGCGAACGTGGCAACGATACCCTTTCGGGAGGCACTGGTGACGATACCCTCAATGGAGGCCGAGGTGAAGATATTCTGCTTGGTAGTAGTGGTAATGATTTTCTCGTGGGTAGTCTTGGAAATGATGCCCTTCTTGGTGGGAATGATGATGACACGCTCATTGGTGGTGCCGGAGTAGATAATCTTCAGGGTGGCCAGGGAGCGGATGTTTTCCGCTATCGTTCTTTTTCTGAGTTTGGCGATGTGATTACAGACTTTGCCATTTTAGAAGATGTGATAGACGTCTCTCGGATATTTCAAGGGTCAGGGTCATTTTCTAACAATGTTGATCTGATTCAGTCTGGAGACAATACCGTTGTACGCACCAGTGATGGTGGAACGACAGAGACTTTAGGTGTATTGCTCAATGTCAATGACAACACATTGGATGCCAGTAATTTCAGTTTTTAACCTGAACACTTTCGCTTCGCGCAGTGCTGAGATGCCGATCTTCAAACGGTTAAGCATCTAGCCCTGAAATCTGAATCACTATCCATTATCGGATGAAGACAATAGGAGCCGTTCTGACTTTAGGATTGCTCCTGTTTTTTGCTTGCTATGTTGGGACTTCAATCCAATACGTCTCAACTGGTAGGTGACTTAAGGTCAACCCAGAAATATATCAATCGATCCTGTCCTAGCTGTAATTCATCACCTTTTTGTACAGGATGAGGTGCTCCCCGAGGTAGGAGTTCACCGTTGAGATAGCTGCCATTACGACTGTCATCAACCACCATATAAGTGTTGTGCTCTGCATCCCAAAAAAGGTGGGCATGCGTCCGCGAGATTACACCAGAGTGAGGAAGACCTGTGAGGTCAATTTCAGGTCGAGTCCCGTTGGCTACGTTCTGGCGACCAATGATACCTGCGTCTCTGATCAGTACAAAGCTCAAACCATTGGGATGATGTAACTGTAGCTGTGGACGCGGCTGATCCTGTCGTTCTGTGGGGGCCTGAGAGGGCAGAGAAAATGGCTGAGAGTAAGAGTTGCCTATTTCTGCAGGAGCTTGAACTGCCTGACCAAGGGGAGTACCGCACATCGGACAGACCTTGGCATTATGGGGCAGGACTTGGTTGAAAAATGAGCAGCTAGGTTCAGGGCAGCGGTGGTTTCCCATAATAATTTCTCTCTAATGACTAAACGTAAGCTGTGACAATTGATGGGCTGTGGGTGTGGCTTGCAGGGGAACTAAACCTGCCTGCTGCAGAAGATACTGCCCATCCTGTGTTTTCAGGAATTTTGCGAACAATGGCCCTGATAGATGTCCCGGCCGATTATTGTCACGTGGGTAAGCGACGATGAGGGGCATCCTCAGTGGATAAGTGGCGGTTTGAAATGCTGAGATATTGGGCCGTGGCTTTTTCTGACGGCAAAGGTTGTCTGCGGGTGAAATGGGCTGTAAGTTGCCCTTGGTGTTTTGTCGCATTAACGGTTGCACGGGTGCTTGTGTCTTCTGCTTGACAGCCAAAGGGTAGACCTTGCATTGGTCCCAAGTCTGGGCTAGGAGACCAAAACTGATGGTGCCTGCTTCGATATTCTGCTGCTCCCCAGCTGCAATGGATCGTAAGGTATCAAAGGTGGTACGTTGCTCTACTTGTCTGAATCGGGCGATGAGTTGTGGATCATTCCCCAGGACTTTTTGTTGAAACAGACGTAGGGCTTCTGGTTCTTGGGGACGATAGGGCTTGATGGTGAGGTTCGGTAGTGCTGAATTGAGCTGCTGCCAGTTGGTGATTTGTCCGGTGAAGATTTGCTGGAGTTGCTCAAGGCTGATATGGCCTTTTAAAAGACGCGGGAGATTTTGGCTTTTGTAGGCGGGGACATAGACTAGGAGTCCGTCATAGGCGACAGTTTCTTTTAATAAGCCTTCGGGCAGTTGGGTGGATTGACTTGCGATCGCAAATTCTGCTTTCTCATTTGCTTCTAGCACTTCAATTAACGGAGATTGCTCGGGACGATATCCACGATATTCAAACGTTGCGGCAACATCTGATTGAGGCTGAGTGAGTAGGGTTCTAACATTGTGGTTGCTCACCGGCTTTTTCCCCAAAACCGTGCTCCAAGTCCCTAAGGCTTCTCCGGTGTAAGGATACTGACCCGGCTGAATCCCATTCACATCCGTAAATGAGGGCAACAGACCCTTAAACGTTGTGCTGTCTGCGTGGGAGCTAGACATGGGGCGAGGTAAGACTAACCACAACAGTGCTCCCAAAATGGGCAAGGCGAGTAAGCTCAACAGCCAATACTTGCGAGATCGTTTTTGGGTTGGTACCTCTGCTTCTTGATGCGTCTGCGTAATGTCTGTGAAATTGGGCTGAGGAAGTTCAAGTAAGGTTTGCCGAGCGTCTGCTGCATGGGTAAAGGGGGCATCCAATGCAAGGAGGCGATAGAGAAAGTCTTTCAGTGGCGGATCATCTTGAGGCCAATTGTTGGCTTCTCGGAGATAGGGGAGTGCATCGGGCTCTATGATATGTCCAGTCCATAATGAGAACCCAATGGCGCCTACAGCGACGAAGTCTTGGGCGGGAGACGATGCTTGGGTGGGAGTCGTGCTGAAGAGCTTTTCCCAAACTGCGAGATCGCAGGTATAGACGTAGGCATCATCATTGATCAAGAGACTGTTGAGACTTAAGTTACCGTGGGCAGAACCTAAATTTTCTGACTGGTTTGGCTGACTATGGAGATAATGCAGTGTCTGTAAAACCTGCAGCAGCACCTGGCGCACTTTGTTGGCAGAGAAAGCACCTGATTCCTGGAGCCTGTGCTTAAGCGTAGAATTTGCCGCTGTTGAGCCAGAGAAGATGAGGTAGATGCGTTGCTCTGCGGCTGGCCCTTGGCCGTCACCACTCGCATCGGCAATAACCTCGATGGGCGTCACCACCCGGAACTCTTTCCCCTTAGGTGTGTTGAGGGATATCTGACCCACCACCGATCGACGCTGCGCTGCCTCCGTCGCACTGAAACACCGCTCAGGTAGTAAACACTCTTTGATCACGACTGGTTGATTCTTACCGATGTGAGTCGCTTGATAGAGGCGCCCAAGTCCCTGTGCACGGAGAAACTCAGAGATGCGATAGGTGCCTAAACGGCCCCTGATCTCGGAGTGAACCGGGAGCGGGGTGGGGAAACCACATTCCAAACAGAACTTGGCACCCGCAATGTTTTCAAGTGTTTCTCTCGCTTTCTGACAGCCGAGCGGTTTATTCTGGCTGCATTGATAGGCCTGTGTGAGTGGGTTAACAATCGACATAGAGTCCTCATCTGCTACGACTGAACCAGATTCATCTTGATTGCAGCCACAATCGCTTGGGTTCGGCTAGTGACCTGCAACTTTAGAAAGATGTTGGTGAGATGGGCTTTGACCGTGGCTACAGAGATATAGAGTTCCTTCGCAATGGCCACATTCGAAGCGCCCTGAACCAGCCAATACAAGACTTCATTCTCTCGCTCAGACAAATCGCAAGGGTGACCAATCTGACTGGGCAAAGAGGCCTGAGTGGTCTGAAAGCGGCGAAAGAAACCTGTGGCGACCTCAGGGGGAAGATAAATTTGATCATCCATGATGGCATTAATGGCATCTTGTAACTGCTGAGTCACCTGACCCTTGAACACGTAGCCATCTGCGCCCGTTTGCATGGCTTGATAGATCCAACTATCTTCTTCATGTCCCGACAAGACTAGGGTTTTACTGGACGATTCAATGTCTTGAAGTTGCTGCAGTAAAGAGAGACCATCCCCTCCAATCAATTCCATATCAATCAGGATGAAATCCGGCTGTTTCTGTTGGGCTAAAGAGAGGGCTAGATCCGGTCGATTGGCTTCTCCCACGACCGCAATAGATTGGTCGTGAATGGTATAGAAATTCAGAAGAGAGCGGATGCCGGCTCGAAATTGATGATCGTCATCCACCAATAGAGCAGAGAGGGTTTTTGTTTTTTCGGCTTGATTTAACATGCGATATCCTCGGATAGATTTGTAGATGGCTGAGGCAAACTCATGGAAAATTGTGCGCCGCGACCGGCTACATTTTGGGCCTGGAGTTTGCCCCCATGGGCACGAACAACTTTTTGAACAATGGCTAGACCCAGACCTGTGCCTCCGTCTCGACGGGTGAAAAAGGGTTTACAGAGGCTCTCAATATCTTCTTGCGGTAATCCTGGACCTTCATCTGTAATACTGAGCTGGACACTGCCTTGGGCCATTTCCCACTGGATGGAAAGTTCACTATTCTCAGGGCTAAAGTGAATGGCATTACTGATTAAATTATTGAAAGCCTGCTTAATCTGCAGCGGGTCGAGCGTTAGCTGAAATGTCTGTGCTGGTAAACGGACCCGGATCCCTTTCTCTTGAAGCCAACCCTGAAAATCTGCCAAGGTGTCTTGCATTAGACTGCGCAGATCTTGAGAGATGAGCTGCAATTGTTCATGCTTGGCGCATTGCATCATCTCTGTCAGCATTTGGTTGAGCGTTTGTGCTGTTTGGTTGATGACCTTCGCTTGTTCCTGTTCCGGGCCTTGGGGCAGCATCAACCCGAGATTATTGGCATACAGGTTAATGAGACTCAACGGATGCCGCAATTGATGCCCCACTCGCTGCACAACTTCTTCGAGCCGTTCAATTTTGCGAGATTGTTGGGTGATCTGCTGGTGGGTTTCTAAAGACTCTTTGAGAATGTCTGTCGTGCGCTGAATCCATTGCCTCAGGCGAGGAGAAGGAGCCCCTTCGATCACAAGCAACAAATACTGCTGTTTCTGCCCCTGAACCAGTGGGCAATAGTAGAACCCCGTTTCCAAGCCCGCGATAGGAGTCAACTCCAAATGGGGGGAGACATCTGTTAACCATTCTTCTGCTCTTATCGTTGATAAGTCGGTCCGGGATAACTGGAAGGGAGGATGGCAAGCATGGGCCACGAGTCGGTGATGTGGCGACGACGGATCGTCACAAACGACTCTTGCCCACTGAACTTGAGCTTGACTCACAAGTTGATCGATTTGGAGCTGCAATAAGCGCTTGATTTGGCTGGCACGCTTGCTCGTCTTGCGTTTCTTTAGCTTCAGGGGCTGAGAGTGGGTTACAAATTTGAGACGGGGGGTGAGGTTATTCATTTGACTCATCGTTTTTTCCTTTAGGTTGCAGATTAGGGGGCTAATGGGGCCAAGGTGTGGATGGCCTTGTCGTCGTCTAATGTCGACCTTTCAGTTGGCTGCGATGGTAAACGGCCTGCAGAAATATTACCTTTGGTATTAACTTTTGCGTTTTCTCTCTTAAAGATATAGATGAACATCACTCGCTTGAGGTTCCCAATCTATGAATCAGTTGGTAATTTATTACCTTTTGCCTCGAACCCTATCTCCTCTCTAACGGGACCTTTACGTCAACTTATGGCATGTAAAACCTCCTTTTTATGTGTTTTGAGCCTCTGAAGCACCTGTCTTCTTCAGATGTGCTTGTATAAAAAATAGCATAACTAAGTTAATACTGTGAGAATTATTGACTTGTCAAGGAAGTTAATATTATATTGTTAATATCAAGCCTATAGAGATGTACTGGCTCTAGAGAGTCTGCGGGGTAGAAGATGAATTTTGAGGCGGTTACAAATAATGTCAATCAGTCCGTCTTGTCCCATGTGGGACGTCCTCTTAAACCTGTTGAAAAGTTAGTTCTGCAGGGGGCTTGGCAAGCGAAGACTTACGAGCAGATGGCTAAAGACTGTGAGTACAGCCTGGCTTATATCAAGCAGGTGACTGGCCCCAGACTCTGGAAGTTGTTGTCTCAGGTTTATGGCCAGAAGATCAGTAAGACGAATGTAAGGGTATTGTTAGAGCGGCATTATGCTGACTCAGGAGAGATACCTGCTGTACCAGTGGACGTTGATCCGATAGTTGATGACCGCCGAGTGCAGCCAGATCGCCAGCAGGCACTTTGGGGGCATGCACCAGAAGTCTCTACGTTTCATGGTCGGGCGCAAGAATTGACGACCTTAAAGCAGTGGTTGGTGACGGATCAGTGTCGCCTTGTGGCCTTGACGGGAGGGGCCGGTATGGGCAAGACGGCTTTATCGGTTCGATGCGGTCATTTGTTTCAGGATCAGTTTGATGTTGTGATTTGGCGCAGCTTGCATCAGTCTCCTTCCGTGAGCAATTTTGTCAATGACTTGCTCGAGTCAATGACTCAAAAATCCGTAGACGTTACAGAAAGTCTTGATGGTCGTCTTACCCAACTGATGACGGTTCTGCGACAGCATCGCTGCCTGATTATTTTGGATGCTGGAACCGCAATTTTACAGGAGGGGCATTTGGCTGGGCAATACCGCGATGGGTATGAGGGCTATGGTCAGTTGCTTCAGCGTGTTGGACAAGAGCGGCATCAGAGCACGATGCTGTTAGTGACGAATGAAAAGCCAAGTGAAATCGACCGTTGGGAAGGCGATACGCTGCCGGTGCGATCGCTCAGACTCAAGGGTTTGAAGTCAGATGCAGAGGCCTTGCTCAAGGAGCGGAATCTGTCGCACCCTGAGAAGTGGGATGACCTGATTCGTCTGTATCGGGGCAATCCGTTGGCCCTCAAAATTGTGGCCACGATGATCAAAAATCTCTTTGGTGGAGATGTCGCAGCCTTCTTAGGACAGCAGACGATTGTGTTTGGAGATCTCAACGATATTCTGGATGAACAGTTTGAGCGTCTCTCAGAGCTAGAGCAGGAACTACTCTATTGGCTGGCGATTGAGTGCCAACCCATTACCTTAGAAAAGTTACAGGCGAATCTTCTGTCTCCGATCTCAACAGGGGAGTTATTTGAGGTCTTAGGGTCGCTCCTAAGGCGTGAGTTGATTGATCGGAGTACTGATGGGGGGGAGATTCTCTTTTCCATTGAGCAACCTGTGGTCACCCACTATGTTTTAGGACGCTTGACGGATCAGATGTATGCCGAGATTGAGAGCGTTAGTCAATCGCTAAAAATTGAGGCGCTTGAGCTGTTGCGGAGCCATGTCATTGGCTTTGAAGATGATCCGACTCAGGCTGAGCAGCAACAGCGCCTCATCCAGAAGCCAATCCAAGATAAGCTCTATCGCTTGTTTCGAGATGAATCAGTCATGGAAGAGCGGCTTGTGAAAATGCTGGCATTTCTGGAAGATAAGCCTTCTTTGGCAGTGGGGTATGCCAGAAATAATCTTCAGATTCTTCTGGGGGCAACTTTAACCTTTGAGGTGCGTAATGATCTTCGCCGCCAGGTTTAAGTTTGTTGATGCGACAATTGCACCATCCTGCTGAGAAGATATAGCGGTACCCGGCTGAGTTAGAACAACTCTCCTTTGCCAGGTATGCGTTATAGCCATTTAAATGTCCGAATCTAGACGTGTACCGCAATAGAGATGAGTTTTTGTATCAATCCAGATTGTTCTCAACGCCAAAATTCAGAGCAGGACAACTATTGTCAAACTTGTGGCACTAGCCTAGTTATTAATGAGCGCTACCGGATCATTCGCCCATTGCGGGATTTAGAGACGCACCATTGTACGGAGGTCTTTGAGGTCGATAATCTGGGTGTACCGAAGGTGGTCAAAGTCTTGACGAACCAGCGCCGTCGATTGGTGATGCTATTTGAGCAAGAAGCTCAGGTGCTGCAAGATTTAAAACACTTGTCTGTCTCTCGTGTGGATAACTATTTTCGCTTCACGCCAGAACAGGGGTCGAAGGAGCTACATTGTCTTGTTTTAGAACATATTCCGGGCCTCAATCTACAGCAGTGGGTGGCTGAGAATGATGTGTTATCAGAAGCCCGGGCCATTGAATGGTTGCAACTCTTGGTTCCGATTGTGGAGGGAATTCATCAAAAACACCTGATCCATCGTGATATTAAGCCTTCTAATATCATGCTGAGTCCAGATGGTGGGATCTCGTTGATTGATTTCGGGGCGGCTCGTATGGTGACGACCACCTATCTCAAAAAACTTGAAGATGAAGATATTACGCGCATTTATACGCCGGGTTATACTGCGCCAGAGCAAATTGAAGGACAGGCCAATTATGCCTCTGATTTTTTTGCGTTGGGCCGTACCTTTGTCCATTTGTTAACCGGGATTAGTCCGGATGAGTTTCCTAAGGATAAAGAACGCTGCCTGGAGTGGCGAGAGGCAGCCCCACATCTCTCTGATCATTTTGCCAGTTTAATTGATGAACTGATTGCCCCTGTTCCAGAGGAGCGTTTATATAATGCGCAGGTGCTGATGCTGCGACTGGCCTGGATGTCGGAGGCTGTGAATACGCCTGCTGAGGTGAATGGTGCTCCGCTGCCTGAATATTCAGACAACATGACTGTGCGGCAAGTTACACCACCGCTTCCCACCGAGACGACGGCCCCAGGACTTCGCCCCATACCGGCTCATGATCAGACCGGAAAAGTGAAACCGTGGATGAGGGTTGTGGGAATTGGGGTTGCGATCGCAACCACTATCTTCGGTATTCGATATTTAGGTGTTTTACAACCTCTAGAATTAAAAGCCTTCGACCATCTCATGAGTCTCCGTCCGCATGAAGATCCCGACTCTCGGCTTTTGCTCATCACCATTGATGAAGCCGATATTCAATATCAAAATCAGCAAAATATGTCGATGCGGTGGTCACTCTCAGATCAAGCGCTCAATCAGGTTTTAAAAACGCTGGAACCTTATCAACCCCGAGCGATTGGGTTAGATATCTACCGAGATTTTTCGGTCACACCTGATGCACCAGAGCTTCGACGGCGTCTGCAGCAGAATTCTAATTTTTTTGGCATCTGTAAAGTTGCCTCACCGTTAGATGGTGCACCAGATGCGACGCCGCCCCCATCTGAGTTACCTCGCACTCGGGTCGGCTTCAGTGACTTTATTGATGATGCTGGCAATACTGTGCGTCGCCAACTGATTTCTCTCACCCCACCCGTGACCTCTAGTTGCTCAGCAGACTTCGCTTTTAGTTTGCAACTGGCCTCCCATTATTTAGCCCAGGACGGTATTCAGCCTGGGGTGACGCCGAACGGAAATCTAACATTGGGGGAGGAGGTTTTAAAACCTTTATCGGCTCATTCCAGTGGCTACCAGGGGATTGATGACTCAGGCCATCAAATCTTGTTGAACTACCGATCGCTGCGTACTGTTGACAGCATTGCTGAGCAAGTCTCTTTGCGGGACCTGCTGGAGAATAAAATTACACCAGACTCGCTGAAATCTCTTCAAGATCGCATTGTCTTGATTGGGGTGACGGCTCCCAGTACGACTGATAATTGGCAGACGCCCTATAGTGGGACTGTAGACCCTAGTCAAAAGCAAACGCCCGGAGTTTTTATTCAGGCTCAGATGGTGAGTCAATTGCTGAGTATTGTTTTGAATGAGCGACCGCAACTTTGGTGGTGGCCCTTATCCATAGAGGCACTTTGGATCGGAGCTTGGTCTCTCCTCGGGGCCATCCTGGCCTCGACTGTACGTAAACTGCTCTCCCTTGCCATTGCTGGGGCTGTCGCCTTCACCCTCTTGTTCGGATTTAGCTTTGGTATACTGGCTGCAGGGGGATGGGTTCCTTTGGTTCCTGCTGCGATTGCCTTATTCTCAGCCCAATTGGCTGTACTGATCCTATGGAAAAGACGTCTTCCTTAAAAAGCAAGCCTCAATCCATTGCTCTGATCTCCCTCGGGGTGATGATGCCTTGCATGTGGGGAGCTATCTCTCAGGATGCACTCGCACAGATGGCTTCCGCTGCAGTGAAGCATGCCCAAAACTCAACAACGCTCCCCAAGCTCAAAGATCGGGGGGCGCCAACGGGACGGCAGCGAGGTGGGGCCAGTCAGAATAATTCTTCGGGTGCCTTGCCCAAGCTCAAAGATCGGGGGGCGCCAACGGGACGACGGAGAGGTGGAGCTAGCCGAAATGATTGTCCAACCGTTTCTAAGCCCCTGACCGCGTTGGTTCCTGGTGTGGAAGATGGAACCCCGGGGGCAAGTCAGCGATCCATTTCTTATTTGGCTGCAACGGTGGTGCCTTATCCGACCTTCTGGGTCTATATTCCAGCCTTTGCAGGCGAAGCTAGAACCGGAGAGTTTGTGCTGCAGAATAAAGCCGGAGATGACCTCTATCGAACTGCCTTGGCTCTCCCCGCAGGCTCAGGCTCTATTGGCATTAACCTCCCGCAACAAACGCAGTATGCACTGCAGTTAGACCAGGAATACCATTGGTATTTTCAGTTGTACTGTGGCGATCCTGAAACAGAATCAGAGTATTTTTATGTTGATGCCTGGGTGAAGCGGGTGTCTGCAGCCTCGGCTCCATCTGCTGTCACTCCGTCTGCAAATGCCGGAACGACTGATATACCTGATGGGCCTCAGGAGGTGTTTTGGTATGACACCTTAACGGAATCTGCCCCATTACAAGGTGATGCCTGGTCTACCCTATTACAAGAAGCAGGGTTGTCGGATATTGCTGATGAACCGATTCTGCAACAGTATCCGCCTCAATAGTGTCGAGACTGAATGCCTGATATAGATCTATAGCCAGTTACCTACGAGGATGTAAGGTGCCCAAAAATAGGGGCGCTGATCTTGGGATAACACTGATAACTGAGCCGTTCTCAGGGCTTCGGCCTTTGTTTGTCCTGTGCCTAGAGCTTGATAGAACTGGCTCATTAAGTCAGAGGTTGATTGATCGTCGATGGACCACAGGGTTGCCAACGTGCTTCGTGCGCCGGCTTGGACTGCAATGCCTGCTAAGCCAAGGGTGGCTCGTTCATCCCCCAACGCTGTTTGACAAGCACTGAGAACCAAGAGTTCGATTTCGCGCGTTTGATCCTGATCGTTTTGCTGTAAAAGACTGGCTAGTTCATTCCCTTTAAGCAATTTATCCCAAGTCAGAAGGTACGTGTTGTCTAGGCTAGAGCTGAATTCTCCGTGGGTTGCGATATGGACGATAGAGAAGGGTTTAGAGCGGAGTGAACCGGTTAGATTCTGGATCGTAAATTGTTGATTGAGCAAATTCTGATTTCTAGAAAGTAGCGTGCTGATCTCGCCTAGCTCGCTACTAACATTGGAGAGCGGCGCGAATTCACGGCCTTCCACAATCCGCCGTTCGTTGATACCAGCAGATAAGACATTAAGGGAGACTTTCTTCAGGGGTTTTGGCGTGACCAGTTGTAAGCTAGGGGTTAATGCGATCGCAACTTTTTCAACCAGATACTTTTGCTGTTGTTGGTCGTATAGCACAGCCATTGGGATATTGCGCAGTGAACCATCTAGGGCAAAGGTGAGGGTATCGACGCCATTGACCTCTAGCGTTGATTCGATGGGGCGAATCAGCCAGTCATAGATTTGGCTAGAAGATTGTTTAACTTGGGAGGCACGGGTAATATTCGGCAAAGAGACTCTGAGCTGCTTGACTGTTTTCTCAAGGGTCTGTTGAGAGACCTCTGTACTAAAGAATTCCAGTTGCTCTTGGCGCGGAATCTTGAGAATCAGCGCCAGTCGATCTTTGAGAATAATGGGATAGACAACAGCCGCATTGGAATTTTGTTGATCGACCACTTGGTCGATGGTTTCTGTGGCATCGAGACAGGCCGAGCGAAAGTAATTTTCTAGTTCTGCCAGCTTTAAAGATTCCAACACCGTTCTTGCTTGCTGCAGTCGCGCTTGATCAGGGATCTCTCCTTCTGGTGCCTGCAGCAGTAGATTCACTAATTCGCGGTAGACCGGCTCCACTTCTTCTCGAAAGGAAAATTGCACATCTGGATTCAGAGTGGCTAAGTCCCGTCGCAAAATTTGGAGATTGCTCACTGCATCAGAATAGGACGCGATAGAGGTGTCGATGGCACCTTGACTCTGTTGCAATCGGCCTAGCTGCCATTGCCATCGATAGGATAGGTCTGGCATATCTAGCGATTGCGAGAGCAACAGCGCTTTCTGAGTCAGATTAATCGCATCGGCTTGCTGCTGACTTTGTTCATAAACCTTGCCAAGAGTCCCTAGGGCTAGGCTTTCTGCTCGACGATCGCCCAATTGTTTGGCTTGTTGAATGGCTGTCGCGAGGATTTGGGCCTTCTCCCGATACCTTGTTTGGGGCAATGGCGTATTGGAGCGTGGACTATCAAACTGAGTAAGGGTCTCACTCAATGAAATGCTGGCATAGACTGATGTTCGGCCCGTAGGTAACTCCTCAATCTGAGATGCCAGTTGTGGCCATAGAGCCTCAGCTTTAGCCAACTCTTGATTGGCCACGCGTAGAGACAATTCCTGGAGTTGAGCCTGTGTTCTCAGCTCCAGTGACTCTGTGTTGTTGGCCGCCGATTGAAATAACTCTAATGCTTGTTTCGGCTTGTCTTGGGCCCGCAGGGTGCGTCCTAAACTTAAGCGGCTGCTATCTTGACCTTGAGTGTCTGAAAGCCGAGTCATAATGGCTAGGCTCTCTTCTAATGCTTGTTGAGATAGCTGGAGATCGCCAACGACTCGGAACACATTTCCCAGATTTCGGAGGCCTGTCGCTTTCAGGCTTGAGTCTGGTGCACTTGCTAACTGCGTTTTAGATTCTAGTAGTGTGATGCGAGCCTGACGATATTGTCCTAAAGACTGCTGAGCTTGGGCGATGTTGATCTGGCTCTTCAGGAGCTGGGCGGGTTTATCAAGCTGAGCGTAAGCTGCCACAGCTTGTTTCCAACTTGTGAGGGCTGCTTGTGATTGTCCGCGCTCTAATTCTAGGCGCCCCTTAATGTCATGTAGTTGGGCTAGGACTTGTAAGGAATTGCTTTGGCCTCTGATCCTTTGAGTGTGGCTACTCTCAAGAAGGGTTAGTGCCTCTGTGATTGAGGTTTCAGCTGCTGACCATTGACCAAGATGCTGATGGGTTAAGGAAAGATTCCCAAGTGACATCGCTTGCCTTAATGCACCACCATTTGCCCTGAATGAACTGGCGGCTTTCTGAAAGAGCTGTGATGCTTGAGCAAATTGTCCTGCCTCATAGAAATCTCTACCCTGACGGACGAGTTCTTCGGCGTTATCTGCTGGGGCTGCTTGTTCTGTCACGGCCTGAAACGTTGGTGCTGAATTTGCCCTTGTGGGTGCACCCGCAAAACAGACGCACACCGTACTCAGCGATACAATCGATCGAGAGTAGTTCGAAGCTGAATAGTGCCGGAGGTATCTCATGAGGACTGTTTGGGCTAAATTACGCTTGGTCTGGTTCACAACGATTCCCTTGTCGACAGTAAAGGGTTTGCGATCACCTAAGCGGATGATCTTTTCAACTTACCCCTGACAGGTGGGGTGGGGCGATAAGCTCACAGTAGGATTGTTCGCAACTAGCATCAATTGTCCCTTTGGATTGACGCGCCAACCTTGAGCCTCATAGGTTGGCTGAACAGATCTTTTTGTTTGAGAGGTTGGGTTTGAAGGTTGACTCACATCTGAAGCCTCAGACTTTTGAGCCTTGACTTCAGAAGGAGTATCAAGGGTGACTAAACCCACTTGAAAAGCATCCTGTCCTAATGACTCGTGGGCAGATGGTGGTAAGCCTCCCCGCCCTGACACAACAAAATCGCTGCGGCCCTGTTGTGCAGAACAAGTTTTGACGACCCTCACTTCGGGTGACCGAATGGGCAGATTACTGAGGTTGTCACTGGGATCGACCTCTGAAGTTTGGACTGACACTTCTCCTGGGAGGTTTGTATTAGAACTGGCGGTAATGTCGTTGAGAGGGGTCAGAAAATCTCGAGAAGCAATCCCAAAAAGTCCTTGAGTTACTATGCCGATGTTTCCGCCCTGGCCTGCGTCAGCATTGGCAATAATGTCACTGCCGTTCAAACCGTCTGGTGGTAACGCGATTATTAAGGGGGAATCGAGCAAGATATTGCCTCCGTTGGCTCCACTGAGGGCATTCGCTGAGATGAGGCTTTCATTCTCTAAAATTAGTAATTCTGAAATTTGTAGATCAATATTTGCCCCTTCTGGAGCATTATCTCCTGTCTCCGCACTTAGAATTCCGCGATCAAGAGCCAGTGAGTTCGCTTGGATTGTGAGTATCCCTGCTTGACTTTGGGGGGCACTGACTGTGACTTGAGCACCATCAGCCACTGTGATGGA
The DNA here is from genome assembly GCA_937951315.1 of uncultured cyanobacterium. Classification (GTDB taxonomy): domain Bacteria; phylum Cyanobacteriota; class Cyanobacteriia; order Thermosynechococcales; family Thermosynechococcaceae; genus RCC1774. The sequence goes on from CALFCG010000330.1 coordinate 15,436, forward strand.
ATTAGCCTCAACATTCAAACTGCCTGCCCTCCCTGTTGCACCCTCAACTGAGGCAACAGAGAGTTGGCTGCCGATTCCTCTTAGCTCAATTTCTTCAGAAGCAGTAACGTTGACATTCCCGCCGATACCAGTACCAAACGTCTCTGCTGAGACCTCTGCCCCATTCAAAATGTTTAGCTGCTGCGTTTGAATATCTATATTGCCTCCTCGACCAACGGCATCGGAACCCACATTCGACAAAATGCCTGTAGGAAATTGACTGACATTTTCTACAAAACCATCAAAAGTGATTGATTCTCTGGCTTGAATAATGACATTGCCAGCATTGCCCGTACCAAAAGTTTCAGAACGCAGGGCAGAATTATTTCGGGCCGTCAACCGTCCCGTTTCAATCTCAATATCCCCTGCATTGCCTACAGCCCCACTCAGAGCCTCACTAAAAATATCGCTATTATTCAGCTGGGCTTCATCTGCGACATTGAAAATCACATTGCCAGCATTTCCTTGTCCAGACGTTCTAGTCGATAAAAATGCTCGGTTCTGGCCGGTGTATCGATCCGCAGTGATGGAAATATCACCACCATTACCTCTGCCCTCAGCCCTCACTTCACTCGTGATTTGCACAAAACCATCTAATAAAAGTCTGCCTTCTATATCGAAGGTTATATTTCCTGCATTTCCTTCCCCAGAGGTGTTGGCACATAAAAACAAAAGATCTTGAGCAGTGAAATCTTGAGCGGTGATTTCTATATCTCCACCATTACCATTTGCTGGGTCTCCAACCGTAGTGAAAATGTCAATGTCATTGAATAGCGCTGTGCCATCTAAGTTTAATGAAACATTCCCTGCATCCCCTTGACCGGAGGTGCTACTTGATATCACTGCACCATTCTGTCCGGTGAACTGGGCTGCACTGAGAGTGACATCACCTGCATCGCCCGTAGCAGATTCTTCTACATCGCTGAAAATTTGACTGCTATCGAGTAATATTTTGTCGCGAATATTTAACGTTATATTCCCTGCGTTGCCCTGATCGAAGGTACTGGTAGAGATAGTGGTGTTATCAATGCTGAATTGTTCTACATTGATGCCGATATTCCCTGCATTGCCCTGAGTAGAGGAGCTGGTAGTGATAAAGTTACCAGTCCCGGTACTAGTTAATTGGGCTGCGTTGATGTTGATGTCTCCTGCTTCTCCTAAATCAAGAGAAGAAGTTGCTAGAGATGGATTTGATTGACTCCGAATTTCACTATTAATAAGAACAACTTGATTTTGTACATCAATTCGAATATCTCCTGCATTGCCGGGCCCTGTTGTAGAGGTGGAAATCTCTCCAGTATTAGCAATGAATTCACCGGTATTAATCTCAATATCTCCATTCTGACCTGAATCAGGAAAATTATTCGCTGATTCCGTATCAAGACGACCACCTCTGAGGGAAAATAGATTTTCTACATTGATCAGGATGTCTCCATCAGTACCTTGAGCTGCCCCTCGTGTTGATAAAGAAGACTCAGTAACGGTGAACTGATCAGCCTGAATTAAAATACTTGCGCTTTGGGTGGAAGAGAAAAAGGTGGCGACCTCTAATGATGAGAACTCTTCTAACTCAATGTTCTGTGCTGTCAGAATAATACCTGTACTACTTCCCTCTACTGGGTTAGAGATGTTTGGGATAATGTTAGTAATAGAGCTATCAGTTAACTCAAGGTTCCGTCCTTGAAAGCGAATCAAGCCTATTTTCTCTTCTGCAGTGGTGACTGCCGGTCCCGCGTTTGAAACGAACGTATTCTGAAGGTTAATATCACCAGCTTGAGCAGAAGGTAAAGACTCTAAAGATAGTTCACCATCCGTTATATTGAGTTTTAGGGTTTGACCTGGCTGAACGCTGGCTATGTCAATTCGACCATTGATTGAATTTAATCCCCCTCCATCTAGATTGATATTGCCGCCAACCAATATAAGACTTTTTCCCTCTGTAACTCCTAAACCTGCGGTTTGGAATAGTCCAATGGCTGCTCCTGCAATTTCGCCGAAGGGAGTTTGTGACTGACTGGTAATCTGCCCAGCATTCACTTGGTTGAAGAAGAAAGCTGAAGGTTGAATACTCAGTAAACTTGAAGCTTGAGGCGAGGACGCACTAAAAGAATCTTGTTCATTGAGTTGAAGGGCATCAGCGGTTGTTGCTACAAATGAACCGCCCAGATCTAGTGAAGACTCGGGGCCAAAAATAATCCCATTAGGATTAATTATAAAAAGGTTCGCGTCTCCCCGAACGCCCAATACGCTGTCAATGTTCGATATGTTACTCCCTGTTACTCGCGTCAAAATATTGTTGACGCCATTGGGATTGCTAAAAAAGACTGATTGCCCTGTCTCTACATTAAAGTCTTGAAAGCTATGGAAGAGGTTCTGCCCACGTCGAGCGCCTCCGGTAATCAGATCTGTGGGGGTGGGCTGTGTTTGCCGTTGAACTCGTGATGATTCGTTCCCCAAGGTTTGATCGGGGACCAAGCCGGTCTGCGCTGTGGCTTCTACGCTTGTATTGATGCATAAACCAAGGGTTAGCACTGATAGAGAGCTAAGTCTGGGGAAGAGAGTGGAGTTGCGATCGCATTTCATAGACACATAGCTAGCAGCAACAGCTCACTGATTATACTGATTTGAGGAGAACCGGCAGGTATCATTCATTTAGAGGAGCCAGGGATATGAGCCGTAGACTCGCTAAGTTAGGATTTCTTCCTCCACCCATCCCGATACCTCAACACTGGTCAATGACTTACCCAGATTTTCATACTCAGTTTGAGTTGCCCGGAGAATATGCTGCATTTTGACTGGCTCTCCTGCGTCTGCAACCATGAATGCGGTATTGAGGGCAAGGTTTCGTATATTTTCGCCTGGGGTGTTGAGTTGGGCGAGGCGTTGAAAGTCCAGTCCTGCTGTCGGAGCGATCGCACTTCATAGCTTGACACCTGCAGTAGTTGGCAGATTCTAGTTCGATTAGAGAAAAAATGACGTAATCCACGTATCAAAAGTCAAATAGCTTATCTAGTAGATTCTTTACAGACAAATCCCCATTCAGCGGCAAGTGAAAGCCCACTACTTTTATATCCTCTAGCTTAATAAGAGTCTTTGTCTCAACAGCACGATATAACTGTTTGGCTGTTCAGAATAAATCATAACGATATTAGAGTCTATTTATATAGTGTCCATCTCAATGGGACAACGGCCTAAGCATGATGCTTATTAACATTGTATAAATGGTCTGTGACCGTTGCGTTGCCACTTTCTGAAATAGCTATAAACCGAAGATGTTGGGAAGTCGTGGGGGAGAAGGTGCCACCGACAGCCAGTATTTAGTTGTCAGTAGAAGTATTGTCGATGGCAGGTATTTCAACCGTCCGGGGGCGTCCGCTAGTTTTAGCTTCAAGGATGAGTGTTTCCAATATTTCCCATTCAGCATCGGTGAGATCGGTCGCAAAAGATTTTTCAGGTATGGATTGATCGGGAGGCAACACTCAACTTAGGACTGATACTCAGAGACAGTTGATGGCTGCATCTGTACTTTATCAACAAACTCTTAAATCTAAACAGTCCTCGGTTGAAATCGGATGTTCTTAGAGGATAGTTAACAACACCTTGGGAAATAATACCTAAGTCTAATAGCTAGCCAGAAAAAAAAAGCTACTTTTATTGTAAGTCTACATTAATAGTTCCGAGCAATGACATACTCACAGTGGTATAGGCAAAAACCCAGTGGCCGCCTATCAGAAACAGATAGTGACAGTGACAAGTATAATTGTGACGGCGAAGTTAAGGATGGATATACTAGGGAGAAGGGTAGTGACTACATAGAAATTGACAGCGACCTTGGCGAAAATACTATGAATTGGGTTCTAAATCGACAAGTTTTGGGTGTCGATGACGACGAAGATATTGCAAAAGTAGGAGAATTTGAATTACCTGTTAGCTGTATAGAGGCTGCAGAGCATATAATCCATTATTCTCAATATGAGAATGAGGAAATCCCAGACTGGAGACACGATCAAAGAAAAACTGTTTCTGCTTTCGCAAACCAAGAAGGATCTAATGAGTCTATAGTGAATGTTAGTCGCTGTGATATTTCGTCTAACGTAGATCAATCTATATTAGAAGACTATGATTTTTCAGCTGGCGATATACAGATCGGTGAAGGTATATTGGTGGTTAATCGTCAAGATACAAGCATATTTCATGCCGTAGCAGTGGTCGGTAAGAATAGTAAATCAAACAGAATTATTGTCGTTGAGAGAAATGCTGGAAAAACTGATGGAAAAGGTTATACTAAAGACAAAAAGTGGCTATTGAATGTTTATGAGAGTCCTGAAGATTTTAAGTCAGAATTTTCTGGTTATATTATGTTTAAACTTGGTAATGTTTAATAGTAGAATAAACTCCTGTATCGAATATATGAGTCAAGAAAATTAGATTTTTATTGAAGTTCGAATGATTGCTTGCCCTAGTTCTGTAGGGATGTATTGTAGTGATGCATAAACATTCAGATTGCTTCAATATGGTTAGCAAACTTTTTTGAGAACGACAGGGTTTTACGCACTGGACGAGAAACACGTTGGCGCATCGTACCGTTGAACTGCTCGAGATATCTCGTTTTTTCCGGTTTCTTTGTCCACCGCTTTGTGCCCTTTCTCGGGACATACACAACCATAAGTGCTCCAGAAGTCGGCATAGGTTGACGATACACCCCTGATAGAGAATTCCATAATTGGCGGGCACCGTGCTCAGAGCGCTCACCGACATAAACACCGACAATTTCTCATGTGTTCACATCGAGTGCCAGACAGATCCAGTGCTTGTTGCCCTTATCGTTGACGAACGACCATATCTCAGCGCAATGCCATCGTCAATGGGTGTATCCAGGACTTGGGGGAGCAAAGTATCTGCTGCCGTTGTCGTGTGCTGCATTGCCCCCCCCAGTCCCCCAACTTTGGGGGGAGAATTGCAACTGTACGGGGCAAAAATAAAAGCTTTCGCAAACTTGCAATCATAGAAGTATAAAATCAACAAAATTTAGGCAGTTATCGTCAGATTTAAGCATATTCCCCCCAGGATTGGGGGGCTAGGGGGGCAGTGCAAGACTCAAGGTATCCTGCCCCCAGATGTCTACACGATGGCAAATTAAGCAAGAGCACAGAGGAAGATGCTGAATTTAGAGCGGCTCCCCCAACAGTTGGATATGCCCATCGTCAATGGTCTTTTATTTTGACGAAATGTTCATTGTTTTGAGAACGGTTGCGTATTTGTCATTGACGTACATCTGTAGCCAGCTCTCAGTATGAACTCTCAGTTTTTTGTTTGTATTTCTCATTCTATTTATTCTATTGTTTTGATGCTCATCAGATTTTTGTGGGGCTATTTTGGAAATA
>CALFCG010000331.1 GCA_937951315.1 uncultured cyanobacterium
CCTGTCTGAGTGAAATAGATGCGATGTGGAGAGCTAGATGTATGTTTCTCATGATTCGACTGATGGGTATGCTCCTCTGCCTGGGATTGTTGTGGGGCTGTACTGTTCCGGCACAATCAGATACCTCGGCGGCTAGCCCGGTGGCGCAAGCTCCTGTTGAGCCAGAACGTATCGCTGAGCTAGAAGTGTTGCCAGAGAAAGTGGCCACTCAGGTGAAGGCTGTCCTGAGTGAGGAAATTGGTGTCACAACCCTCCAAATTGAGAGCTCTAGTCGTGAGACTTGGTCCGATGGTTGTCTGGGCCTCAGGGGCCCAACAGAATCTTGCCTAGCTGCTTTGACGGAAGGATGGCAGGTAAAGGTTGTCGATCCGGCAACGGACCGTTGGTATATTTATCGCACCAATCTCAGCGGTGATCATATCCGCCGCTCCACTCGAGATGAGGGATAGGGATGCTCAGGCAGACGGCAGAGCTACATCAATTAGGGTTTAGTTGGACCGTGAATGTAGGACGCTGCACCTGCGGTTACGATAATGAGGTTGTCTGGGTGAATTAAGGTTTGAATGGCTGCATTGACTTCGCTCAGAGAAACAGCTGCAATCTTTGTGGGAAAGTCCTGGATGGCTGTGAGGGAGAGTCCATGAATTTCGTTCATGAGAATGCGTTGGGCCAGGAGATCCGGTGCTGCCAGATCAACCGGATAGCTATTGATCAGGGTCCGCTGGACCGTCTCTAATTCGCTGACAGTAATTCCAGAGTCCCGGAGCTGCTGTAGAAGCTTGAGGGTGCTAGAAATTGCCTGCTCTGAGTCTTCGGGTGAGGTTTGCATTTGAATCGCAAAGGGGCCAGCTTGTTCTCCAGCAGCAAAGTAACTATAGATGCCGTAGGTGAGTCCTTGGCGATCGCGAATTTCTGTGCCTAAGCGACTGGCGAGGGTATCGCCCCCTAATACCTGATTCAGAAGAATAGCAGCGTAGTAGCGAGGGTCGTGTCGATTAATGCCACAGTAGCCGAGATAGGTGACCACCTGAGATTTGCCCGTCATGGGGACTTGAATACGGTTAATCTTTGAGGGGGGCGCAACCTCGGGGAATGAGAGTGAGGGGGTGGGCGCCTGTGACTGCCATGGGCCTAGCAGATGCTCTAACTGTTCTGCAATCTGAGCAATTTTGAAGTCTCCGACTAAGGTCAGTATGGTTTGTTGAGGTTGGTAGTGTGTGCTGTAAAAATGCTGTAGATCGTCTCGTGTGATGTCTTGCAGACTTTCTTCGGTGGCAAAGGAGTGAAAGGGATGCTGGGTGGGATAGATACGCTGTTGAAAAATACGGCGGGCCAGTCGCCCTGGATCGTCTAGTTCCATTTTGAGACCCGAGAGTGTGCGCTGTTGCGATCGCAACACCTCGGCTTCAGGGAACGTTGCATTTTGCAGTACATCTGCGAGGGTCTCGAGCAATACTGATACATCATCTGCGAGGGCATAGCCTTCAACATCAACGCCCTCTCTAAAAGCGGTGAAGTCTAGCCCTGCTCCGCAGTCCTCCAGCGCTTTGGCAAGGGTGAGGGCATCCTTTGTCTGGGTACCGCTGAGTAAATTATCTGCTGTGAGGCCAGCCAGGCCCGGAGATTGCAAATCAAAACTATTGCCTGCCTGAATATAGCCACTTAGCGTCACTGTGGGTGAACTGTGGTCCTCTAGCAACAGGACCCTGAGACCATTGGAAAGGATGACCTTCTCAGGCAGCGCCTGTGTCTTTGACACTGTCGTGGCGGGCAGAGGTGGCAAGTATTGGGCCACTAACGCCGGGTCAACGGGCTCACTGGGACTAAAGTCTTCCGCCGTTTGGGTGGCTGCACTGCCGGTGAAGGGCTGATCGGTCAGCTGAGAGGGTTCAAACCAGCCCGATGTCCGCTGGGTCGTCTGCAAGTATTTTGCTGCTACTCGTTGGACATCTTCGACCGTGACTGTCTCAAGGCGGGCGAGATAGTGATCGCTATAGCGATAGTCACCGGAAACAATCTGGTTATAGGCCAACTGGCTCGCTTGATGATCCACCTCTCTATTGCTGAGAATGAGACTCGCCTTGAGCTGTACTTTCGCCCGCTGCAGTTCTTCTGAACTGACAGGCTGTTGCTGTACCTCTGCAATTGTCTTCTGCAGGACGCGATCTAATGTTGCGAGATCCTGGTCTGGCGCGGCCACAACCGAAATGTTGTACCAACCTGGCTCCATCAATGCCACGGCATAGGCACTCACATAGCTTGCTAAACCGGACTCAATCAGGGCTTGGTAAAAGCGTGAATTTCGGCCTGCTGACAGAATGCTGTCCATAATATCCAGGGCTGGCACATCAGGGTGATGCACATTGGGCAAGGGATAGACCGCTTCTAACAGAGACGTACTGCCGGGTTCGCGGAGCAGAATGGGGTCAGGATTGCCCTGTCCTTGTGCCTCCAGAGGTTCTGAAATCACAGGTTCAACGGTCGAGGCGGCAAAGTCACCGAAGGCTTGTTCCACCATCCTTAGGGTCGGGGCTGTGTCAAAATCACCTGTAATCACCAATACAGCGTTACTGGGACAGTAAAAGTGATCGTAGTAATCCTTGACCTGAGGGGCGGTGAATTGCTCCACATCTGCCTTTGTGCCCCCCACCGATAGGCCATAGGGATGATGGGGAAATGCGCGCTGCATGACGGCTTTGCCCAAACGGTACTCCGGACTATTTTCATAGCCCTGTAGCTCAGAAATAACGACCCGCTGTTCACTGCTTAACTGCTCAGCATCTATTCGAGCATTGCGCATGCGGTCGGCTTCAAGCACGAGCAGTGCTTCCAATTTATCGCGGCTCACCGTGCCAAAATAGGCGGTCATGTCGTAGCTCGTAAAGGCGTTAGAGTCACTGCCGAGGGCACTGAACAGGCGGCCAAATTGGATGGGGCGTTGGTGTGTGCCCTTAAACAAGAGGTGCTCAAGCTGGTGGGCAATGCCGCTGAAGCCAGGCTTCTCATTGCGCGCCCCGACCCGGTACCATACCTGAACACTAACCACAGGAGCGGTGTGGACTTCTTTTGTAAGTACAGTGAGACCGTTGGAGAGCGTGGTTTGCTGGACGTCCTTAGTAAGAGTGTCCTCGGTGGAGGACGGGTGTGAAGTCACAACGGTCATGGGCAAAATGAGGTTCCTGTGAATGGCGATTCCCTCATTCTAGGTCTATTGCTTCTACTGTGGTTTTGTCATTAACACGCGCCAAACAATCAGAACAAAGAGACTGCTGAAGCCGATAACCATCGTCCAATCTTGCCAAGTTTCAGGATGAAGGAGTTGCAGCACTAAGGAATCTCCTGGTATGGGTTCTAGCTCCATTATAGATTCAGCAATTGACCTTGATCTCTTGTAAGATCGTTAAGAAAACATTGCGGTCTTTGAACTTGGCAGTTATAATCTGATAGAGTAAGTCTACAAAATAATAATTAGCTAAATTCATAAATTAAAAAAATTTGTGAATTTTGATTCGGTATCAAGGGGTGACCCAATAGAAGACTTATCTGCTTGGGGGGTACAAGCAGGGTCTTAATTTTTTTTGGGTAGGAGAATCACAAGCAGTTTCTGCTTATGAGTGGATCTATGTCTATTTCACTTTAGGGCAAAAATTTCAACAGGGTTGGGATATATCCTGACTTGCTGTGTTCCTTCTGACGGGAGACTGCCAGAGGAATAGCGTTGCAGGTCTGGCTACGCAATAGTCCTGATTTGCTGATGAGTAATCCATGGCCTTGATAGCGGGTTGAGCCAGCTTTTTTTGGCAGTTAGTATGCACTTTTCTAGGAGATGAATGATGCAGCAAAAGAAAACATATATATCCCCAGCTTTGGCTGTTCACGGTTCTGTCGAGGAAATCACTAAGGGATACGGTCGTCGCCGTCGTCGCCGTAGTCATGCGCGTCGCACTTTCTACAAGCGAGCGAAGTATAAGCATCCTCTAGGTAGTGGTTCCTAATCGCTCCATTCTTTTTCTAGCGCTTGCAGTGACTTATTAAAGAGCATCAAATTAGCTTTGCGGCTGGTTGGCTTGTCCTCTGTAGAGTCTCTGGAAGTAAGGAACGTTGATGACGCGGTGCTTTGCGCCGCGTTGTCGTCTGTCAAGATCTTTTCTCTTGCTCGAGGCTCCGGTCTCAGGGGTGAGAGATTTTCAGCGTAATTCGTACACTACGATTAATGTCTATTTATTCTGCCTACGGTCTTACTCTGCAGTCTGACCTTCATTTGCCGGAATTAACCCCTGGAGCGGGCGATGCAGATATCGTCATCCGGTGGGGCAAGCTGTCTCTACCCTCGATGGTGCCGACTAATTCAGAATGTACCTGCCATATTACTGAGCAGGTTGCCGACCTTTTCTGGGAGAATGCGGGAGCTTTCCGGGTGCAAGGGGGGCGAGAAATAATTATTGATCCGTTGCCCGGTGCAGATGAAGGAGTTATTCGTCTTTACTTATTGGGAGCCGCGCTGGGTTTGCTGTTGCACCAGCGAAGTTTGCTGGTGCTTCATGCAAGTACTGTGGCCGTGAATGGAGTTGCGATCGCATTTCTCGGGGATAGTGGTCAGGGTAAGTCTACAACGGCAGGAGCCTTTCAGCTTCGAGGGCACCAGGTGTTGACGGATGACGTCACCGCGCTTCAGATGGATGAGCCGCCTCTGGTGCTACCGGGTTACCCGCAGCTCAAACTATGGCCTGAATCGGCGCAGTGCCTGGGCGATAATCCTGAGACCATGCCGCGTCTTCATCCGCATTTAGAGAAGCGCTCTCATCACTATCACGACCAGTTTTCCCTCCAGCCTTTACCGCTGCAATGTATCTATCTTTTGGGGGAAGGACCCACCTTAGAGCTGGAAGTTTTGACTGGCCAAGACGCCTTGATGGAGCTGTTGCCGAATTGGTATTGCACCCGCTTCGGTGATGCCATGTTCCAGGCCACGAATCATGCGAAGCATTTCGCGCAGTTTACCCAGTTGGTGAAGCATGTGCCCATCTGCTACTTAAGTCGGCAATATGACTTAGACGCAGTATCCGATATTGTGGATTTAGTTGAATCACATCTTGCTGACTCAGCTTTGACAAGTGTTTGATGCTTGTCGGCGACTGCTCCTAATTTGTAATGCTGGTGGGTTCACTGCTTCATTCGCTCCGTGCCCAAATTGATGCCCTCAAGACCGCCACCCAGTTGGTCTGGCAAAGTTCTCCGAGTTGGACCCTCGGTCGCCTGATTCTTGTCATTATTCAGGGGCTCTTGCCCCTTGCCTCTCTTTATCTCACCAAGCTGATTGTGGATACTGTGACCGGCAGCGTGACAGGGGCCGATAACAGTGTGATTTGGAATCAGGCTTTATTGCTGGTGGGACTCTATACTGGGGTTCTGTTGGTTACAAACCTCTGTGTGGCTGTCGCTGAGATGGTTAATACAGCCCAGCGACAGCGTTTGACCGACTATACCCAAGGCTTACTCCACACCCAAGCTGCGACGTTGGATCTGGGATATTACGAAGACCCTGAATATCACGACATTTTAGAGCGAGCGGAAGAAGAAGCCCCCTATCGGCCGGTTGATATTCTGGACAACCTCGTACAGATCGGTCAAAACGGGATTTCTTTGCTGGCGATGGTGGGACTACTGTTATCACTCCATCCGGGACTGATTGGCGTTCTGTTGGCAGCAGCTCTGCCGGCCATGTTCGTGAAAATGAGATATGCCCAGGTTTTGTATCGCTGGCAGCGGAGCCGAACGTCACTAGAGCGGCAGGCGGACTATTTGGGGTGGCTTTTGACATCTGATTCAGCCGCAAAAGAGCTGCGGCTGTTTGGTCTCAGTCAATTTTTGAGCCAGCGGTTTCGTCACATTCGCCAGCGCCTATACCGGGAGAAGTTAAGGCTGGTGTTCCGTCGCTTTGTTTGGTTTGCCAGCACCCAGCTGATGACCAGTGGAGTGGTGTTTTTGGCCTATGCCTTTATCATTTATCAAACGATTCAGGGCACCCTAAAGCTAGGCGATCTGGTGTTGTATCACCAGGCCTTTCAGCGGGGGCAAAATGCAATGCGGTCGGTTTTGCAAGCGCTAGCTGATCTCTATGAAGATAACCTCTTTATTGAGAACTTTCGGGAATTCTTAGCTCTAGAATCTCGCTTGCCCATTCCGGCTCAGCCGCAGGCTGTTCCTTCTCCTCTCCTGTATGGGATTACCTTAGAAAATGTTAGTTTTCAGTACCCTAAAACCGCTCGACAGGCGCTCCGGAACGTGAGTCTTACGATTCGTCCTAAAGAGACCATTGCCCTGGTGGGAGAAAATGGCTGTGGTAAAACGACGCTGGTGAAGCTGCTCTGTCGTTTGTATGATCCGTCGGAGGGCCGGATTGCCCTAGATGGTATTGATCTCAGAGCCTTCGATGTGGGGGAATGGCACCGCCATATCAGTCCTGTATTTCAAGACTATGTGCAATATCACTTGACGGCTCGGGAAAATATTGGACTAGGGAATATTTCCCTGTCCGATGAAGATGCGATTAAGACTGCCGCCATGCTCTCCGGTGCAGATCATGTGATTCAGCAATTGCCCCAGGGATACCAAACTATCCTTGG
>CALFCG010000332.1 GCA_937951315.1 uncultured cyanobacterium
AAAACGTCGAAATTGGCGACCCACCCGCAGGGACAAATACTGACGAGAAGCTACCCATGCCCAGTCAAAGAATAGAATTCGGTGATGCTCCCCCGCTGCGAACAGACGAAGAAGATGGAATTTTTCTGTAGCTCAGCGACACAAGACAGTCGGAAACACATAATCTCTTGGTCCTATCGCCACCCAACGGCGTGAGTAACGCAGACTGCTGATTTGGCAGCTCAGAGACATCTCCTACGTGGTAGAACTTTCAGAATAGAGACACCCTTAGGATGCACCAAATACGTCAAATCCTTCAGGCCCTACCTCGGAGAAATCAATTTAGCCAGACAGTACATCAAAACGATTCAATAAACTGCATCTTACCCATAACCCTGTGATAGGATATCTAAGTTACGGGATGTAGCGCAGCTTGGTAGCGCGCCTGCTTTGGGAGCAGGATGTCGTAGGTTCAAATCCTGCCATCCCGATTTTCTTTTATTTAATCTTTATCTGATTAGTGCAGGGGCGGCCTGCTTCAAAATCAGAGATATTGCCGATTGTTGTTTCAGCGATGTTTCTTAGCGCCTCCCGAGTAAAAAAAGCTTGGTGGGCCGTAATCACAACATTCGGGAAGGACTGCAACAGTTGAAAGGTGTCATCTTGAATAATGGTATCGGACAAATCTTCAAAAAATAGCTCTGCTTCCTGCTCATAGACATCGATGCCCAGATATCCAATCTGGCCTGACTTAATCCCTCCAATCACAGCGGCAGTATCAACAAGGCCACCACGACTGGTATTAATCAGCATCATCCCAGGCTTGAGCTGTCCAATCGTCTCAGCATTAATGAGATGATGCGTCTCAGGTGAGAGGGGACAATGCAAAGAGACCACATCAGCAGACGACAGCAGTTCCGGGAGTGAGACATATTGCACACCTAACTTAAGACATTCAGGATTTTGGTAGACATCGTAAGCCAACAAACGACAGCCAAAACCATGCATGATGTGGGCAAAACAGAAGCCGATTTTGCCGGTGCCCACAATCCCCACCGTTGCACCATGAAGGTCGAACCCCAGCAATCCTTCCAGGGCAAAGTTATCTTCGCGCACCCGATTGTAAGCACGATTGAGCTTACGATTGAGCATCAAGATCAGTCCCACCGCATGTTCTGCGACCGCATAGGGAGAGTAAGCAGGGACTCGCACAACAGTCAATCCTAGCTCTACAGCAACCGCCAAGTCTACGTTATTAAAGCCCGCAGACCGCAAGGCAATGAGTCGAGTGCCCTGAGCGGCAAGCTGTCGCAGTGTATTCGCCTGAAGCTGATCATTAATAAAGACACAGACAGTCTCAAAACCAGCAGCAAGAGGAGCGGTCACTGCAGTGAGGCGGGGCTCGAAAAAGACAAATTCATGATCGGTATTGGCCGCTTCAAGAAAGTTGCGATCGTAGGACTTACTGCTAAAGACTGCGATTTTCATGGTCATCAATCCGATGGATCTTCAAGAAATTGGTTCCGTGAGCACGAGCGGGAATGCCTCCGAGAATCAAAACGGTGTCACCGACGACCGCTAACTGGCGCTCTAACAGACACGTTTGAATCTGCTCAATTAACGTTTCAACCGGTTCCATGGGCTGCTGCCAGTAGAGGGGCTGCACTCCCCACAGCAGATTGAGGCGATGATAAACCTCTAACTGCGGCGTCAAAGCAATGACAGGAGCCTTTAAACGTTCCGCAGCAGCCAGCATTGCTGTGTAGCCAGTGGTGGTTACAGCAACAATACAGCAAAGGTCTAGCGCTTTATCTAGGGTATTCAGTGCTTCGCTCAGGGCATGGGTAACATCACTGTCAGCCGGTGGGTAGTTGATAAACTGGGCATCCACTTCCACATCTGCTGCAATTCGGGCCAGCATCTCCACAGCCTTTGCCGGGAACTTCCCCACGGCAGACTCTCCGGACAGCATCACCGCATCAGTGCCATCAATAATGGCGTTCGCGACATCACTCACCTCCGCCCGCGTGGGGCGAGGGCTACTGATCATACTCTCTAACATCTGCGTTGCCGTAATCACAGGAATACCACGCCGGTTACAGAGCTGTATAATCTGCTTTTGCAGCCGGGGCACCTTTTCGGGACGCATCTCGACTCCGAGATCCCCACGCGCCACCATAACGCCATCACACACTTCTACAATGGCTTCAAGATTTTCAATGGCCTGAGGTTTCTCTATTTTGGCAATCACAGGCTTCGACGGAGCCCCTATCTCCTTCAGCACTTGCTTAAGATGCTGAATATCATCCGGGCGACGGACAAAGCTAAGGGAGACCCAATCAACACCTTGAGCAACCCCAAACTCTAGATCCTGTAGATCTTTTTCAGTGAGGGAGGGAAGCCGCAGCGCTAAATTGGGCAGGTTAATGCCTTTTCGACTCTTGAGCCATCCCCCTTCAATAATTTGACAGATAACGGCAGCTCCAGAAATCGCTTCAATCTTCAACTCTAAAAGACCGTCATCCAGCAGAATTTGCGCGCCGATCTGAGCTTCTGCAGCCAAATGAGGATAGTCAATGGCAATACTGTAGGGCTGCCTCTGAAAGTCATTCAGAGGGTACAGCGTTAATTTTTCACCCGCAATCAGTTCGATAGAATTCTCCAACTGACCCACCCGGATTTTTGGCCCCTGCAGATCTTGCAAAAGGGTGATAGGGGTATCTAGATCCTGGGATAGCGATCGCAACAGTTCCACGGTTCGGGCATGGTCATCATAACTCCCGTGAGAAAAGTTGAGACGCGCCACTGTCATCCCTGCACAAACCATCTCCCTCAGGACTTCAGGAGACTGACTCGCGGGACCAATAGTCGCCACAATCTTTGTACGGTGAGTCCTCATGATGGTATTCAACAGGGCAAGTATGAATAAAGACTGACAGGCCCGTTTTGTATGATGCACTTTCAGTCAGCCTGTTGCTGTCTTCGAGATGACTATTTTTATTCTGCAAGGCATCACTGAACAACAACATCAGCATCGGTGTCGTTTAAAGTTCTCTTAGATCTCTTCAAAGAGAGCCAGGATAAGGTGATAGGCTGATTTCATCTCTAGAAAAACTCGTTCGTGCCCAAAATTCCGCCTCTTGATCTAGAGCGCCAGTTTACTGCGATTCAGCCTGAAATCAGCGCTGCCGTTGCGTCAGTACTAGCCTCAGGAAATTACGTTGGTGGAACAGCCGTCACCAACTTTGAACAACAGTTTGCCCAATATATTGGCACCCACCATTGCATCTCCTGTAACTCAGGGACTGACGCCCTCTATTTAGCGCTCCGTGCACTTAAAATCGGCCCAGGGGATGAGGTGATCACGAGCCCTTTCACCTTCATTGCCACGGCAGAGGTCATTAGTCGGGTGGGGGCAACTCCTGTTTTTATCGATATTGATCCCAAGACCTTCAATTTAGACACAGATCGACTAGAGGCGGCTATCACACCACAGTCACGGGCCATCATTCCAGTGCACTTGTTTGGTCAAGCGGCTGCCATGAGTGATCTACAGTCGATTGCCGCCACTCATAATCTCTACATTATTGAAGACTGTGCCCAAGCCGTAGGTGCAACCTGGAAAGAGCAAGCCATCGGCAGTCTGGGTCACGTAGGCTGTTTTAGCTTCTACCCCACCAAAAATCTCGGTGCCTGTGGCGATGGAGGAGCGGTTACAACCAATGACCCTGAGATTAGAACGCAGATTCTATTGCTCAGAGATCATGGCCGCCGTGAAGGTTATACCTATGAGACTGTGGGCATCAATAGTCGTCTCGACAGCCTACAGGCAGCAATTCTCTCGGTTAAACTGCAATACCTTGATCGATGGAACCAGCAAAGGCAGTCTGTCGCTGAACGCTATGGGGATCTCTTAGAAAACATCCCTGGAATTTCTCTGCCCACAACTGCACCAAATGCAACATCAGTATGGAATCAATACACGATTCGCATCACCAATGCGAAACAAACTGAAGCACCAGGGGAAAGACGCGATCTCATCCGCCAATATCTTCGCAATATTGAGATTGCTTCAATGGTCTACTATCCCTTACCGCTGCACTTACAACCGGTCTACACTGCACTGGGATATCTTCCTGGCCAGCTTCCCCATTCAGAACAGGCCTCTCATGAGGTTTTATCACTGCCCATGTTTCCCGAATTGACTGCAATTGAGCAAGAAAGTGTGCGGGATGGACTCAAAGCAGCATTAGCAGGGATTTAATTCTAGGAATTAGAGGCAGATGTCGCGATCGTTTTGTTTGTAGAATTCCTGTCATCCGCAGAAGCCTCAAGTTTAAGGTTCCTTAGCAAAGCCAGTAGAACCTTTAGATATTTGGTTAAGCAGCATGCTCAGTCAAGCGCTGAGCGTCATCTGTAGTGGGTTCTGGAACGATCACCGAAGACTTTTGCTGAGTTGCAAAGGTCAATCCTTCAGACTCAGTCCAATCAACCAAGATGGTATCTCCTGGAGAGAACGTACTCTCCAAAATTTTGACCGAGATAGGATTTTCTAGCTCTCGCTGAATCGCACGTTTCAATGGCCGTGCACCATAAACAGGGTCATAGCCAGCCTCGACAACATGCTCAAGGGCAGCCTCAGAAAACTGAATAGACAGCTTTTGCTCTGCCAACCGTTCATCAACTCGCCGCATTTGGATATTCACAATCTGACGAAGCTGCTCCCGATCAAGGGCATGGAACAGAATCGTATCGTCAATTCGATTCAAAAATTCAGGCCGGAAGTGGGATTTCAAAGCCCCCATCACCCGCTCTCGCATCTCTCCATACCTGGAATCATCACCCGCTACATCTAAGATATGGTCGCTGCCAATGTTGCTGGTCATCACAATGACAGTATTTCGGAAGTCCACATTATGTCCTTGGGAGTCCGTAATCCGGCCATCATCAAGCACCTGTAGCAAAACATTAAAGATCTCTGGATGCGCCTTTTCCACCTCATCCAGCAGCACCACAGAATAAGGCCGTCGTCGAATGGCTTCTGAAAGCTGTCCCCCTTCTTCATAGCCCACATACCCAGGAGAGGATCCCACCAGACGTGAAACAGCATGTTTCTCCATATATTCGGACATATCAATACGGACCAAAGCATCTTCGGTATCAAACAGAAGCTGTGCTAAAGCACGAGCTAATTCGGTCTTACCCACCCCAGTTGGTCCCAAAAATAGAAAGGAACCAATTGGCCTCTGCGGATCCTGCATGCCCGCACGGGCACGACGGATTGCAGCAGAAACAGCAGCCACCGCTTCCTGTTGGCCAACCACTTGCTGATGAATGTATTGCTCCAGTTCAAGTAATTTCTTACGCTCAGATTCCAGCAAACGGTTTACCGGAATACCGGTCCATTTGGAAACGATCTCAGCGATATCCTCTGCAGTCACATCTTCTCTCAACATAGAAGAACCGCTATTTTGAGCCTGCGTGAGGGTTGATTCTGAAGCTTCAAGCTGTCCCTGTAAAACGGCTATTTTCCCAAACTCAAGCTGGGCAGCGGTCTCATGATCATAGTCTCGCTTGGCCTGTTGCAGCTCGATGTTGGCACGTTCAATGTCTGCCTTGATATTTTGAATTTTATCGAGAATACCTTTCTCCGATTCCCATTGGCCATTCAGGGTCTGGTATTCCTCTTTGATGCGGGCAAGATCTGCTTCAAGGCTTTGTAGGCGATCTTGAGAGTCGTGGTCGGTCTCTTCCTGCAGAGAGACGCGCTCCATTTCAAGCTGCATCAAACGTCGCTCAACCGCTTCCAGTTCAACGGGTTTAGAGGTCATCTCGACCTTGAGCTTAGCAGCGGCTTCGTCCACCAAGTCAATCGCTTTGTCAGGCAGGAATCGATCTGAGATATAGCGACTCGACAACGTGGCAGCCGAGACTAGGGCAGAATCGGTAATCCGGACATTATGGTGGACTTCGTAGCGATCTTTTAGACCTCGCAAAATTGAAATCGTATCTTCAATGCTAGGTTGACCAATATAAACTTGCTGAAAGCGACGCTCTAGGGCGGCATCTTTTTCTATACTGACTCGATATTCATCAAGGGTTGTGGCTCCAATGCACCGTAACTCTCCTCGCGAGAGCATTGGCTTGAGTAAATTTCCCGCATCCATCTTGCTGGATCCGCCCCCACTGGAGACAACGGTATGCAGTTCATCGATAAATAGAACGACTTGACCGTCAGAGTGAGTAACTTCATGCAGAACAGACTTAAGCCGTTCTTCAAATTCCCCTCGATACTTAGCTCCTGCCACAAGGCTGCCCATATCAAGGCTGATGAGCTGACGATTTTTCAGAGATTCAGGCACATCACCATTGACAATCCGTTGGGCTAACCCCTCGGCAATTGCAGTTTTACCAACACCGGGTTCTCCAATGAGAACGGGGTTATTTTTTAGGCGTCGAGAGAGCACCTGTACGACCCGTCGAATCTCTTCGTCGCGACCAATGACGGGATCTAGGAAGCCTTCTCTCGCTAACGCAGTCAGATCACGTCCGTATTTTTCTAGGGGCTTAACTTCGGGTTCTGCCTTTTGTTTTTTAGCCGGTTCTGCCGTCAGCTCCCCCATCTCTTCGGAGGTTGCAATCTCCGGCTGCGGACTGCGCATTCTCTCAATCGCTTGTTCTAGATCTATACGAGCCAAGCCTTGATCGCGGAAAACAGACTTACCGATGCGCGGATCATCCACCAGCGCGAGCAAAAGATGATCCACTGAAATCCGGTGCTCAGTTAGATCTTCGCGGGTGGCATCAGCACGATCCAACAGGCGCTCTAGCCAACGGCCACTATGCACATAGTTGATATAGTCATCTTCTAAACCACGTTGTGGACGGTTGGCAAACTCATTGAACTGCATCAGCATGAACTCTGGGTCTGCCCCCAAATGCTCTGAAAGCGTTCCTGAAATTTCGTCTTCTTCTAAGAGTGCAATCGCAAGATGCTCAACTTCTAGACAGGTGGTGTCAAAGCGATCAAGAACATCTTGAGACTGGAAAATGGCGTCCCATGCCTTTTCAGTAAATTGTTCAGGATCGGTCGGTTGCATAGGGATACTGACTTCTTCTCTTGGATTGTTAGGTAAATGCTACTATACCAAGCTAGCTTATTCGCCCCAGCTAGGGTGATTAGCTTACAGCCTCAAGGATGCCAACATGACCGATCGCTGCACAGAATCAGAAGACATCCTATTCAACAGAGGGAGCAGCGTCAGCCCCCGCAGGACTCTCAGGAGTTGAGGATTCTTTCCTTTTCGGCTCTGGCGGTATGGCGTCTTTCGATTCTTCTATTTCTTTTTGCAAATTAAAGGGCTGAATATCTTTGAGGCCATCCAGGGTACTGAGATTGAATAAAGATAACGTTAAGGTACTCTCTGGTGTCAATGCTTTGATCAGAGATTCTGGATTCTGATTGCGCCTTGACTGCAATGTCATAAATTTCAAGAAGTTAATATTCTTGCTGTCAGGGCGATAGACAACAAGATATCTTTGTTTACCAATAGTAACGATTTTGCCTTGGGTATAGTAAACGTCGGTTCGCAGTGATGACTGAACCAAACTCGACACCCCAAAAAACATGGAGGCTGAAAGCGCTGAAGAATCTTGCGTAATTTGGAGGCGTTTCCAGGTCTCGTCCAGGTCTTTGAGTTTTAAGGTTGCAGAAATGCTAGGGTCTGCAAACACTTCGGTGAGTTCGTTGGCATGCGCTGCAGAGGATGTGAGAGAAATGGGGGTTGCGATCGCAACCATCATCCCAGCGAACCACAATGCAGCAATGCCGTTCAGATTAAATTTAGCCATAGAGCCTTCCGTCTCCCCCTGTTGATCCTGTGATTTTGAAAAGTACACTTTCGAGTTTACTGCCCAGTGGAACCGAAGCCCCCCTCCCCTCGGGTCGTATCGTCAAGCTGCTTAACCTCTTGAACCGTCACACGCATCACAGGTGCAACCACCATCTGGGCAATTTTCATACCCACAGGAATCGAAAAAGCTTGCTGACTGTGGTTAATCAAAATCACACCGATTTCGCCACGATACCCAGCATCAATCGTGCCCGGCGTGTTCAAGACCGTAATACCGTGCTTCAACGCTAGGCCACTGCGAGGCCGAACTTGAGCCTCAGTGTCGGGGGGAAGTGCGATCGCAACCCCCGTCCGAATCAACTTTGAGTCCCCAGGCTCTAACGTGTCTTCCACAACCGAGAACAGATCTAAGCCGGCATCATCTGCATGGGCATACTGGGGCAATTGGGCCTGTTCATCAAGCCGGATGACCTTGAGCTTCATGATGCTTCGATCAAAACAAAGGGTTGGACAATCAGCGCACTAAAGGTTTTACCGGGTTGACCATTCCAATCACTGAGTTCCTCCTGAGAGGGCTTATAAATCAGCTGCTCGCTAATCCAATGCTGAACAGCCTGGACCTCATCATTCGCCAACGCCATACCCACATCCAAGATATCGAGCGAAGATGTGACCACAATGACCGCATCTCGCTGTGAATGGGGGATGATGTCACGCCATTCAATATCTGCAAGTTCTTCCGCAAGCTGAGTTCTTGTATCTGACATTCGCCTCAGGATTAATAATCGATGTACAACATCATCTCTC